>CAYWLI010000027.1:0-22573 GCA_964459135.1 uncultured Thermodesulfobacteriota bacterium | reverse complement strand
CGCTTGACATACGCGGGCACGGTGATTCCGGTCGCAAAGGAGATATTGCCTATATCGGTCAGCTCGAAGATGATTTGGAAGACTTCGTCAATCAGGTCTTGAACCGAGGGGATGAGGCAACGCTGATTGGGTTCTCGGCAGGTGGCGGATTTGCCTTGCGTTTTGCGGGCGGTTCCCGGCAGAAGCTGTTTTCGCAGTATATACTGCTCGCCCCGTATATAGGATACGACTCGCCGACGATCAGGCCGGATAACGGAGGATGGGCAGAGGTGAGTATGCCACGAATGATCGGCATCTTGCTGCTCGGGCCGATCGGTGAAAAACTATTCGGGCATCTGCCAATCATTGCCTATGCAATAGACCCGCAATTCTCAGAGTATCTAACCGCCCGATATTCATACAGGCTCTTGAGAAATTTCAGTCCTCACTATGACTACCGTTCCGATATGACTAATGCGAAACAACCGATGAGCGTTTTGGTCGGTGAGAATGACGAGCTGTTTTTCCCCTCTGCATACCAGCCTCTCTTTGCAGATAAGCACCCGCAAACAAAAGTCCTGGTTGTGCCGGGCGCGGGACACATTACCCTTACGACCGGACCATCGGGGGTCTCGGCCATTACGAAGGCAATTGCCCCCTAGCTGAATGCAATCGATTAGATTTTTGAAGAAGAATCAGGGTTAGACTGTGACTATTGCCGGATGCGGAGCGTCGCCTGGCACGCGACGTTTCAACCACCCGTAGCGGGCATCCTTCCTGATGAAGCAGTTTTGTTTGCCGGTTTCTCCGCCTCTGCCCAACCCCATGCCTCTTGCATGAGCCGCGGGTCATAATAAGGCTGCAACCATTTAATCTTCCCGTCTACAATGTGGAAATAATCAAGGAAGGCTACTGTCTCTCCTGTCGGAAGGATCATATCAAACATGGAGCATGCGTGCTCTCCGTCTATGACATGCCTTCGAACAACAAGCTTGATGTTCCGGAAGCTTTGGGATACCCGGAAGAGTATTGCCCTTACAACAGGTTCTCCCTTGAGCGGCCCTCCCATCGGGCCGGTCAACGTCACATCAGCAGTAAAAGGAATTTTGTCAATCTCTCCCTTTTGCAAGGCCGCAAAGTATGCATCCAAAAACTTAGCGGTTTCTTCCCGATTCATCATTGATCCTCCTTCACTCAATCCTCTCTCCTCGATATAATTGTTTCCCCACTGGTCCATGGCGTCCAGTATGGGCTTCAGGCTTCTTCCGAGGTCGGTCAGGGAATACTCAACCCTGGACGGCACTTCGGGGTAAACGGTACGAGCAACTACTCCATCTTCTTCCATCTGTCTCAGCTGCTGGGTCAGCATCTTCTGACTGATACCGGTCAGGCCCTCGGATCTGAAGAGCACACCGAATCTCTTCGTGCCCTCAAAGAGCTCTCTCATGATGAGCACCTTCCATTTATTGCCAATGATGTTAATCGTTGCTTCAACAGGACAAGTGGTTTTCTCGGTTACCATCGCAATCCTTAACTCTACATTACATGATCGAAATACTTACTTGAAAGTAACTACCAAACAAGAAAGTGCCTAATTGACTCGGTAAAGGCATTACCATAGTTTTTTATAACATTTTCTTCGACCTGTAAAGGAGAAAATTCCGTAGGTATTCTCAGCTCATATATAAACAAACAGGAAGCTCATCCATGCAAAAAGAGTGGGACTGGAAGGGAGGTGGTCGCAAACAGGATATTAAAACGTTTAAGGGGGCGCGGTTTCTTAGATTATCATGGGGGGCTGGAATCCGCCTCTACCTAGTTTACCCCCCTGTAAAAGATGGTGTTCGTTCCACATCTACTATTTCATAAGAGCAAAGGAGGTTTTCCTATGAAGCTCGCGAATGTATCAAGCGTGACAAATGTTTTTCTCGGCTTAGTGTGCCTGATCGCGCTCCTCAATCCGACAAGCGTCCAGGCAGCCGCATCGATTCCCGCGGCGAAGGGCCCCATCAAGGTGACCACCAACTCATATCCCTTCGGCGCAGCGTTCCGGACAAACGCACCCCAGGATCTCTCCCAATGCGGATACGTTGAGGAAGAGTATCTGGTAAGCGGCTTCGCAAACGTATACGACTTCGACGCCGATGGCAACGTTGTTGTGAAGACGGCGCATGCGCCGTACACAACCCGGATTCTGGTACGTCGACCTGCGTCGCCTCAAAAATTCAGCGGCACCGTCGTCGTCGAGCTCTTGAATCCAACCGCGATGTACGATCTCGATTTTCAGTGGCAGTTTGCCAATGAGTACTTCATCGAGCATGGGGACGCGTGGGTGGGTATCACGAGCAAGCCGGTGACGGCACAGGCCCTGAAGACCTTCGACCCCAGGCGGTACGCCGCCGTGTCGTGGGCAAATCCGCTCCCCGCCGACCAGACGTGTCCCAATCCCGTCTCATTTCTTCCCGACTCAACGCCGGCGACGGAGAATGGATTGATCTGGGACATTGCGAGTCAGGTGGGCGCCCTGTTGAAATCCGAAGGGCAACATAATCCGCTCAGAGGGTTCTCCGTCAAGATGGCCTTTCTGACGGGATATTCTCAGACAGGCGGATATGTCGTCACCTATGTCAACTTCATCCGTCCACTGCCGGACGCCCTCGGATCCAACGGCAAGCCGGTGTATGACGGATACCTGATCGGCGATGGTGACGGGTTACTAATACCCCTCAATCAATGCTCAGCACCCATAATGCCGGGTGACCCGCGTTTTGTCATCACGCCTCGACCCGAGCCGGTTATCAGCGTGGTGTCACAGGTCTTGTGGACGGGCATGGGAGGAGACCGGGCCGACAGTAACGCCGCGAAGGACCGCTATCGCCGTTACGAGATCGCCGGTGCAAGCCATATAAACTTCCGGGCAGTCGGCCTTTGGCCCAAGCCTGAAGACATGATCAAGGCCGGCATTACGGCACCGCCGCCGAACTGTACCGAGTTCGGCACATACGGCATGACCGATTTCCCCTCGGAATACTTCATGCGCGGGGCCTTTGCAAACCTCGACGCCTGGGCCCGATCGAACATAGCCCCACCGAAGGGAAGGCGGATCAAAGTAGAGCCGATCCCCGAAGGCTCGAAGCCTACCTGGCCGCCCTCAGTACCCGTCAAGGTGGATAAGTACGGTAACGCGGTGGGAGGCGTCAGATCACCGTACCTCGACGTACCAACCGGCACTTATTACGCGCACAGCACACCCGCAAATCCTGATGACCCTGCATCCGGTCTGTTCTGTTCCCTCGTGGGGTATAAGGTGCCGTTCAAAAAGGACCTCCTTATGAAGCTTTATCCGACCCACGACAGGTACGTGAAGAAGGTGAACGCCAAGGTCGATAAACTGGTAAAGGCCAGGTTGATCACGGCATCCGATGGTCAAAGGATCAAGGACGAGGCCGCACAGGCCAGCATACCGTAGAACATCACTCACACACCACTGTCCCCCTTCTGTTGATCAACAGAAGGGGGACAGGCCTATCACTGACACAGCCCCTTTCAAATCCGGATCCTGGCGACTTGTGCCCAAATCCTTTATTTCCCAAAAATAGTCCCCTACCCTATTTTCAACATTAAAATAGAGCTTCGTTAATTTAAGGCGTGATAATACCAAAAAAAAGTCGGCGCCAGTGACAATATTTGTCCAATATGCAGGGTCACATAACCTGATTATTCTATTATAATCAATAATTTCAAGCAGTTTCATGATACGCTCGCTGGCATCTATCTTGCTGCTCATCATATTGATTTCAGATACTCAAGGAGGAAAAGCAGATGAAAAAAGTGATCTTTTTTGTCTTAGTGGTGCTATGGCTCGCACCAGCCAGTATGTGTAACGTCGGGGATGTAGTGACACGCACCCTCAGCCCTGTAGGGAATGCCTGGGCGGATGAATGGGTATGCGAAGACCCAAACTTCCCCACCAACTGCAATAACGGCGTCTGTTGCGCAACGGGATACTATTGTTGTAATCTGACCTGTTGCCCCTCGGGCTCCCTCTGTTGCCCGACGGGATGCTGCCCTGCCGGGTATCCATGGTTTTGCCCGGAAAACAATAGGTGCTATGAGCGGTATGATGATGCAAGTATAAACTGCGGTAGTATCCTTCAGCAGTGCCAGTAAAAGTAGATACGTCTACGCACAAGCGCTTTTTCTCACGACTCGTTAGACCCGTCAAGACCCGTTAAGAAAGGAACTGCTCTGCATGAAAAACAGCCGGTACATCGATACTCAAACCTGTAACCGATGCGGACTGTGCATCACCGTCTGTCCCAATAACATCATCCATACGGTGAAGGACAATCCCAAAGAAGCAGTAGTCGCGTTCCGCGCCGACAGGGTCGAATTCTGCGTCAGGTGCGGTCACTGTATGGCGATCTGTCCGACCGAATCCATCCATATCGAGGGACTGAGCTACAAAAAAGACTTCTTCGACGTGCCAACGACAAAGGTTGATTATGATGCCTTCGTCAACATGCTGGCCAGTCGCAGATCGGTCCGCGTCTTCAAGCAAACCCCGGTGCCGCGTAAGGCCTTGGAACGGATCGTCTCGGCCATCACCATGGCGCCAATGGGGGTTCCTCCGCACAAGGTGGAGGTAACAATCGTGCAGAAAAGGGAAACAATCGAACAGGCGCTCCCCCTCATGGTGGGCCTCTATGAAAAGCTGGGACAGTGGATGAAAAATCCCTTTATGCGCTTCATGATCCGGCGCAGAGCGGGGCGAGAAACCCTCAATACCTTGAGGGAACACGTGTTGCCGAGCTTGGCGTATCGATTGCCGGCAATGAAGGCCAGTGCGGACGATAGTATTACCCGCGGGGCACCGGCCATGCTCCTCTTCCATGCCCATCGAGAAGCGGGCAATCACACCGAGGATGCCCTTATTGACCTAACATACGGGCTTTTGGCCGCCCATGCATTGGGGTTAGGCGCTACAGCCATTGGGTTGCTGCCACCGGTCGTTGAGCGGTCTTCGGAGCTGCGCAAGCTCTTTAAGATCCCTCCGGAGAACGCGGTATTGGCTGCAATGATCGTGGGATATCCAAAGCTCCGATTCCGAAAAGGCATCCGGCGGGAATTGGCCGGCGTCAACTGGATGTAAGCCGAAGCAAGGAGGACGTCCGAGCCGAGAGAACATATTGAGAAAATACAGGTAATTCATTGGCTAAAACGGAGGTGACCCTTTGGTCAGAGCTACCTACTGCATAACGGTACGTCACCCATGAATCCCGCTAAGGCGTAACAGTCCCCCCTTACCCCCCTTGGGGAGAGGAAATTCGTTCACAAAACGAAACAGGTGCAAGGCTCGGTCCCAGGTCCCATCTAGCCGTTGGGACCTGGGACCTTCATCATACCCCCCTACCCCATAGCCTTTTCAAGAGATGATGTATCTCTGTGAACCTTCGTTTATTCTTCTTCATCGACCCAGGAGCCTTACGCACCTTCTCTAATACCCTACCCCTCCTTTTTTAACGCCGCCAGACTCCGGGCTGCTTCCTGCAACTGTTCTTCGGGAGAGGTGAAGGCGAAGCGGACATACCCCTCCCCGGTCTTGCCAAAGCCGTGGCCCGGGGTGACCATGATCCCCGTTTTATCCAGGAGGTAATCCGTATAGGATGCCGAGGTGTGCCCTGGGGGGACCCGCACCCAGATGTAAAAGGTAGCCTGCGGGACCTTGAACTCAAGCCCAGCCTCCCGCAGACCCCCCACCAAGATGTCCCTGCGCCGCTGGTAGATCCTGCGCAGCTCATCCACGCCGGATTGATCCCCTTCCAGGGCCTCGACACCCGCCATTTGAATCGGCCCGAAGACCCCCACATCGATGTTGGTCTTCACCAAGGTCAGATATCCCACCAGTTCCGCATTGCCCACGGCAAAGCCGATGCGCCAGCCGGCCATATTGTAAGTCTTGGAGAGGGAGTGAAACTCAACCGCCACATCTTTGGCACCGTCCACCTCGAGGATACTGGGGCAATAGTGGCCGTCAAAATATATCTCCGAGTAGGCCAGGTCATGGAGCACCACAAGGTGGTACTGCTTGGCGAAACGAACCACCTCGCGGAAAAAATCATGCGTAGCCACTCCTGTGGTAGGGTTATGGGGATAATTGAGGGAGATCAGCTTGGCACCCTCGGCCACCTCCTTGGGGATCTTACCCAGGTCTGGGAGGTATGCATTTTCCTCCAACAGCGGCATGGGATACGGCCTGGCCTTGGCAAAGAGGATCGAGGTATAGAAGATGGGGAAACAGGGATCGGGGAACAGGGCGATGTCCCCCTGATCGACATAGGCCATGGGGGCATGCGACACGCCCTCCTTGGAACCGATGAGGGAGATGATCTCGGTCTCCGGATCGAGAGATACACCGAATCTCCTATGATACCAACGGGCCGCTGCCCGGCGGAACTCCGTAATCCCGACGTACGAAGGATAGCGGTTGAAATCCGGGGCCTTCAATGCCTCCTTGAGCCGTTGGACGATATGGGGAGGGGTGGGAAGATCGGGGTCGCCCCTGCCCAGGTCGATGATCGCTACCCCTTTGGCCTCAAGCTCCTGTTTCTTCGCCTCGATCTCGGCAAAGACATAGGGGGGAAGTTCCTTGAGCCGCTGTGCCGGTTCAAATTGTGTCTTTTTCTTCATCTGACACCTCCATATTAGTAAATAAAAAAAGGGCCGATGGACTGAGTGCCCATCGGCCCCTAATAAACCCTTTTCGTGTTAGATCATTGATGCAGAGAGGCCCATGGACTCCTTTCTTCGTCCCTATAGTAGTAATAGTAGTAGTAATAAAGGCTTCTGCAATCCATGTGACCCTCGTGATTCTGTCTTTACCATATATTCATCACCCCTGTCAACCTTATTTTGATAGTATTCTCCCTCGCAATCCCACTACCCTACTTCCCTGAAATCACCAAAACGTCACCTCCCCCCGCTGAGCAGCAAAAAAGAACTTGACAGATCCGGATCAAGGGGGTATTATTGATAATGAATCTCAATAATAATAGCCTCATCATGGATGCCATCAAAAAGTTTCGCGAATACATCAAGGAAAAGGGGCTCCGCAACACGCCGGAACGGGAGACGATTATCGATGAGATCTTCTCGATCCACGATCACTTCGATGTGGATGAGCTCTTCCTGAGGTTGAGGAACAAGAAGAAGCGGATCTCCAAGGCCTCCCTCTACAGGACCATCCCGCTCCTCATCGACAGCGGATTGATTAAGGAGGTCTATTTCGAGAACGGGCATCTCCACTATGAACACATCTATGGCCAAAAACAACACTGTCACCTCCGATGCGTGAGCTGCGGCAGGATCGTTGAGTTTGCAGATGATGAAATCGGGGTCATTCAGAGCCGCATCGGGAAAAAATACGACTTTGCTATAACATCCCATCGCTTTGAACTTTTAGGGTATTGCTCACAGTGCGCGCAGGAACAGGAAGCACGCACTGTCAGGAACTCATCACGTAAAGCATTAAAAAAGCATCAGACAATGGATATGAGCATGCCAAGCAAAAACCCTCATAACCAAAGGGGGAATACCAGACGATGAAAATCGCCATTGCATCCAAGGGAAAGACTATATCATCGCGCGTTGACGATCGTTTCGGGCGTTGTCCGTACTTTCTGGTATTAGATACAACATCGATGACAACGGAGACGATTGAAAATCCTGGACAGAAAGAAAAAAATGCTGCCGGCATCCGAGCATGCCAAATGCTCATTACCAAGGATATCGATGCGCTTGTCGTCAAGAATATCGGGCACAACGCACTCGTTACCCTCACGGGAGCCGGCATGGACGTCTATACTGTCGCATCCGGAACAGTCAGCGCTGCCATTGAAAAGGTGAAGCGGGGTGAGCTCACCGCTGCAGAACGCCCTACCGTCGGGTTTCAAGAAGGGCTGGATAATTAAATAGGCACAAGACAATGAGAGCACGAATGCGAGGCAGAAGACTTGCGAAAGACCACAGGGACATCTATCAGCAGTTCAAGGTCATCTTCGAGGATGAAGGACTCGACCGGATCAATGAGAGACTAACGATCCTTGCAACGTTTCTCGGTACCGAAAACCACCTGACTGCTTCGGAGTTGACAGGTATCCTGAAAGAAAAGGGGATCTCCGTGGCGGAGGATTTTGTTGCCGAAAATTTGAAGCTCTTTGCCCAATACGGCTTTGCCCAAGAAAAACACTTTTCCGATCAGGCGACACAATATGAACATCATCACCTGGGCAAACACCACGATCACCTGATCTGTGTCCGGTGCGGTTCCATCCTCGAGTTCTACAATCCGGAACTCGAGGCCTTGCAGGCAGAGACGGCCCGTCGCATGGGATTTCACGATCTCCAGCACCGCATGGAGATCTATGGGCTCTGCTCCAACTGCCTGAGGAAACGCAAGGACGTCATGCCCCTTATCATGGCCTCCCCGGGTGAACAGGTGCGCATTGTGGGCTTCCGGGGCCACAGGGGGATGGAACGGCGGCTCACGAGCATGGGGCTCAGGCGGGGTGCCGATGTGGAAGTGATCAAGAGCAGCGGCCCAGGGCCGCTGATTGTGGCCTCCCAGGAAACCCGAATCGCCCTGGGAGCCGCAATGGCCAAAAAGATCTTAGTGACAACAACCCCGCAACATCAGAAATAAGGAAAGAATGATGACTGCGCGAAAGTTGAATGAGCTGAGGACCGGAGACCGGGGCATCATCGAACGGATCACAGGAACGGGCAGATTCAGGCAGCGGCTCATGGAGATGGGGTTTGTCCCGGGGACGGAGATCATGGTGGAAAAATATGCCCCCCTCAAGGACCCCATTGAATATATCCTCAAGGGGTATCACGTCAGCCTGAGACACACCGAGGCCGAAAAGATAATGGTGCGCGAATCAGAGGAAGGGCAGAGAGAGGATTAATGCCCAAAAAAATCACCATCGCCCTTGCGGGCAACCCCAATTCCGGCAAGACGACCATCTTCAACAACCTGACCGGTGCCCATCAAAAGGTGGGGAACTGGCCCGGTGTCACCGTCGAGAAAAAAGAGGGGACTGCTACCTATAACAACTATACCATCCGGGTGGTCGACCTCCCCGGGACCTACAGCCTGACCGCATACTCCCAGGAGGAGATCATCGCGCGCAACTATATCCTCGAGGAAAAACCCGATCTCGTGGTCGACGTGATCGACGCCTCAAACCTGGAACGCAATCTCTATCTGGCCTCGCAGTTGATCGATCTCGGGGTCAAACTGGTCTTTGCCCTCAACATGGTGGATCTGGCCCGATCTAGAGGACAGATCATCGATCATGAGCAGCTTGCCATCCTCATGGGGGTACCCATTGTCCCAACAGTGGGCACGAAGAATCAAGGGACCACGGAGTTGTTGGAGGCCATCGTCAGGGTGACGGAGGACAAAGAATCAGTTGCCCGGCACATCCATATCGATTACGGTCGAGAGCTGGAAGAGGAGATTGCAAAGCTGCAAGGGTTGATCCAACCCGCTCCTTCATTGGCACATAAACATCATGCCCGTTGGATGGCGACCAAGCTCCTGGAAAACGACGAAGAAGTCATCAAGGAGATCGAAAAGAAACCTCGGAAGAAGACCATCCTGGGGCAGCTAGAACAAAGCAAGAGTCGGTTACAACAGATTCTCGGTGACGATCCTGAAACCCTCATAGCCGATCGTCGCTACGGCTTCATCCATGGCGCCCTGAGGGAGACCCTGCGGCACACCCGCACGGACAGACGGTATGTCTCCGACCGGGTTGATACGGTCCTGACCAATCGCCTGTTCGGACTTCCGATCTTCTTCTTCTTTATTTGGGCCATGTTCCAGCTCACCTTCAACCTGGGAAGCTACCCCATGGCATGGATCGATGCGGGGGTGGGACTCCTTGCTCAGTTCGTCGGTGGATTGATGGGAGAAGGACTCCTCAAGGGTCTTGTTGTCGACGGGATCATCAGCGGCGTGGGCGGCGTGGCCGTGTTTCTCCCCAATATTTTCATTCTCTTTTTCTGCATAGCCCTCTTTGAAGACACGGGCTACATGGCCAGGGCCGCCTTTATCATGGACAAGGTCATGCACACCCTGGGGCTGCACGGAAAATCCTTCATCCCTATGATCATGGGATTCGGGTGCAACGTACCGGCCATTATGGCGACCCGCGTATTGGAGAGCAGGAGGGACAGGATTCTTACCATCTTAATCAATCCGTTGATCAGCTGCAGCGGCAGGCTTCCTATCTACGCGCTCATCGCCGGGGCACTCTTTGGGGCGCGGGCAGGCAACGTCATTTTCTCTCTCTATATCATCGGCATCGCCATGGCCATCTTGATGGGCCAGATCTTCAAGCGGACCCTCTTCAAAGGGGAGATCGCACCTTTTGTTTTAGAGCTTCCCCCCTATCGCATGCCGACTTTTAAGGGGACCGTAATCCACATGTGGGAGCGTGGTTCCATCTTTATAAAAAAGATGGGGGGCGTAATCCTCATCGGATCGATCATCGTGTGGGCCCTCAGCTCCTTCCCCCAGAACGTGGACTATGCCGGGGATTACGAAGCACAAAAAAGCCGTATCCAAGAGGAGTACGCAGCGGTGATCCAAAGGGCAGACGCAAACAGGGTCGAGGTGCTCGCCGAGGAGATGGATCAAAAGGTCGCCGAGGTGGAGATCCTCAGGGAGAGGGAATTTCAGGAGAAGAGCCTCCTCGGGAGGCTGGGGAAGGTCATTGCCCCGGTCCTGCGCCCCCTGGGCTTTGACTGGAGGGCGGGTATAGCCCTGCTCACCGGTTTCGTGGCCAAGGAGATCGTGGTGAGCACTTTCGGAGTCCTCTATCAGGTCGGCAGAGAACAAGAGGAAGAAAGTGAAGGCCTCCGTGCGGCCATCCAGCATGCCATGACACCCCTGATCGGCTATGCCTTTATGATCTTTGTCTTGGTCTACACACCCTGTCTGGCCACCGTGGCGGCCATCCGCCGGGAAACAGGGTCCTGGGGATGGACGGGTTTTTCGGTCGGCTACGGCCTTGTCCTGGCCTGGTTCTTGGCCTTTATCATCTACCAGGGTGGGATGTTCCTCGGGTTGGGATAATGGTGAAATATGGATATGGCCGGAGCGTTATGGGTCGCCATAATCGGATGCGTCGGGCTCCTTTTCTTCTGGCTCGTGATAGTCCGACTGATCTCAAAACTTGGGGTGAGAGGACCATGCCCCGCCTCCTTTAGCTGGATCGTGAACAATCCCATCCGCCGCTGGTACATGCGTCCGGTCCTCGATTGCGTAGGCATCCGCCCCGGAGAAAAGGTGTTGGAACTCGGACCGGGCCCGGGTGCCTTTACCATAGAGGCGGCACGTCGGACTGAACCAGGCGGAAGGCTGTTGGCTGTGGACATCCAGCCTAAAATGATTGCCGCTTTGGAACATAAAGTCCGTGCATCAAAGCTGACCAACATTGAGACCCACGTTGCCGATGCCTTTCACGTGCCGGTGGACAACGGAAGTATCGACCGTGCCTTTCTCGTGACCGTCTTGCCAGAGATACCGGACCGAAAACGGGCGTTGGAAGAGCTCCGGCGCGTGCTCAAGCCGGGTGGAGTGCTCTCCATCACGGAAGAATTCCTGGACCCCGACTACCCCTTGGCTCGGACAACCATCCGCTGGGCAGAAGAGGCGGGGTTTGATCTGGAGGAACGTCTCGGCAACTGGTGGATCTATACCCTCAATTTTCGAAAGCCAAAGTGAAAAGAAAAACAAGAGGATGAGAAGAGCCTACACAGGATGATCCACCGCAGAAGAAAAAAGTCAGTTTTATCGTTTATTATGGGGGGATGGCCCTGGGGTTGGGTTAGAAAATGAAGCAGGATAAAGTCACGACGCAGAGTAATAGGGAACATTTGAAAAAGCTCATCGAGAGGAGCACCCAGGATCTTCATCATCGAGTAGATATGCAACAACATGTGCTGCTCAGCATCCTGGGACAGATCAAAGATGGGTGCCCTGTTGACCTCTGCGTACTGGTGAATTGCCCGTACAGAAAGTTGCTGCGCCAGGTCCTCGCGGAGACCATAGAGGTTTTGGAGGAGACAAAGAAGGCATTTAAATCGAAAAAGCTGGAGAGTCTGCGAAAGAAGCTCACAGTGGCGCTAATGGACATAGCATGAAATTATCTTAGGAACGTCTTACGGCCCCTGAATCGGTCAGGGGAAGTGAAGGCGTAACTTGATGGCCTTACAACTAGGGTATCAGGTTACGCCTTTTTATTTTCAGAAATCGATAAAAAAAGGAGGTTTATGCTATGAGGAAAGGTTTTTTAATCTTATTTGCGGCTGTGTTGTTTGCCGGTGTTCCGCTCTTTACGGCGAACGCCCAGGAAGATCTGTTAAGGGAATTAGAGGTATTAAAAAAACGGGTGCAACAATTGGAGGGAAAACTCAAAGAACAGGAGCAGAGGGCCGCCGAGTCCGAGGAGGCACAAAATGAACATAGAAAGGCGCTTTCCGCCATCGTGGAGGCCCTCAAGGGTATCGAGATTGGGTTTTCGTCCACGGGTGTAGTCCAGGGGAGTGTGGGGACTCACACAAACGAAGGCATACCAAGTGAGCGGGACCGTGGCGATCGGGTGGATGGCTCTGTATCCGCTGACCTGGAGATCAGCAAGCGGATCGGCAAACATGGACTTGCCACCGTTATCCTCGCCGGTGCCTATGGTGATGGACTCGATCCCCGAATCCCCAGTTGGTGGGGAATAAACGGTGACGCCGAGGGAGAACAGACGGTCTATCTCAAGGAACTCTGGTATGAGCATGAACTCTTCGATGGAAGGCTTTGCTTCACCCTGGGGAAAGTGGATCTCAGCGCCTATATAGACACCAACGAGCTGGCAAACGATGAGAACACACAGTTCCTCTCCCCTGGGTTTGTTCACTCTGCCGCCATAGCGTTTCCCGATGACAATGGGCCTGGGGTGAGGGTTCAGCTCATCCCCCTGGAGCTTGTAGATATCTCCTTTGGCTGGGGTGAGGGGGATGCAGACTGGAATGATCTGGGGCAGAGATCCTTCTTCATTGGAGAGGTAGGGCTTCATCCAACGCTGGGGGGGCTTCAGGGAAATTATCGCCTCTATGGTTGGTACAGACGGCATCATCGGGACGAGGGGTTTGTGAGTTGGGACGATCAGATAAGCGGCGACAGCGACAGCCAAAATGGTTGGGGTCTCGGGGTCAGCCTCGATCAGGCCGTAACCCCCACTGTCACCCTCTTTGGCCGTGTCGGGTATCAAGACCAAGCAGTCTATGAGTTCGAATGGGCCTGGAGCGTGGGCGCTGAGGTAAAGGGTGGCTATTGGGGCAGGCACAATGATGCCTTCGGTATTGCATATGGTATGGCCATGATCAGTGATGACTACCAAGATTTTAAAAGGATTGTAGATGCTGATCCCTGGTTCACAAAAGATGAGTCCCACCTGGAGCTTTACTACCGCTTTCAGTTAGATGACCATATCTCCATCTCACCTGATCTTCAGGTTCTTTGGAACGCCCAGGGGGATGAGAGATTCGATCCGGTAACGATCATAGGAATACGGGGCACCTTGGAGTTTTAGAAAAAAATATTTCCTTTCTCTGAGGACGGGCAAGGCTTACTGGACTTGACCTGCCCGATGATGGAATGTAAATGAGGCGAATCAATGGGTGATTGTATATCTAAATGGTGGGCATTGTTTCTTTTCATAGCTGGCTGAAGAAAAGCAGAGAGCCGATTATGGTGATCGCAAAGGCCCCAATGAGGGAAAGTGCTGCAGATGAGAGGGCAAAAATTTTTTGACTTCGGACGGTGACACGAAAGATAGTATTGCGTGAAGCAATGGAAAACAGGGCAAAAAAAGTGGTGGTTAACCCCATTCCCAAGGCGATGCACACCATAGCGATCAATCCTGGGATGAGAATATCCAGTGTGATGGTAAAGAGGAGAATCAATGCCGCGCCGGGGCACGGTACCAAACCTGTGGCTAAGGCCACGAGGGCCAAATGTCTAAAATCGGTTTCAGCCGTCTTGTACTGCTGCACATTAGTCAATGTACCTGTTTTTAACTCATGCACCCTATACAGGACAAGAAAAAGGCCGAGCACCATCAGGAAAGCATAACTTATCTTCTCCAGTATCCCTCGAACATCTTCAAATGAAGTCAGACCGGCGGTCTTAAGGGCGACATAGAAACCCAGAACAATGACAACGGCTGAAAAGACATGGACAAACGTAATCAAATTCCCCATGAGCACCCCATGAACGTATCTTCCAGGACGACTGAGAAAATATGAAAAAACAATGGATTTACCATGCCCGGGACCGAGGGCATGAATAACACCGTAGACAAAAGAAAGGATCAAAAACAATAGAAATGAGTGGCCCCACGGGTTTTCACTTATATCCCGGCTCACCTGGGTTAAATGCCCTCTCAATTTTTTCTGCCATACAGAGAGCATGGAAAAAACTGTTTGAAGCAACCGGGGACAACTGTTCTCCTTTTTTTCTTTTTGTTCCTCCTGCCTATTAGTGATCTCCTCTTCTGTCTTTTGTTCATCCTGCCCGCCTGAGAAAAAGGGGTTTTGGGCGGCGAGCACGGGACTGCTGAGCAAAACACAAAAAAGGAGCGATAGTGCAATGATCCTAGTCATTGTTCCGCTTGAACTTAATCGTGACGCCATCTGGTATGATTTGACCATAGTAAAAGGAAAATTCCTTTATGCGTTTGATATCATACGCCACTACAAAGGCACTGCCCCTTTCACATGAAAGTGAATCAGGCACGAGGGCCACATCAGTATAATACGTCTCATCAAACACGGAAACGGTAACCTGTTTAACCTGATCACCAGCGACGACATGACAGGGGATAAAAAACGTGTATAGCAATCTATTATCGTGAATCCCAGCCGAAAACTCCGTCACATAGTTGACATCAAATATGTTCCCATCAATCAAGATATGCGTAAAATAACCATAATTACGTAAATTGTTAAAGGCCCCTTTTTTGATCTCCCCAATCTCATGTACATCCAAAACGTGATCCTTGTTTTTGTCAAAATTAGTCAGCATAGTGCTGGAAAACATCTCATCGAAGACCCACCGCTGACGAAATCCTGCGAGCCCCTTCTCATCGAAGACAATGGTCAACTCGGCATCGACAAAAACATGGGGATGAGAGAATCCCGTATGGCTGAAACATACGACAATAATAGCAACGACCAAAAAGAGACGAGTCTTCATCATCGGATACCTGAATATCGAATACGAGATTAAGCCGATAAGGTGCTGTGAAGGTGGTCAACCCGCAGACCAATCGCCGGTATCTATAGTTCACTCTTCAAAAATGCGCAGAAATAAAGACGATACATCCGTAACAGCTACAAGTATGATTTCATACCAACGAAATGCCGCCGGTAATATTTTTTTGAAAGCGAATCAATGCGTATCTTCTTACCCCATCCTGGTGCATGGATGATGTTATTCTCACCAAGATAGATCCCCACGTGAGATACCTCTCCACTGCCGGTAGTAGCAAAAAAGACGAGATCACCTTTTGATAATTGATCACGATTGATCGGCATACCGACCTTCCATTGTGCCTTCGACGATCGCGGCATGTTGAGCCCGTTGAGCTGATATACCGTCATCGAAAATCCACTACAATCAAACCCGCGTACGGGTGATGCACCGCCCCACCGATACGGCACATCAAGAAAACTCTTTGCTGTCCTGACGATCTCACTCCTCAGATACGGCCTTCCGGGTTTGTTGTCGTGGGGATAGTCTTGCGGACCGACAATAAAATATTCATCAATGATACCCAAGACATGAAGGTCTTCGGCGTTCTTTCGGGCGATCTCTTTGGATGCAAAATTCCCGAACCGAACCTTGTAGAGTCCTTCTCGGTGAATAAAGTAATAGGCATTCAAACCTTGTTTTTCTAAGGTTTCAGACAGCCGAACAGCATTGGAGAGATTTGAAAATGCCCCCACCTGGACCGTATACCCCATCGGTGCAAGAGCTGTTGGGGGAACCACAGGCTGAGTTTCAGGAGCAACGCTCACCCTTTTTCCACAACCCGCGGCCAAAATCAATACAAGCAAACAGACAATGAGGGGTTTCAATGCGCAATCAGTATTGATTCGTACCCCCCTTGTTATCATCGTTGCCCATCAGTGTACATCATCTGACACGATACCCTTGCGTTATCCCGAGCTGTGCTACATCGCCGCATCTATTGTCCAGAGCACCCTTTATTCAGCACTTGCATCTGAGCGCTGAACTCTTTCACCAGTTCATTCACCTTCTGGTCTTCTCGGAATCTGGACGAGAGCATGATGAGCTCATTGCGATAGCTATTTTCTTGCCTTAATTCCTCAAGCTCTGCTTCCATCCTTTGCTTTACCTCTGCTGATGTCACGCCTTTGGTTTTGCCCCCCTCCACGGCCAGTTCTCTCTCCAGTTGAATGATCCTGGCCTCATCGACAAAGGGAGCGGCGGGATCCCTGAGGAAAAGTGTCAGCACCCCCAGATACCTGCCGTAGGCATAATTGCTTACCACAATAGTCTGCCCCACCTGCAGGGGCCTTCTCAACCCTGAAGGATTGTCCCCAGCCACAGCGATCGTTATCCCCGGCACCTGGGAAAGCAGGGTCCTGAGCTCTTGCAAGGGCATTGCGGCAAGGAGAATAATAATATCAGCCTTACCCTGCAACTCCTCAACCACCTGTCTGCCCCTACTCACCGGATCCAACACCTTCCAGTCTCGGTTTTGGGCCTTTGCAGATGGATTGGCGCTCATGAGGCTAAAGATCCCCCACCTCAGTCCCCCTGCGTTCTTGATCACAGAGGGGTCGGATACCCGACGGCCATACTTTTTGACTATATTGACGGAGACAAAGGGAAAGTCAGCTTTCTTTTTCAATTTTGCGAATGCCTTGGCACCCAGTCTGAGATCATCGTGCCCGATCCCCACTGCGTCACACCCCATGAGGTTGCAGGCCTCGACTATCAATTGGGCGCTCAGCACAGCTTCCTTTTGCTGGGTGGAGGGCAAAGAAGGATCTACTTTCTTAGAGAAGAGGAGATTCCCCGCATCAAGGACAAGGACATTCTTGCCTGTTCCATTTAGATCCTGAATCGCAGCTGCCCTTCTGGCAAGACCGCCAGACCTGGACGCCCCTCACCCGGCAGGGTAGATCTGACCATTGATGTTGTTGCTGTAGACGATGGTGACATCTCTATCCTGGGCCCACGCGTAGGGGGTGACCATGGTGACGCAGAGAAAGAGAAAAAAAGCGATCCTTGACACTCCTGTAACCATTGCTATCCCTCCCATGTAAGGTTTCTGTAATACTGAATTATAAAGGACAGATAGGAGAGAAACAAGAAGAAACTACGCCGGAAGTTCAGGGAATACAAGTGGTAAGTTAAGAAAAAGAAGGGGGGAATTCTCCCACCTTCTTTTTCTTTAGCTTGTTCGTTTCTACCCAGTTAATATTACTCAACTGGGTAACCTGCTTTCAGCCAGGCCTGCCAGCCACCCTCAACGCTCTCGACGTTCTTATACCCCAACTCCTGCAGGGTGCTGCATGCCAGACAGGACCTGCCGCCGGTCTTGCAGTAAGCGATGATGTGGGCGTCTTTATTGGGTATTGAACTGGCAACTTTGAACTCCAGCAGCCCCCGGGGGATGTTTATGGCCTTGGGTATATGTCCCTTTCCGAACTCATCAGGCTCTCGCACATCCAGGATAAATAAAGGGGCACCGGAATCTATCTTCTCCTTCGCCTCGGCCGGTGAGATCTCACAGACCTTCCCCTTTGCTTCATTAACGAGGTCTGTTGCGGTCTTGTCCGCGGCTACTGGGGTGGTGCAAGAGGCGGAGAGTGCCAAGGCAGCGACCATCGCAATCACCCACAAGCCCTTCATTAAACGGAATTCTTTCATCGCGTTCACCTCCTTTCCGTATAAAAGTTATTTAATTTCCTCGGCCACGCACTGTTACGGAATAGCATCGTTCGGTACGATGACTCCCTTATTGGCCGCTCGCTCCTCAGGGACTACGTCTGCTTCCAGTAAAAAGAGTTCCTTTTTCCCATGACACGATTTACAGCTCTCGTTCTGAGGGGTCTTCAGCTGGATGTTGTGAGGAGTGGCCGGCTTCCATGTGGGTAACGCATCAAAATTGTTCAACCCATCCTTAACGTAGAATTCAAAAGTCTCTGTGCTTACCGGAACATGGCGTAGGGTAACAAATTTATAAGGCCTGCTCTCGCTGGGATGCGGGTTAAGCCCGATTTTAAAGGCCATTTCGGTCTTGTCCGTCTTGAAGTAGGCAAGTCCTTTGGCGTCCTTTCCAACGTGGCAGCTGTAGCAGTTTTTATAGGCCACCGAATGGCACGAGTGACAGCTTACCTTGTTATAGTGTGTTTTATGGGTTTTGGTCTTGGAATTGGGGCTTGCGGCATCATCATGGCAATCCTCACAACGGGGGCCATTTTCCACATCGTAGCGAGAAGTATAATCCTTTCCCATCCCGTGCATCTCATCGCCCGTGTGACAAGCAATACACTTCATTCCCTTCTTGCTATAGTGGACATCACCTGGTAATCCTTTGTTCTTGCCCAGGTATTCCATTTCCACCCGGCTGCCGTGGCAGGAGGTACAGTTGGTGTCCATGGGGGGGGTCTTGAGGAAGCGATGCCCTTGTACAAAACCACCCTCTACCGAGTCAGGACGGGAGACATGACACTGGCCACAGCTGCTGTGACACGTGAAGCAGTGTGTATCCATTGCCTTGAAGACTTTAGTTCGCGTCCCCTGGTCGGTGCTTGACCGCATGCCGATGATGTGCTTGTATGGATTGAGGGATACATGGAGGCTGGTCTTATTATTGGCGACGATCTCCTCATGGCACTCGCCGCATGTCTTGGATGGATCGGGATACGTGGGGTCAGGGACCAGACCTTTGTGAGCGACCTGCATGGTAGAAGCCTTGGGATTCCCCCCGTGGCATTGCTCGCAGGCGATCTCCGCATGGGGATCTTCCTCGAGGAACGAATCGTCGATGAGTACCTGTTCATATGGCTCCAACGGAGCCACCGCTCCCCCTCACCCCTCACCTTCGCTCTCCGCCGACTCCTGCGGAGGGCTCTTGGCTGCAATCTCCCTGGTGATATTCACCAGTTCCTTAACCGAGGTGTGACAGGAAATACACGTGCTTTCTTCTTGAGACTGAGCGGTATGAGGGATGCCCCAGAGGAGAAAATATCCCAATAAAATGATGGACACTACCCACACATACCAGATCTTTTTACTCTGTGCCCACAACATTTTTAGCTCCTTTCCTTCAATTGTACCGTGATCTCGACCTTATGAGGAATAATCTCTACTCTTTTTTTTATCACTTCTCCTTGTCTACCACTGCCCTTTGGGGAAAACTGAACCATTCCTCGTGTATATCGACTACTTCGGCACCTCAGGAAAAAAGTTCTACAAAATATGGCCTTGCGGCATAACTGCCTTTCTCAAGGCCATATTGAGGGGAAATATTAAGTTTGTATCATACTAGTCTTTCATAAGTCAAGGTGTCAAATGAAATATTTTTATTGACTTATAAAAATATTTCATAGGTTCTCTTGAAAACAAACCCTTAGCCCCATGCCTGTCTCCTGACAAACTCCAAGAAATTCTTGGTCTTCAAAGAGGGTATCTTCTGCTTTCGATACACCAGATAAAATGTATGCTTCAGCTCTCCCTCCTGTAATTGTAAAGCCTTTAGCTCCCCCACCTCCAGCTCCCGCTCAATGGCCTTGCGTGGCAAGAAGGAAACCCCCACCCCATTTTTTACCATCATTTTAATGACTTCATCGCTCCCCGATACTGTAATGATTTGAAACTTCCTCAAGTTCATACCATTTTGGGAGACCATCTCTTCGAATTGAACCCTGGTCCCCACCCCCTCCTCACGCAATAAAAGCTTCATTCCGGTCAAATCCTTCAAAGTAACCGTTCCTCCATCGATGCTCACATAGTCTGGTGAGGAGACCAAAAACAAGGTATGTTCGAAAAGCTCTTCTACTGCCAAGTCCCTGTGAGCCGCCTTATCGCCGATCAACCCCACATCAATAGTTCCCTTCAGCAGATTATCGATTACCGAAGGACAATTACCGATTTCAATGCTGAAGCTAACCTCCGGGTGTGCCTCACAGAAGTCTTTAACCAAATCGGGCATAAGATGCCCCCCCACCATAGTGCAGGCACCAATGACCAACTCTCCCTTTAACCTGCCGGTACAGTTCTCTATCTCTTGCCTCAGTTCATCATCTAATTTGGAGAACCTCTTGGCATAAGTGTACAAGATCTGACCGGCTGGGGTAAGAAGGACGGTATTGCTCTCCCTCTTGAACAAGGGAGTAGCGAAGTAGCCCTCCAGATTTTTGACCTGGTGGGTCACCGCGGGCTGCGTCAAATAGAGGGATCTGGCTGCCTCAGAGAAGCTCTTCTTTTCGGCAACCATCACAAATATCCTCAAACCAAATAGATTTATGTCCACATCAAACCACCTGTCCTGAGAATAATCCCCTATAATCAGCCATCACTGTTTGCGCTCCCCCTCACCCATATACATATTTCGTTTCCTGCTGATGCGTCCTTCTTGGGGGAGCTTGCCCACTGAAATAAGGCTCTCAAAGACCATGAGGCTGCAAGGATTTTCACGGTATCATGTGCCGTGAAGAGACTGCACGGCACATCCTATCGCAATGCCGACGAAAAGGCAACGTACACCCTCTCCGGGTGGGCATAGATGGTAAAACGATTCTCACGGGCAAAGCCGATGAGGGTCACCCCCAAGCGCTCTGCCGCCTCAATCCCACGATCAATGACTGCAGCCTTGGATACGACAATGGGAATTTTCGCCCGCGCTGCCTTCAAAACCATCCCTTCTGGTTGCCTGCCACTGCAACCCAAGATGGTCTGCGTTAAAGGAATATGATGTAAAAAAGCATACCCAACAACCTTGTCAACGGTGTTCCACCGCCCGATATCCTCTGCCACCTTGATCACCTTACCCCTCTGATCAAACAGTACGGAGCAATGTATCCCCCCTGTCTTCCTCCAGCTCTCAGACTGCTCGGGAATCTGTTGGGCGCACTGTATTATCAGGGCAGAAGTGACTTGCAATGTGGAGGAAACCAACGGGATCTTTCTCCATTCCCGCCTCCCATATAATACGTTTCGGTGCGCCTCCTTCAATGGAATACTCTTCTTGTTAGACGTTCTGATGATGATTTTATTCCCGTGTCGTTCTACTCCCTGCACTTCCTCCGGCTCCACAACCCCCTCAGTTACCACGTAGCCCAGGGCATGGGCCTCAAGGTCCGTAGGAGAAACCACGATGGTATCCACCAGCGTATCGTTGATGTAGAGGTCGTATGAATCCTCCGAGGCGACCCAATCTTCAATCTCTTTCGCCTTTCCGTCCTGTACCAAGATCGCAGAACGCTTCTTAAGCAGTCCCAATCGTGTCTCCCTCAGGTAGCGACACTGGGCCCCAGGGAGTGGGGGCAGACCTTCGGTATCCCTTCTCTACAGCTAGAATGTCGAGGTGAATAGTGATGATATCCTCGAGATCAAGGTAAGGCTCGTAATCCAGCTTGCGGGCATCCACCGTCTTGATATATCCCTTGCAGTGATCGCATAGATCCACCCGATAGGCCTCCTCCTCTTCGGCGTAGAGGTAGTGCAGCGAGTCCATTGCCTTGTTGTTGCACGAGGGGCAGGCTAGCCGCTCCCAGCGCCACTGACAACCGCAAAACGAGCACTGCAGATACCGCTTGCCTCCTTCATCCCTCAACTGGGCCATCTGAGGGGGTGAACCACAAAGGGGACACTCCCCCTGCAGCCATGCTTCCAGGTCGAGGGAACCCTGTAACTGTTCCATGTGGGCTTCGAGACACGGCCTGACACTGGCTTGGACTAAAAAAGCGAGGATGTCCTTGTCTAAACCACATCGCTCAGCCTCATGGCGGAGATGGAGCGCATCGTAATGCCGGGTGAGCAGTACTCTCAGGTCCAACTCACCTGCTTCAGCCACCTCGGTGATTCTCGGGATCTCATCCCCCATCTTCATGGTTGCCCTTTGTCCGACAGCTCTCATGAGGGTATAAAAGAGTCTTTGAGCTCCCTCAAGGTCTAGTGCGAATCCCTCTCTTCCCAGCAGAGGAAAGCCTTTCCCCCATCTGGATTTCACCAGTTCCTTGCTCACCTCCGGTACGGAGATCTGTAGCTGGGGACGAATCTTCACCTGTTCTTCAAAAATTCGGCCATAGAGATTGAGGATCTCCCGATAGTGCGGCCGCTCTTGCTGAAACCATGCGATCCGTTCTTTAATCTTATCCAACGATTCTATCATAGTAGATAACCTTCTCCCTATCTATACTATATCATCTCTCTGTGGAATTTCCCATGACCCTTTGTCATCCTCGAACTACATAAATCCCCCATCCCTTTTTA
>CAYWLI010000026.1:18631-22585 GCA_964459135.1 uncultured Thermodesulfobacteriota bacterium | reverse complement strand
CATTCCCCTCGGTGATATACGCCCCCCCTTGGGGCATCTTCTCCCGCTCTATGAGATAGAAGAGGTCTGAAATGGTGAGATCCTGTAAAAGGGTCTCCTCCATTTCCCGCCTGATCTCCGGCGGTGTGCTGCCGAATCCTTCGATCCCTGGCAGGGCTAGATAAAATTTGCGGACCTGTGGGGAGTTAATATCAATGTAGATGACTCCCTTTCCATGATCGGGGCTTGAAAGAATCGTTACTATCACAACAACAAAGAAAAGAAATATGCACTTTATCCGTCTCATATCTCACTCTCTCACGGCTTAAATTTTAGTTCATACTCTTCTTCTAACAAAATCTGATGAGGGGGCGGGGGAAAGGGGACGGCCTTACTGATGGCCCGCAGGACGGATTGATCATAAGGAGAATTACCCGAGGACTCCTTAAATCGAAGATTAATTACCTCCCCTTTCTTGCCAATGCCAAAAACGACCACCGCCTTCAGCTCCTTTGCTGATAATAAATCGGGAATCACCCACAATCCCTTTACTCTGTTTTCAACCATCATGGCATATTCCTGAATCTCAGCAGCGGTCACCTCGGGCGTTGGGGAATCCTCTTGTTCCCGCGCCGCCACATTTTTTTTAATCTCCTCGATCGAAGCCAACAACTTCTCCTCAGGGTCTGGTGGCTGTTTCTCGGTTGTTTCCTTTTTCTCTTGATCTTTACCTTGATCGGCCAGGACCACCTCGTCATCCTTCAGCGGCGTTTTTTTGACTTCTTCCTTCTTTACCGTTTCCTGCTTCGGCTCTTCCTTCTTTACCTCCTCCACCTTCTGCTGAACAGCTGGTTCCTCCGACTTCTGCGGGGCAGGTTGCTCCACAGCCAGCGGCACAAGGTCTACCATGTAGAGATTCCGCTGAGGGATTTCTTTGGAAATGAGGGGGATCGTATCCAACAAGGTCAAGATGAAGAAGTGGATCACCGTCGATAAGATGGTGGCAACCATAATCCTGAAGCCTTTGCCCTTCATGATGATCACGGCCTCCCGTGTATAAGAAAATCAAGAAACCGGCGCGCCGGAGGAGAAAGGTCCCTCCCCTTGGGGACCACGGCAAAGAATTCCCTCTGTAAGGCACCCTGCCCCCGTACCGTGATCTCTTGTATGCTCCCCCCTGCTATCTCTTCTTGCACCGCGAGATCGGATATGATACCGAGGCCGATCCCCCCCTTCACCCCCTCCTTGACTGCGGTAGAGCTCCCCACCTCACCGATGATATTCCAATCATCCAAGCGATATCCAGCCCCGTGCACACATTCCTCAAAGGTCTTGCGCGTCCCCGATCCCCGCTCCCTCATCAGGAGGGGGGCCGTACGCAGTGCCTCCCAGGAAACCTCCCCCTGCAAGGCCAGCGGATGCTCGGGGTGCGCGATAATAATCACTCGATCGTGAAACAGGGGATAGGCATCTACCCTGTCCGCATCGAACTGCATCCCCACCACCCCTACCTCTATGCCTCCGGCAATGAGCAGATCGACGACCTCCTGAGAATCCGCGATGAAGAGACTGATGGTGATACCGGGTGCCTCTTTGTGGAAACCTCCCATGACCCGTGGCAGAAAATACTCACCGGGGATGGTGCTCCCCCCAATCGTTATCCGCCCCTTGATGAGATGGGAGAACTCAGAGAGGGCATTGTGCGCCTCATCACGGAGCTTCAGGATCTCTTTTGCATAGCGGTAGAAGATCCTCCCCCCGTTGGTGAGTGCAACCCGTCTGCCCAGACGGTCAAAGAGCTTGAGCCCCACGCTCTGCTCGAGGGAGGCGATGTGTCCGCTCACGGTGGGTTGGGTGAGATAGACAGCTTCACCTGCTCGGGAGAAGCTTTCCAACTCAGCTACCTTACAAAAGGTCTCAAGGTGTTTCATGTCCATAGGCTCGTGGACTTGGGCTTGCCTCTGGATCTGTTCGTTGTTAATATGATATCGGCTTCATCGGGAAAGTTCAAGGAGAAATTATTCCACATGTCCAAAATTATCCTTGGCATTCACGGCCTGGGGAATAAGCCGCCGAAGCGGTTGCTTGAGCGATGGTGGAAGGACGCCCTGAAAGAAGGCCTGCGGGGAATCGGCCGTCCGAGGCGTTTTTTCAGATTTCGGTTGGTCTATTGGGCCCACTGTCTGCACCCACAACCTCTTGATCCGAACGTAAAAGACAAGAAAAATTCCCTGTACATTGCAAATCCGTACATCCCGGCCAGCACCGTTCACAAGAAAAGGCCGACCTCATTGAGCAAAAAGGTCTTGGACTATATCCGCCGACAGCTCCGTAAGATCATGATCAATGAGGACCTGTCCATCAACTACACGGCGGTCACGGACCTTATCATACGACGCTATTTCAGAGACCTTGACGTCTACTACTCCAAGCAATGCCAGGACAGGAACCAATGCATGAGCCCGGCCAAAGAGGTAATCCGCGAGGAACTCTCCCGGATGTTACGGAAGTACCGCAAGAGAGATATCCTGCTCATCGGGCATTCCATGGGCTCCATTATTGCCTACGATGTCCTGACCTATTCAGTCCCGGATGTCCAGATACATACCCTCGTAACCATGGGTTCACCCTTGGGTCTGCCGCCGATCATGGTCAAGATACTTGCTGAACAGGGGAAGAAACCGAAAAAGCACATCACCTCCCGGACACCGGAAAACATCAGCACAGCATGGTACAACTTTTCCGATCTCAGGGACCGGGTGGCAACAGATTATACCCTGAGCGAGGACTATACGGCAAACGCACAACACGTACGGTCCGTCGATACCATTATCCATAACAACTACGAGTACCAGGGGATCAAAAATCCGCACAACGTATACGGATACCTACGCACACCGGAACTGGCACACGTCATAGATGGATTTCTGAACGCAGGCAGACCCAAACCGCTCATTCGTTTGACGAAATATATCAATCAAGTATTAGATAAGGCACGGTGGAAAAAGCGGGGGCGGGTATAAAAAACATGTCAGGTTGAAAAAGCCGCGTTTGCTGGATCTAATAAATTGACAACGTACTGTGATCAAGATAGAGTATAGTCCTTTGTTCCAATACCATACAATGGATGCAGGAGAGGATCATGCCTGACGTTGATCACATGTACCACGACGGAGAGATCTCACCAAAAGCACGGGGGAGCGTCTATAATACCATTACGGACTGGTTCATACATCAAAAAAAGGGCACGGTCTTGGATGTGCCTGCTGGTTTTGGGCTTTTCAGCACGTTTTTGAAAAAGATGGGCTTTGACGTCACGTGCGGTGAAATCGAACCTGAGATCTTTCAAGTCCCTGACCTCACATGCATCTATTTAGACTTGAATAGAAAAATAGATGCCAAAAACGCGACATTCGATTATGTGTGCTGTGTTGACGGGCTGGAACATATGACAGACCCATATCAAGCGGTTCGGGAGATATCGCGGGTCCTCAAGCCGGGGGGATATGCTATTTTCAGCATACCCAATTATTCTAATATCGAGAAGCGGTTTAAGTTTCTCTAGTATGGATATTTAACGAGACCTGCTGATCGTGATAGGTTCAGGAAGGCAGGATCCAACCTGTTCAACTTCCATAATTCACCGTTAACGATAACATTGCTCGACTTGATTTTTAGTATCAATGGCCTGAAGGTGGAAAAGATCATGAGAAATGCCCCGAAGAAAAAGCAGTATTTTTTCCTGCCGATCGTCTGCCTCATGAAGCTGAACGCCCTGATGTCTTCGAAAAAATCCAAGAAGAAATACCGATATGATCTAACCCTGAAAAATGAAGTGATTTTGGGTGGCAACAACCTCATTTTCGTTACGAAAAAAAGCAAATGATGAGCACACCTCGAGTCGCCTCAACTAATGGAAATCATAACCCCCCCTTCAAACCTACAACGAGCATACTTAAGGATTTTCCCCCTTGT
>CAYWLI010000026.1:17272-18531 GCA_964459135.1 uncultured Thermodesulfobacteriota bacterium | reverse complement strand
AGCCCCCGTCGTGGCTCGGATTTTTCAAGGGCTTCAGGGCCAACCTGAAAGAGCTCTTTTCACGCCTTTTCGGGAACATTCGACTGCTTGCCCCCAAGACTAAAAAGGTCGTGAAGTGGGGAGCGATTTCGCTCGGCACCCTTATCATTGTCCTCGGCCTTTTGATGTGGTATGCAGCCTGGCATGCAGGTGCGCTCACCGTGACCGGCACCGCCCCGGGGCTCACGAAGATCGAGGACGTGCTCAAACCCGACCCGGTGGACATCACCTTCAGCGGCTCGGCAGCACGGCTAGACCTGATCGGCAAGGTCGTCACCACGGGCATCACCCTTTCCCCGTCCATCGAGGGGGAGTGGCAATGGGTCGCCGACGACCACCTCATGTTCACCCCGCAGGTGGACTGGGCCGTGGGGCAGGAGTACACCGTCAAGATGGACCGTTCCCTCTTCCCCAAACATGTGCGCCTTGCAACCTACAGCTATTCCTTCCAGACCCCCCCATTCGAAGCAACGATAGAAAACGCCGAGTTTTACCAGGACCCTGAGGACCCGAAGATCAAGAAGGTCCTCGTCACGGTACGGTTCACCCATCCCGTGGACACGAAATCGTTCGAGAAGCGGGTACAACTCCGTAGGTCGGACCAGAAGAAGGGCCTCATGGGGATCGGCGCCGAGTCCTATCCCTTCACCGTATCGTACGATACATACCACGGGGAGGCGTATATCCATTCCAAGCCGATGGAAGTCCCTGAAAAAGATATGTCCATGACGGTCACGGTGGATGCCGGGGTGCGTGCCGAGCGCGGCGGGCCGGAGACGGATGCGAAGATCGAGAGGACCGTCGCTATCCCGGGCAAGTACAACTTCCTGCGCGTCGTGTCTGCGGAGGTGACGCTCGTGCGCAACGAGCGATACGAGCCGGAGCAGGTGCTGGTCATCCAGACCAGCGGGGGCGTGCAGGAGGCGGAAATAGTGAATAACCTCATGGCCTATATCCTCCCTCGGGACCGGCCGGCATTTCAGGGACAGCCGGAAAAAAAGAATTTTCGCTGGTCCGACCCCGCCTTTATCGGACCTGAGGTGCTGGACCGTTCGGAGCCCCTGCAGCTCACGCCGCTGCCTGCTGACCGGGAGTACGCGGTGATGCACAGCTTCAAGTTCACAGCTTCTCCGGGCCGATACCTCTACATTAAGCTGAACAAGGGTATCGAGGCCTTCGGCGGCTACCTCCTTGCCAAGGAGTACGACGTCATCAGCCGT
>CAYWLI010000026.1:7404-17172 GCA_964459135.1 uncultured Thermodesulfobacteriota bacterium | reverse complement strand
GGCACGGCCTCGAACCGCGGCCTCTTCTTCTTTAAGGTAGAAGGATGGGATCCGAAGAAAAAACGCCCTATGGGAGTAAACGACGAGCGGCTGATTCTGATCACGGACCTGGGCGTACTCGTGAAGGACAATGCCGACGCAAGCCACGATGTCTTCGTTCAGTCCGTCCACACCGGCCGTCCCGTGGGCGGCGCGCTCGTCGAGGTGCTCGGCAAGAACGGTCTCCCCGCACTTTCCGTGTTCACCGACCAGGACGGCCATGCAACTCTGCCGAATCTCAAGGATTTCAAACACGAGAAGGCCCCCACCGTGTATCTCATCCGTCGGGGGAACGACCTCTCATTCCTCCCCTTTGACCGGTATGACCGGCGACTGAACCTCTCGCGTTTTGATGTGGGGGGAGAAGTGACGGGCGGCGAGGCGGACAGGCTCAATGCCTACCTCTTCTCAGACCGGGGCATCTACCGCCCCGGAGACCAGTTTCACGTGGGCATGATCGTGAAAGCAACCGATTGGAAACAGAAGCTTGCAGGCATCCCGCTCGAAGCAGCCGTGACCGACGCACGCGGACTCGAGGTGAAGAAACAGAAGATCACCCTCTCGGCCTCGGGGTTTGAGGAGGTCCGGTACCAGACCGAGGAAACGGCGCCGACAGGCACCTATACGACAAGCCTCTACATCGTAAAGGACAATAGACGGTCAGCGCTGCTTGGAACTGTGGCCGTGCGCGTCGAGGAGTTCCTCCCTGACAGGCTCAAGATCACCACGCGCCTCTCGACGGAGCGGGCCGAGGGCTGGGTCTCCCCCTCAGGCCTTAAAGGTCGTGTGATGCTCCAGAATCTGTATGGCACCCCGGCTATAAAACACCGCATCAGTGCCGACATCACCCTGTCGCCGGCGTTTCCCGCATTCCGCCAGTATAAGGAGTATACCTTTTTCGATCCCCTGCGCACGGACAAGAGCTTCAGCGACCGTTTGGAGGACGCCGTCACGGACGAGCAGGGCGAGGCAGAGCTCGGCTTCAATCTCGATCGCTTCGACAAAGCCACGTACCGCCTCATCTTCACGGCCGAGGGGTATGAGCTCGAAGGGGGCAGGAGCGTAAATTCCGAAAGCTCGGTCCTCGTCTCACCGCTTCCGTATCTTATCGGCTACAAGCCGGATGGGGACCTGTCATTCATCAGCAAGGAGAGTAGCCGTTCCGTGCAGTTGATTGCCATCGATCCCGGTCTCACGAAGATCGGCGTTTCGGACCTGACCGCCCAGATTATCGAGGAGCGATACGTCTCAACCCTGACGAAGCAGAGCAGCGGCGTGTACAAGTACCAGTCAATCAAGAAGGAAATCCCCGTGAGCACGGAACCGCTCTCCATACCCGACAAGGGCCTGCAGCTCCCGCTGCCGACGGCAAACCCCGGCGACTTCCTCGTGATCATCAGGGACACCAATAATGTGGAGCTGAGCCGCATCGCCTTCACCGTGGCAGGCGCGGCGAACCTGACGCGCGCCCTGGAACGCAACGCCGAACTCCAGGTGAGGCTCAACAAGACGGATTTTGTCCCCGGCGAGGAAATCCAACTGAGCATCCGGGCGCCCTACACCGGCGCGGGCCTGATCACCATTGAGCGCGACCGGGTGTACGCCTACCGGTGGTTTAAGACCGAGTCCACCAGCTCGGTGCAGCGGATCCGCATCCCCCCCAGCTTCGAGGGCAACGGGTATGTGAACGTCTCATTCGTTCGCGCGATAGACTCCCCCGAGATCTTCATGAGCCCCTTGAGCTACGGCGTGATGCCCTTTTCCGTGAGCCGTGAGAAGCGGACCATTTCGATCGACCTCGACACCCCCGATCTCGCACGCCCCGGAGAGCCCTTCCGGATCCGCTACAAGAGCAGCAGGCCGGGCAAGGCCGTCGTGTTCGCCGTGGACGAAGGCATCCTGCAGGTTGCCCGGTACCAAACGCCCGACCCGCTCGGGCATTTCTTCCGAAAACGGGCCCTCGAGGTACGCACGGCCCAGATCCTGGACCTCATCCTGCCCGAGGTCTCGCTGCTCCGGCAGCTCTCTGCAATAGGCGGCGACGGGTACGCCCGGGAGGCCCTCGGCAAGAACCTCAATCCCTTCAAGCGCCGGCGCGACAAGCCCGTGGTCTACTGGTCGGGCATCGTGGACATCGGCATCGAGGCGCGGGAACTGATCTACCGCGTGCCCGACTACTTCAACGGCACGCTGCGCGTCATGGCCGTGGCGGTCTCTCCCGATGCCGTGGGGGCCAATCAAAAAAAGACGCCCGTGCGGGGTCACTTCGTACTGTCTCCGAACGTACCGACCTTTGTGGCGCCGGAAGACACATTCACCGTCACCGTCGGTGTAGCGAACAATATTGAGGGCTCGGGAACACACGCCACCGTCTCCCTCAAACTCGCCGCGTCGAAGCACCTGGAGGTCGTGGACAACAACACGCGCGAGATCGTGATCCCCGAGGGACGGGAGACAAGCGCGGCCTTCACCCTCCGGGCAAAGCCGATGCTCGGTGCCGCAACACTCACCTTCACCGCTTCACTCGGCGACAAGAAGAGCTCCTACGCCATAGAGGCGAGCATCCGTCCGATCGTGCCGTACGAGACCACCGTGACTGCCGGCTCCTTTACCTCCGGCGCCAGGGAGGTGAAGATCACGCGTGAGATGTATCCCGAGCTGCGTATTCTTGAGGCCTCGGCCTCACCGCTTCCGCTCGGCATCGCCCACGGTCTCACGGCGTATTTGCGCACGTTCCCCTATCTCTGCACCGAACAGCTCGTGAGCCGGACCTTCCCGGCGATCGTGCTCAAAAACCGGGCCGAGTTCGGGTATCTGCACAAGGACGCTGAGGCCAATCTGGCGCAGACGATCAGCGTGCTGCAGGCGCGTCAGAACGCGGAAGGCGCCTTCGGGTTCTGGGCCGCGAACTCCCACGTCTCCGATTATCAGAGCGTCTACGCCATGCATTTCCTGACCGAGGCCATGGAGCGGGGCTACACCATACCGGAAGGCCTGATTGCTCGGGGGATATCGTACCTGCGCGCCCTGGCGCAACGACGCAGCGACACGCTTGCAGAGGCACGCACCCAGGCCTACGCGATCTATATCATGACGAGGAACGGCACAATCACCACGAACGACGTGACGGCCCTGCACGAGCAGCTTGACTCCTCCAAGGACCTCAAGGGGTGGAAAAAGGACCTCATTGCCGCGTATCTCGCCGCGACGTACAAGCTGCTCAAACTCGACGCCAAGGCCGCAGACCTCATCAGCGGCATCAAGCCCGACCAGGTCATCGAGCCGGACTACGCGGTCTTCTATGACGTCCTGAGCCACGATGCCCAGTTCCTGTATCTGGTGGCGAAACACTTCCCCGAGCAGTTCGAGAAGCTCTCGGGCGAGTACATCCAGGCCATCGCCGGGACCATTGCGCAGGGGGCGTACAGCACGATCTCCTCGGCCTACGCGATCCTTGCCATGGAGGCCTATGCCGAGGCAGTCGGGATCAAGGCCGTGGCGGACATCTCAATCAAGGAAATACTCGATACGGGGCCGCGCGAGCTGGCGCTGCCGCAGGGGCTCTTCCCCAAGACCGCGTTCTCGCCCCAGGCGCAGAAGGTCTGCATCGAGAGCACGAGCGATTACCCGACCTTTTATCAGGTAACCCAGGCAGGGTACGATAAGGCGCTGCCGGATACCGTATTGAAAGATCGGCTCGAGGTGCAGCGCGAATACCGCGACCTCAAGGGGAACGTTCTGACGAAGACCGCCATCGGCTCCGAGCTCGAGGTGCATGTAAAGATGCGGTCCGTCGATTCGTCGACCTACTATAACGTGGCGATCATCGACCTCCTCCCCGGCGGGTTTGAAGTGGTGATCGAAAAATCCCGGCCCCCTGCACCCCCTGCGTATCCGCAGGAGGAGGGGTTCGAGGAGGGAGAAGAAAGGGAGTATGACGAGCAGTATGAAGAGGACCTGCTCCCCGAAGGGCCCCGCTGGGCCCCCCCCATCGGCACGGCGGGCTCCACGTGGTCTCCGGACTTCGTGGACATCCGCGAGGACCGGGTAGTGCTCTTCGGTACGGTGGGTCCCAAAGCGCAGGAGTTCGTGTACCGCATCAAGGCCACCAACAAGGGCACCTTCGCCGTGCCGCCGGTATACGGCGAATGCATGTACGACCGCACGGTCAGGGCACGGGCCCTGCCGGGGACCATCACGGTCACAGAAGAGCGATGAGAAAGTGATGAGAGAGTGATGAGGCGGCCCCGTTCAGGACGAAGGCCCCGAGCACGCTCCGGAATGCGCTATGCACCATGAGCAGTCCGTAATCAAGACGGTCTGTGTCGTCGTGGTGCTGTTGTGCGCGGGGGCGGCGGCCTTTGGCCTTGCGGTGAGGCCGTCGCTGAGGGACGGCGTCGGCATCTCCCAGGCCGTGTACGATCGCAACGGCACCCTGCTGCGGCTCACGCTCTCACGGGACGAAAAGTACCGCCTGTGGCTGCCGCTCAAGGATATCTCGCCGGTCCTGATCCAGACCACGCTGCTGCACGAGGACCGCTCGTTCCGCATGCACCACGGTGTGGACGCCAGGGCGCTGATCCGCTCCGTCTGGCACACGTACCTCAAGGCGGACCGCAGGATGGGCGGGTCAACCATCACCATGCAGCTTGCCCGTATCCGCTACGGGATCAATTCCCGCACGCCCGGGGGAAAGCTGAGGCAGATCCTCGCGGCCTTCTGGCTCGAGCTGCTCTATGCGAAAGATGACATCCTCGAGGCCTATCTGAACCTCGTCCCCTACGGCATGAACATCGAAGGCGCCGGTGCTGCAAGCCTCATCTATTTTCACAAGGACGCCAGGGTGCTCACCCTCCCCGAGGCGATCACGCTGAGCGTCATACCCCAGAACCCGGTGCGGCGCATCGCAGCCGAGGGGGGAGACCTCTCCCGCAACGCCGAGCTGAGCCAGGCACGCCGGCGCCTCTTTGCGGCCTGGGTCAAAAAACACCCCAAGGACCGCGATGAGGAAACGTTCACCCGCCTCCCCTCATTCCTGCATGACCCGTCTCAGATGCCCTTCCTGGTGCCCCATTTCGCAGACGCCGTGCTGCAGGCCGACCCCTTTGACGCGCGGCTTGAAACAACCCTGGACCTCCCCCTCCAGAAGCTCGTGGAGCGCCATGCCAGGGCCTTCGTGGAGTCGAGACGCCACGTGGGCATCACCAATACCGCTGTCCTGCTCGTCGATCATCGATCGCTGGAGATCAAGGCCCTCCTCGGGTCCGTGGACTTTTTCGATGCCGCCATCCAGGGACAGGTGAACGGCACCGCGGCAAAGCGCTCCCCCGGGTCCGCCATCAAACCCTTTATCTACGCCCTGGGCATCGACCAGGGGCTCATCCATCCCCTGACCATGCTCAAGGACGCCCCCATGAGCTTTGGTGCGTACAACCCGGAGAACTTCGACAACGAATTCACGGGACCGCTTTCGGCGCGGGACGCCCTGATCCGCAGCCGCAACATCCCGGCCGTGGCCATCGCCTCACAGCTCACCGACCCGGGGCTCCACCGCTTCCTCATGCAGGCGGGTATCAGCGGCCTCCGCGAGGAGGAGCATTACGGCGTGGCCCTGGCCCTGGGGGCAGCCGAGGTCTCGATGCAGGAGCTTGCCGAGCTCTATGCCATGCTCGCGAACGGCGGCGTACTCAAACCCCTGCGTTGGTTCACGAATAAGCCTCAGGCGACGGGGAGGCGCCTCCTCAGCAAGGAGGCGAGCTTCCTGGTCCTCGACATGCTTGAGGCAAACCCGCGGCCGCAGCAAGGGTACCGGCCTGACTGGACCCGGGACTCCCTTGCCGTCCCCTGGAAGACGGGAACATCCTTCGGATTCCGCGACGCCTGGTCCGCAGGGGTCGTCGGCCCCTACGTACTCGTGGTCTGGGTCGGGAACTTCGACGGTGAGGGGAACCCTGCCTTCATCGGACGGGAGGCGGCAGCCCCGCTCTTTTTCGCAATCGTCGACGCGCTCAAGTCCCATGATGGCGAGGTCAGGCAGTACCCCGGCCAGGGGCTTGCGGAGCTGAACATCATCACCACCGAGGTCTGCAGCGTCTCCGGCAAGCTGCCGGGACCGGCGTGCAGCCGGAAGGTCTCAACGTGGTTCATACCGGGAACATCCCCCATCGAGACCTGCGACATCCACCGCAGGATCTACATCGACACCATGACCGGCCTGCGCTCCTGCCGCGAGGGGGCGCCCGGCACCCGTGCGGAAGTGTACGAGTTCTGGTCCTCGGACATGCTCGAGGTCTTCCGCCGGGCCGGCATACCCCGCCGCGTCCCTCCGCCGTACGCACCGGAGTGCCGGATCGAGGAGACGGCAGCGAGGGGGACAGGACCGCAGATCACCTCGCCGCGGTGGGGGGTCACCTACAGCCTCCGTGCCCGTTCCCTGGATGAGGAGCGCATCCCCCTTACCGCGGTAACGGACGCGGACACGCGCACAGTGTACTGGTTTGTAAACGAGCGGTTTCTGGGCACGTCACCGAGCGGGGAGCCCTTTTTCTGGAAGCCGGTGCCGGGGAGGTTCGTGGTCAGGGCGGTGGACGACCAGGGGCGCGCCGACGCCCGCGAGGTGAAAGCGGTGCTGGTTGAATAAAGACAAGCTCTGTGAGGGGAGTGAAGCGTACTTTGATGTACGCCGCAACGACGAAGGATGAGAGTGTAATCCCGCGTCACGCGGGGCAGATGGACGTTTTTCAACAGCCTGTCACGACCCAAACCCATCTTTTTCTAAAGCCTACCAGTCCATTACCGGGACCCCCAGCAGCTGCCTGATTGCTATGAACTCCTTGATTCCCTCGCCGGATTCTGATATATCCTTTCGAAGTACCCTTCATGGACATCGGGCGTGCACGGCGGATCAGGATCAGCGTGATATCGGAAAAACCTGAACCCCCGCACGGAAAACCGTAAGAAAAGGACCCTGTAACACATCATGGCTCATGCGAACAAGCATACCCCCGCTTTTTTTTATGGATATGTGATCGTCATCGTGTCATTTGCCCTGCAGGTCCTGGGCTGGGGGATGTTCAACAGTCTCGGCGTCTTTTTCAAACCCCTCCTGGCGGAATTCGCCTGGCCGCGGGCCGTGGTATCGAGCGCGGTCTCGCTCGGCATCCTTTTCGGCGGCATTGGCGGCGTTCTCCAGGGGAGGTTGAGCGATCGGTTCGGTCCCCGGATGACCATGACGGCGGCGGGGTGCCTCTTGGGCGCGGGGTATCTCTTCCTGTCCCGGGTTGTGACCGTATGGCAGCTATATCTGCTGTGCGGCCTGCTGATCGGCCTGGGCGTCAGCGGGACGGACGTCGTCCCCCTCTCCACCATCGCCCGGTGGTTCGTGAAGAAGCGGGGCATGATGAGCGGCATCATAAAGGTGGGGACGGGGGCGGGCATGCTGATCATGCCGATAATCATCAACGGTCTCATCACCGCATACGGGTGGCGGACCACCTTCGTCGTGCTCGGGGCCGTAATCCTCTTTTTCTACGTTGCCTGTTCCCAATTCCTCGTGCGCGATCCCGGCAAAAGGGGCCTTGCCCCTGACGGAGAGAGGCATGAACACCATGTGAACCGGACCGTCCCCGAGGAGGGGATGACGCTCAAGGGGGCTGCCCGTACCGTACAGTTCTGGACCGTCTGTGCGGCCTTCTTTCTGGTCTTCTTTTGCGCCCTCACGATCTTGATGCACATCGTCACCCATGCGATTGACCTGGGCATCGCAAAGGCCGGCGCCGCTGCGGTCCTCTCGGTGGTGGGGGGCGTCAGCATGGCCGGCAGGCTGGTCATGGGAGGGGCCGGTGACAGGATCGGGAACAAGACCGCCCTGGTGATCTGCTTTCTTCTGCTGACCGGCAGTCTTGCCTGGCTGCAGCTCGCAGATCAGCTCTGGATGCTGCTGATTTTTGCCGTTGTCTACGGCTTCGCGCACGGCGGCTTTTACGCCCTGGTTTCGCCGTTCACCGCGGAGCTCTTCGGGACCAGGTCGCACGGCGTGATCTTCGGCATCGTCTTATTCATCTCTACCATCGGCGGCTCACTGGGACCGGTGACAGCGGGGTATATCTTCGATATCACCGGCAGCTACGGGGTTGATTTTTGGATCCTGACCGGGATGGCCATCGTCGGGCTTATCGCGGCGATTACCTTAAAGCCGATCACACGCACTATAAAATGAAGAGACAGGCCTACCAGTCCTTTACCGGGACCCCCAGCAGCTGCCTCAGGGCGATGAGCTGGCCGATGTGATAGGAGTTGTGCCCTGCCAGGATGATGGCCTCGCGGAACAGAGTCTGTCCGCTCCCCCAGGGAAAGGGCGCAAAGAGGTCATTCTTGGGATCCCGGATCAGGGCGATCATCTCACCGAGGTCCGTTGCAATCCCCTCGATGGTCTCCTTCCATTGTTTCGAGGAAAGGGGCTTCAGGGATTCCGGCCAATAACCGCTGGGAAAATCAGGGGATTCGTGACCAGGATTGAGGGAGAACTCCAGGATATCCCGCTGCGCGATCCACATATGGTAGACCAATGACCACCCGGTATGGTCGAGATTTCGCACCTTCTTCCCCGCCAGGTCGAAGGGAAACTGATGGATCGCCCTGCTGAAAGGGATATGGGACCTCTTCCCTTCTACCGTTTCGATAAGCTGTTTTCTGATGATGTCTTCCATAACGACCCTCCTTCCTCTTGCATTATAAAACGGTGTGTACGATAATCAAAGGGGTGCAATCGCTCTGACACTGTACACCATCGACATATGAGACCACGTTCTGAAGATGCTAACAAAGAAAGGAATACCATGAAGATCACGACTATCCTTGGTATGGGTGTCTTGCTTGCAGCCGCACTGTTCAACAACTCCTGCACCTTGATCAGTGCGCGCGAAACGACCGTGGTCAGGGTGGTCAGGCACTACGCCCCCGCAGTGGTCAATATCAGGACTGAAAATGTCGTTGATCTCAAAGAACTCCCCGAGTGGGGGCAATACGGTGAGGAGCTTGATACGTATCTCAAAAAGTATTTCGGGCAGATCTATTCCGAAGGCGTTTTGAAATTCAAGAGTTTAGGTTCAGGCGTTATCCTGGGAAAGGACGGGCTAGTCGTGACCAATGCGCATGTCGTCCAGAAGGCAACCGATATCTTCGTCGTGCTCAAGGACGGCACCGTATTGCTGGCGGAAGTCGTACAGGTGAATCAGGGTGACGACCTTGCCATCATCAAGATGGAGCGTCCCGTACCGGCAACCAAAGTAAAATTTGCGGATATCAGGAAGCTCAAGATCGGGGAAACGGTCATCGCGATAGGAAATCCCCTCGGTCTGGAGAATTCCGTCACCGTCGGCGTGGTCAGCGGCAAGGACAGGGCATTCGTAAGCCCGGAGTGTGAATACTCATGTTCGGGTCTGGTGCAGACCGACGCCTCCATCAATCCCGGCAACAGCGGCGGCGCCCTGTTGAACCTCGACGGGGAGCTGCTCGGTATCAATGTGGCGGTGGTACAGTCCGCCCAGAACATCGGCTTCGCCATACCGGCGGTAAAGATACAGAGGCTGCTGGAAGAACTTGAATAGCTGAAGCTAACCCCCTACCCTTTACCCCCTCCACGGGATCATAGTATTTCTTGAGTGAATAAAATAAAAATGCAACCTCATATTGTTTCAAAGCAATTTCACATTCTCTTTCCCTCTCCCC
>CAYWLI010000026.1:4515-7304 GCA_964459135.1 uncultured Thermodesulfobacteriota bacterium | reverse complement strand
AAAATGCAACCTCATATTGTTTCAAAGCAATTTCACATTCTCTTTCCCTCTCCCCCCAACAATTGGGGGGAGAGGGTCAGTCCCGCTCCACTTTGCATAAATCAGAGAATACGGGATACCGCAAAGCGGCAGGTGAGGGGGCACCTGACCACAATTTTTCTATATCACCCCTCACCTTTATCCTCTCCCCTCAAGGGGAGAGGAAATAGTAAGTGCTTATTTTTTAAAGGTCGGGTAAAAAGAATTTTTCATATGCTTCACTTTGCCGTTCAACTCCGCTTTGATAATTGCGGCAATTGCCCCTTTTGGCCGTATGTTTAACTCCATGCGTCTCAATTCCTCCTGTTTGACTCCATCCCTCAATTACATTACAGTTGACCTATGGCAGATTGCGAAGCCCTCCTGCGCGAGAAGCTCAACCCGGCCCAGTACGAGGCAGTCACCACGATGGACGGCCCGGTCCTGGTTGTTGCCGGGGCCGGCACGGGCAAGACCCGCATCATCGAGTACCGCGTCCTCTCCCTTATTACCAAGGGCATTCCACCGGATTCGATCCTCCTCCTCACCTTCACCCGCAGGGCAGCACGGGAGATGCTCTCCAGGGCCGCCGGGCACGACCCCCTCTGCCAGGACGTCATGGGGGGGACCTTTCACAGCTTCGGCTATTCAATCATCGCCCGGTACGCCTCTCTCCTCGGCTACGAGCGCCCGATCACCTTTCTGGACGAGGCCGACAGCGAGCAGCTTCTGCACCGCCTGGCAAACAGGCTCGGCTTTACGGGCAAGCAGCAGCGCTTCCCTGCCCGGGGCACCCTCAAGTCGGTGGTCAGCGCCTCCTTCAACCGGTGCGCCCCCATCGGGGAGGTCCTGGTCAAGGACTACCCCCACTTCGTCCACTGGACCGAGGAGCTGGAACAGCTCCGGGAGGAATATGTCCGATACAAAGTAGAGCACAACCTCCTCGACTACGACGACCTCTTGATCTACCTCAAGATCCTGCTGGAAGACGCGGGGGTGCAACAAACCCTTGCCGACCGCTATTGCTACGTCATGGTGGACGAATACCAGGACACCAATCATCTCCAGGCGGACATCGTGAATTTGATAGCAAAGAAGCACCGCAACGTCATGGCAGTGGGAGACGACGCCCAGAGCATCTATGCCTTCCGCGGGGCCAGGTTCCAGAACATGTTCGATTTCCTCGAGGCCTTCCCCGACGCCCGGCTCATCAAGCTCGAGGAGAACTACCGCAGCACCCAGCCGATCCTCGATCTGGCAAATGCCGTGATCGACCGGGCCAAACAGAAGCATACGAAAGTACTCAGGGCCCACAAAGAGGGTGATGCGCACCCGGGGTTGCTCTTTTTTAAAGACCCGGAACAGGAAGCGGAATGGGTCGCCGAACAGGTCAAGGCCCTCTGGGACGAGGGGGTCCCTCTGCATCATATCGGGGTCCTCTTCCGCAGCATGTACATCGTGCGCCCCCTCGAGGTCTCCCTCACCAGGCGGGGGATACCCTACCGGACCTACGGGGGGATGAAGTTCATCGAGACTGCGCACATCAAAGACCTCATCTCCCACACAAAGATCACGGCCAACCCCCTCGACGAGCTCGCCTGGCACCGCGTTCTGCTCCTCATCGACGGCATCGGCCCCCGCACTGCCGAAAACATTATCGCCCAGATCATCGAGGCGGGTGACTGGCGCCCTGTGCTCAGCACCTTGGGGGGGAGGGCCCGCTTCGGAGGGGCCCTTATGCAGCTCGCAGCGGCCCTGGATCAGGCCTCCAAAGAAGGTATTTCTTTTGCAGATGCCGTCGCCTCGCTCGCGGACTACTACCTCCCTGTCCTTAAAAACCGGTACGACGACCACCAAAGAAGGCAGGCGGACATCGACTCATTGCGACAGATCGCCATGACGTACGAGGACGCCGAGACCTTTCTGCTGGATCTGGTGGCCATCGAGCCGGCTGAAAAGAGCGTGGAAGAGCACCAGGACATCCACCTCGACACCCGCCCCCTCGTCCTCTCGACCATCCATTCGGCCAAGGGGCTGGAATGGGATGCGGTCTTCGTCATCGGGGTGGCTGACGGCCACATCCCCATATCGTACAGCTACCAGTCCGAGGAAGACCAGGAGGAAGAGCGGCGCCTGCTCTATGTCTCCATCACCCGCGCCAAGCAGGAGCTTTTCCTGACCATGGCCCACGAGGGATACCGCGGGGGTATAACCACCTTTTCGCGCCTTTCACGCTTCCTGGACTCCCCGCGGATCTTCCAACTCATGGATATCTCAGGCAGAGACCAGCTCCCCGCCCGAGGAGAACCGGGAACCCCCATCGCGGATAAGGAAAGTCTTGTCCAGAGGATACTCAACAAGATAAGACCGGACTGATCACTATGGTTGACTTTTTGGAGAAAATAGAGTTAAGTTTTGGCTGGCTTTGAGGAGTCGTTATACTACCCCCTACCATTCGGACATTTTTATTGATGGGGTGTCGTCTAACGACACATCCCCTCCATAGAAATATCTAATAGGTGGGGGAGATATAAGAACTCCAAGACCCAGGGGCGTGCGGTTCAAAAAAAATGTTTCCATGCCATTTGCTCGAACCCTGCCGCTAGCGGCCCCCTACCATTCGGATAATTTTAAAGATGGGGTGCCGCAGAGTGGCACATCTCCCGCTTGCTCCCCAACCTTTGGATTCTTAATGAGGGGATGCCGCGGAGCGGCAGGAACCCCGCATTCATTATTTTGTGTTGTGGGGTTGGGCCGCTTCCATAAATTTA
>CAYWLI010000026.1:0-4415 GCA_964459135.1 uncultured Thermodesulfobacteriota bacterium | reverse complement strand
GGAACCCCGCATTCATTATTTTGTGTTGTGGGGTTGGGCCGCTTCCATAAATTTACATTGTGTCGCTTTGCGACATCCTGCTATCCTTAGACTTAAAATTTAAGGTGCAGGGTGGGGTGGGATCGACCCCCGTCCTTAATGAGGAATGATCAATGAATAAAAAGACCGACAAGCCGGCACGGCCGGCAAGCAGTATCAGATCGCTGCGCGATTTTCTGGAATTATTGGAATCCCAGGGGCAGTGCATCACCTGGCCCCATGCCGTCATGCCCGAGCCGGATATCCGAAACATAGCGGTCGCCGCCGGTCGCGATCTGATGGGTGGACCGGCCGTTGTATTCGATAAGATTCTCGGCTATCCGGGCAAGCGCGTCGTCGTGGGCGTACACGGGAGTTTCGCGAATATCGCCGCCGTGATGGGCCTCCCCAAGGGGACCGGCATCAAGGCGCTGTTCTACGAGTTGGCCGCTCGGTGGGGCGATCAGCCCGCCGAGCTCCCCCGCGTCAAACCGGAGAAAGCACCTGTGCACGAAGTGCGCATCGAAAAAGACATCGATCTCTTCGATCTCCTCCCCCTTTATCGCATCAACGCGTACGACGGCGGCTTCTATATCGGGAAGGCGGATGTCGTGAGCCGGGACCCCAAAGACCCGGACAACTTCGGCAAGCAAAACGTCGGCGTTTACCGCATCCAGCCCCACGGACCCGATGCCTTTACCCTGTTGAGCGCCCCCCTTCATGACATCGCCCGGCACATCGAGACGGCGGAATACGAGGGGCTGCCCTTGAAGATCGCCGTCATGCTCGGCAACCACCCGGCGGTGACCATGTTTGCCGCGACGCCTCTCGGATACGAAGAGTCCGAATATGCGTACGCCTCGCGGATGATGGGCTCGCCCATCGAGCTCACCGAGTCCGGCAACGGCCTGGACATCCTGGCCCATGGCGAGATATGTCTCGAGGCTGAGTACATCCACGGGGACCGTCGTATCGAGGGCCCCTTCGGCGAATTTCCCGGCACGTACAGCGGCGTGAGGAGGCTGCCGGCGTTCCGGATCACGGCGATTTCCCATCGCAAAGACCCGATCTTCGAAAACATCTATGTCGGCAGGGGGTGGACCGAACTCGATACGCTCATGGGCCTCAATACGTGCGTCCCCATCTATGCCGCGCTCAAACAGGATTTCCCCGAAGTGGAGGCGGTAAACGCCCTCTACCACCACGGCCTGACGGCCATCATCTCCGTGAAAAACCGGTTTGCCGGATTCGCCAAGTCGATGGCCTTAAGGGCGCTCGGCACCCCCCACGGACTGATGTATATGAAAAATGTGATCATGGTCGACGCGGACGTCGATCCTTTCGACCTCAACCAGGTCATATGGGCCCTGTCCGTGCGCACCCGCGCGAACGATATCTACGTCCTGGACAATATGGCGGGGATCTTGCTCGACCCGTCGGCAGTAGTCCCCGGCAAAGGGCATCACCTGATCATCGATGCCACGTCGCCCATGCCGCCGGACCCCATCGGCATCGATGCCGAAATGGTGAATCCGCCGAGCGGTCCGGAAATCGACGAATTGTTTAACCTTATACGGAACCTTCAGGAGGCAAACCGATGAAGTGTCCTCGATGTCTTGGCAGCGACACGTATGTCTGCAAGGAAGGAAAGGAAGACGGGCGTCTGGTCTGGACCATGTACTACTGCAACGCATGCGAGTTCAACTGGCGAGACAGCGAGCCCGAAGAGACGCTCAACCCCGACCTGCGCCCTTCCGCATTTCAGCTGGACCCGACTCGGTTTGAAGACTTCGAGGTAGTCCTGCCACCGCGGAAACGCCGGCCATGAAACGGATTATCGTCGGCATCTCCGGCGCTTCCGGAACAATTACCGCAATCAGGCTCCTTAAGGCACTTCGCCCCATGAAGGATATAGAAGTGCACCTGGTCATCAGCGATGCCGCGCAAATCGTCATGAAGGCGGAGCTTGGTATGACCTATGAAGAAGCGGCGAAGCTGGCCGATTGTGTCTATGACTTTTCGGACCTTGCCGCTCCCATCGCCAGCGGCTCATTTGCGCATGATGGGATGATCATCTCACCCTGTTCCATTAAGACACTCGGAGCTGTCGCCTACTCGAATATCGACAACCTCATGACGCGCGCCGCCGATGTTTGTTTAAAGGAGGGTTTTCCTTTATTGTTGGCGCTTCGGGAAACACCCCTTCATACCGGCCATATCCGCACGATGCTGAGGGCCGCCGAAAACGGGGCCATCATCTTCCCGCTCACGCCGCCATTTTACGCCCACTGTGCGACGATAGAAGAGATGGTGGACTGCATGGTAGGAAGGATGCTGCAGAGAATAGGTATCGAGAATAAACTCGTAAAGGTCTGGGAAGGATTATCAAACGAGAAACAATAGAGGGGTCAGGTGGCTGACGGCCACATACCCATATCGTACAGCTACCAGTCCGAAGAAGACCAGGAAGAAGAGCGGCGCCTGCTCTATGTATCCATCACCCGCGTCAAACAGGAGCTCTTTTTAACCATGGCACATGAGGAGTACCGAGGGGGGATCACCACCTACTCCCGCCTCTCCCGGTTTCTGGACTCCCCCAAGATCTTCCAGCTCATGGATATCTCAGGCAGAGACCAGCTCCCAGGCCGGGAAGAACCGGGGGGGATTATTACGGACAAAGAAGGCCTGGTGCAGAGGATACTCAACAAGATCAGACCGGACTGAGCCTCCATCTGGGACCGTGGGGTTGACTTTTTTATGAAAAGGGGTAAGGTTTGTGTTGTTTTGATAGAAAGAATTAAAAAGATCTAGGTAGCGATTGCCTCATAAAGGGGGGTCGAGGCATGAAGTCCCAAACCGCTTTGTATAGAAATCTAAATGATGGCCCCGCACCTTCCTGCTCCTTAAAGTTTGAGTCTCAGGAAAACAGGATGTCGCCCCCGCTCCGCAGCAAAGAATAATGAATGCGGGATCCCCAGGGGGAAATGCGACACAATATGATTTTTGTGGACAACGGGGTCCCATAAAACGAGAGATGTCGCAAGGCGACAGAGGGGTATAATTTACACTTAAATTTTCAAAGGGGCCAAAACGCCCTTTTTTGTTTGGTGAACATAAGGAGGGGGCGGGGTTCTGAAATCTAATCCATAACCCTTTCTTCATGACCAAGGGGGAAAGGAGGGACCATGTCGGATTTCTTCCAAAACGGTGAGATCGCCACCTTTCATCGCTTGAAACCGCGGGATATCGCGGTGATCGAAGCGGAGCTCGCGGAGGCAGCGAGACATCGCCCTATTTCGCTCGTCCTCCCCTATATCCCCGTTGAGCTTGAAGGCCCCGGCCTGCCGAAGATTGCGGAAGAGCTCCGCTCCGTTACGTACCTGAAAAACATCATCGTTACCATCGGACGGGCCACGGCACAGGACTTTAAGGAGGCGCGGGAGTTCTTTGCCGCCCTCCCCCAGCAGCCGAAATTGATCTGGTGTACCGGACCGAGAATTGAGGCACTCTACCGCCTCCTGGCGGAAAAGGGGATCGAGGTCGGCGAGGACGGCAAGGGAAGATCGGCGTGGACTGCATACGGATACATCCTCGCCCGTGAGGACAGCCATGTAATCGCCCTGCACGACTGTGACATCGTGACCTATGATCGAGAGCTCCTCGCACGGCTCTGCTATCCCGTTGCCGATCCGCGCATCGGCTTCGAGTTCTGCAAGGGATACTACAGCAGGATCACGGATCAGATGCACGGACGCGTTACCCGCATCTTTGTAACACCCCTCCTTCGTGCATTAAAGGCAACCCTGGGGCCCAATGAGCTCCTCGATTATCTCGACAGCTTCCGGTATATCCTCGCCGGTGAATTCTCCATGGATACCGAGCTTGCGCGGCGGATCAGGATCCCCGGTGATTGGGGGATAGAGGTCGGGGTCCTGGCGGAGGTGTACCGCAATTGCGCCCTGCGCAGGGTCTGCCAAGCCGACCTCTCCGACAACTATGAGCACAAGCATCAGCCCCTGACCCTGGAAGACCCCAACAAGGGCCTCTTGAAGATGGGGACGGACATCGCCAAGACGATCTTCAGGACGATGGCGAGCAGGGGATACACCCTGACGAAGGAATTCTTTTTGTCGTTGAAGGCCAGCTACCTGCGCATTGCCCAGGATCTGATCGCCCGCTTCGAGTACGACTCCGTCGTCAACGGTCTCACCTTCGATCGACACAAGGAAGGGAGCTCGGCCGAGGCCTTCACGCAGTGCATCATGAGCGCGGGAGAGCAGTTTCTCGAAACACCGATAGAGGTCCCCTATATACCGAACTGGAACAGGGTGATCTCTGCGGTCCCCGACATCTGTGAACTGCTCATAGAGGCGGTGGAGGAGGACAACAAGGGCTAG
>CAYWLI010000025.1:4426-23080 GCA_964459135.1 uncultured Thermodesulfobacteriota bacterium | reverse complement strand
ATATGCGGCTTCGTACGCTCAAACTTAGCCTTGGCCATCAGATGACCTCCTTCTTCTTATTGGATGTTGATGAAGATCCGGTGCCGCCGCGACGGGCCATGACCGCCTCCATAATGGCGGAAGGCACGGGGCTGTACCGGGCAAACTGCATGGTGTACGTGGCCCTCCCCTGCGTGAGGGAGCGTAGATCGGTGGCATAACCGAACATCTCGGCCAGGGGGGCCTCGGCCCTGACGCTCTGGACCCCCTTATAGGCTTCCACCCCATTGATCTTTCCTCTCCTGGCGCTAAGATCACCGATGACATCCCCAAGAAAATCTTCGGGGAGGACAACCTCTATGGACATAATGGGTTCTAAGGCGATGGGGTCTGCTTTTGATGCGAGGTCCTTGAAGCCGATGGAGGCCGCTATCTTAAAGGCCATGTCCGATGAGTCCACGTCGTGGTAGGATCCGTCCAGGAGGGTGACCCGCACATCGGTCACGGGATAGCCGGCGCGGATGCCGCGCTGCATCGCTTCCTGCACCCCCCGCTCGGCAGCGGGGATATATTCTCTGGGGATGGCGCCGCCCACCACCTTGTTGACAAACTCAAATCCTGCGCCGGGTTCGAGGGGTTCCAGCCGCAGCACAACGTGTCCATACTGCCCCCTGCCCCCGGTCTGTTTGATGAATTTCCCCTCTCCCTCGATGGCCGTGGTGATGGTTTCCCGATAACTTACCTCAGGGATCCCCACCCGGGCATCGACCTTGTATTCACGCAGGAGACGATCCACAATGATCTCCAGGTGAAGCTCACCCATCCCTGAGATGAGGGTCTGTCCTGTCTCCTCTTCAACGGCAATCCGGAACGAGGGGTCTTCTAAGGTCAGCTTGTGGAGCGCCTCGCCCAATTTATCGAGATCCGCCTTGGTCTTGGGTTCTATTGAAACGGAGATGACTGGTTCGGGAGATACAATGGATTCTAAGATGATGGGGTGTGCTTTATCCGAGAGGGTATCACCGGTGGAGGTCTTCTTGAGACCGACGGCTGCCACGATGTCCCCGGCGTACACCTCCTTGATTTCTTCCCGCTTGTTGGCATGCATCTTGAGGAGTCTTCCGATCCTCTCGTCACCCCCCCGTGTGACATTGTAGACGGTGCTTCCCGACGAGAGGGAGCCGGAGTAGATCCTCAGGTAGGTGAGGTGACCTATGTACGGATCGTTCATGAGCTTAAAGGCCAGGGCGGAAAAGGGCTCGTTATCTTCGGCACGTCGCTTCTCTTGTGTGCCATCAGGCCGTGTCCCCTCAATGGCCGGGACATCGAGCGGGGAGGGTAGGTAGTCGACCACCGCATCGAGCAGCGGCTGAACACCGCGGTTCTTAAAGGCAGTTCCACACAGGACCGGTACTACCTGGTGCCCCACCGTGGCTACTCTGATGGCCCGTTTGATCTCCTCGGGGGTGATGGTCGATCCTTCGACATATTTTGCCATGAGGGATTCGTCAGCCTCGGCGGCCTTTTCCATGATCCGCTCCCGAAATTTCAGGGCTTCTGCTTTTCGATCTTCGGGGATCTCGATGATGTGGTACTGGGCTCCTAAGGTGGTGTCGTCGTAGACGATACCCCGCATTTCCACCAGGTCGATGACCCCGACGAAATTTTCTTCGTTCCCTAAGGGAAGTTGTAGGGGGAGGGGATAGACTCCCAACCGATCCCGCATCATCTTGATGGTCCGCTCATAATCCGCCCCCACCCGATCCATCTTGTTGATGAAGGCGATCCGGGGGATGCTGAATTTGTCCGCCTGTCTCCACACGGTTTCGGACTGGGGTTCAACCCCGGCAACGGCGCAAAATATGGCGATGGCCCCATCGAGTACCCTTAAAGAACGCTCCACCTCCATAGTAAAATCAACATGGCCCGGGGTATCGATGATGTTGACCCGATGGGCCTGCCAGAAGCAGGTGGTTGCCGCAGAGGTGATAGTGATCCCCCGCTCTTGCTCCTGTGCCATCCAGTCCATGATTGCCGAGCCCTCGTGTACCTCTCCCATACGATAGGATACGCCTGTGTAGTAGAGTATCCGTTCGGTCGTGGTAGTCTTGCCGGCATCAATGTGTGCCATGATGCCGATATTTCTGACGTGTTCCAAAGGTATTGATCGAGCCACCCTGCTCTGTCCTCCTACCAGCGGTAATGGGCGAAGGCCTTATTGGCCTCGGCCATTCGGTGCGTGTCTTCTTTCTTCTTGATGGACGCTCCCCTGTTGTTGGCGGCGTCCAAGAACTCAGCGGCCAACTGCTCCGGCATCGATTTTTCCGGCCGCTCCTTGGCATACTGGATGATCCAACGGATGGCCAGGCTCGCCCTACGATTGGGCCGCACCTCGACAGGGACCTGATAGGTGGCCCCGCCGACCCTTCTCGACTTGACCTCAAGCACGGGTTTCACATTCTCCATGGCCTGCTTGAAGACCTTGAGGGGTTCATCCTTGGTCTTGCCCTGCACGATCTCCAGTGAGTTGTAGAATATTCGTTCCGCCAGGCTTTTTTCTCCCTGTCTCATGAGGGCATTGATGAACTTGGCCACCAATGCCTCGCGGTATTTGGGGTCTGGCAGTATCTCTCGTTTTTTTACTTCTCGTCTCCGTGGCATATCACACGTCCCGTACTATTTGGGTTTTTTCGTTCCGTATTTGGAACGGGATTTTCTCCTGTCATCCACTCCCAGGGCGTCCAGACTCCCCCTGATGATGTGGTAGCGGACACCCGGCAGATCTTTGACCCTGCCTCCCCGCACCAGCACCACGGAGTGTTCCTGGAGGGTGTGCCCAATGCCAGGGATGTAGGCTGTGATCTCAAAACCGTTGGTCAGGCGCACCCTGGCTACCTTCCTCAGGGCAGAGTTTGGTTTCTTCGGGGTGGTGGTGTAGACCCTGACGCATACTCCCCTTTTTTGTGGGCACTCCCTGAGGGCGGGTGAAGCAGTCTTTTTCTTGATGGCTTCCCTGCCTTTTCTCACCAGCTGATTGATGGTCGGCATCCCTTGTAACCTCTCTTCATGTTCCTGACGGGCCCTTTTAGCCCGCTAACGGCAAAAACTCCTCTTCTTTCCCCCAAGCATCCCTTTAACAGGCGGGATCCCTCAGGGGCTTAAAGAGGGTATTCCCTTTTGAGATTGACTAGTTAAAAATGCTTTCTAACTCATAAAAGAAAACCCTTAAGAAAGGGCGCACATTACTATCAACTTAGAAGCAGCCCGCAGAAATCCACCGAAGTCTTCGCTTGTTACGTTCCTGCTGCGGTCATCGACACATACTGTTTCCTCAGGCCCTTCTATTCATGATACAAATAATACAAATTTTTTAGTTGCTTTTTGGTGAAACTTTATATTAATATCAACTTTCTATTGCTTTGTCAAGACCTTAGGTGAGCTAAAAAAGGGGAAGCTCGTTGACTCAGAAAGGAGAGGGGTGCTATAGAACTCATGAGGAGAGCGATGCAAGTCCCCGACAGCGTGATAGCGGCCTGTGACCCCACAAAACAGGTGGTGGTCCTCACCGGGGCAGGGATCTCGGCGGAGAGCGGCGTTCCTACCTTTCGGGGAGAGGACGGGCTCTGGAAGCAATACCGGGCGGAGGATTTGGCAACCCCCTCTGCCTTTCAGGCCGACCCAAAACTGGTGTGGGAGTGGTACGATTGGCGCCGGGGGATCATTGGGAAGGCCGAACCCAACCCTGGACACCGAGCCATCGCGGAGATGGAGGGGATCTTCCCCCACTTCACACTCATCACCCAGAACGTGGATGGCTTACACCGGCGGGCGGGCAACACCAAGGTCATTGAGATCCACGGCAACCTGTGGGACCTGCGGTGTGTTGCTGAGGGAACGGTGCGTGAGGATACCCGCTGCCCCTTGCCGGAGATCCCCCCTCTGTGTGAGTGCGGGGCCTTGCTGCGTCCTCATGTGGTCTGGTTTGGGGAATCCCTGGATCAGGGAGACCTGAGCCACGCCTATCGGCTGCTAGAGGAATGCAACCTCCTCCTCGTGGTGGGGACATCTGCCGTGGTCCAGCCGGTGGCTTCGTTCCCCCTCATGGCAAAACAAGCAGGGGCATTAGTGGTCGAGGTCAATATGGATCCAACCCCCATTTCAGCACTCGTGGATGCATCCTTGCAAGGGAAGGCCGGGGAGATCCTTCCCGTACTCTTGGAAAAAATCAAGGAACACTGGGGGAGGGGAGATGGGGCATAAGGGTTCTCTGCTGGGCAGAGAGTGATCATTCTGCCTGAAAGGCGTCTTTGATCAATTCCATCTCCGGGCCGGAGGGCGTGAGTTGGACGGCCACGACGTCAAAGCGTGCGGGGATGGTCTCCTGCAGGCGATGCTCCGCCATATAGGCCTTGGCCGCCTGTATGAGTTTTGCCTGCTTGAACCGATCCACCGCATCTTGAGGAAGTCCGAAATCAGATGAGCTTCGGGACTTGATCTCAACGAAGATCAAGGTCCCTTTGTCGCGGGCGATGAGATCGATCTCCCCCCACTGACAGCGGTAATTTCTCTCAATGACCTTGTAGCCCTTTTTTTTGAGGTAGGTAACGGCGAGATCTTCTCCCCTAATCCCCCGGGCCCTTTTGGAATCTTCCATTGCCAGCCTCTAGATGTTCTTTGACTCCCTTGAAGGTTCTGCGGTGGATCTCACAACAGCCATACCTGCGGATGGCCTCTCGATGCTCTCTGGTAGGGTATCCTTTGTGACCGGCGAAATTATAAAGGGGGTAGACACGATGATATTCCAACATCAACCGGTCCCGGGTGACCTTGGCAACGATGGAGGCTGCAGCGATGGAATGGCAGCGAGCGTCACCCTTTTTGACAGTCCTTTGAGGGATATCGAGGGGAAGGGGGTTAATGCCGTCGATGAGGAGGAAATCAGGCGAGGGATCAAGACTCTGGACCGCCTCCTTCATGGCCCTCATGGTGGCCTGCAAGATGTTATGCTTTTCGATTTCCCGAGGTCCCACAATCCCCACCCCCCAGGCGAGGGCGCGAGCGGTGATGATGTGATATAAGTGCTCTCGTTGTCGAGGGGTGAGGAGCTTGGAGTCCCGCACACCGGGGATCTCATCCCCTGCATTGATGATAACTGCCGCCGCCACCACCGGGCCAGCCAGCGGGCCTCTGCCCGCCTCATCCACCCCCGCCATCCATTGATAGCCCTGGGCGCTGAACTGTTCTTCCTCGGGCACCTGGTGGGGGGGTGTTGGATGGCCCTCGTGCATTATTGTTCTCTCGGAGAGTAAAACCCTTGCCTTTAGGCGAAGACCTTAGTTCAATCTTTGTCCCAAAAGGGCTCAAGGGGTCTAGGGTTCTAAAAACATGTTAGAGTGATTTCACTCGAACCCTTGAATCCTTGGCCCCTTAATGCCCGCAGTTTTACTGCGGGGCATTTTTTTACGGCTATCGTTGCTCTTTAATCCGGGCCGCCTTTCCCTTGCGGCCGCGCAGGTAGTAGAGGCGGCTGCGTCTCACCCGACCCCTGCTCACCACCTCTATCTTGTCAATATAGGGGGAGTGGAGGGGGAAAATCCTCTCCACTCCGATCCCATAGGAGATCTTTCGCACGGTGAAGGTACCCCTGGTGTTGCCCCGCCGCCTACGGATGACCACCCCTTCAAATATCTGGATTCGCTCCTTGTCCCCTTCCTGGATCTTGAAGTTGACCTTGACGGTGTCCCCCGGCTTGAAATCCGGGATATCCATGCGCAGGTGCTCTTTTTCTAGGTTCTCTATAGCATTCATTCTCATGCTCCTCCCAAGAGTCGGTCTAGGATAATGGCAGCCGCCGTTCGGACGGACAGGTGATTATACCCTTTTCCTTCTAATGGTTCCAGTACATAATTTGATTTTTCCACTACCTCCTGTGTCAATCCCCACCCTGTCCCGAAGAGGATGAGATACGGATTATCTCCACCCGTGTGCAGCAGTTCGGCCATCTCCCTATAGGACCGCGTCTCGGCGTAACGTCTGGCCGTTGTCGCCACGGTCTTTGCCATGCAGCCTTGTTCTTGTTCGATCCCCTGGAGGGCCTCTTCCACGGTATCCGCCATACTCACGAGAGAGAGGGCCTCTTTTCTGGTAGGGTTGAACACCGCTCCTCTCCCTGTTACCCAATGATTGATCAGCCGGCGGGCCAATGCTTGCTGCGATCGTAACGGGGTGACCACATAGAATCCATCCAAGCCATAGGTCCGGGCCAACCGGGCCAAGTCATGCACATCAAGGGTGGTCAAGGCGGTGGCGGTCACCTGTTCCTGCCGATCGTAGACAGGATAGTGAATGAGGGCGATATAGATAGACACTGGGGTCCCCCACTGCCTCAATCTGTTTCTGATGACCCTTTGAGTTCGTCGAAGATCTTGTGTTCATCCTCGGAAAGCCCTGCCTTGGAAAGCAGGTCAGGTCTCCGTTTCCAGGTTCTTCGCACGGCCTCCTGTCTTCGCCACTGCTCGATGGCCTGATGGTCTCCGGAGAGAAGGATCTCCGGGACCTTCCTCCCTGCAAACTCCCTCGGGCGGGTATACTGAGGATGTTCGAGCAACCCCCGTGAAAAGGAGTCGTCCTCACTCGCCTCCTCATCCCCAAGGACCCCCGGGATCTGTCGGGAGACCGCATCGATCACCACCAAGGCAGCCAGTTCCCCTCCGGTGAGGACGTAATCACCGATGGAGATCTCCTCATCCACAACGTCCCTCACCCGTTCATCCACCCCTTCATATCTCCCGCATATCAAGATGAGATGTGCAAGCTGAGCAAGCCTCTTGACCATTTCTTGCCCCAAGGGGTATCCCTGCGGGGTCATCAGGATGACCCGTGCCTCCGGATTGCCTGATTGTATTGCCTCGATTCCTCTCATAATGGGCTCCGGTTTCATGATCATCCCTTTCCCCCCACCGTAGGGATAATCATCGGTCACCCGGTGTTTACCCTTGGCGTAGTCTCTGATGTTGAAAAGGTTGACCTGAATCAATCCTGCTTCACGGGCTTTCCCGATAATGCTTCCCTCCAAGGGGGAGTGAAACATTTCAGGGAAGAGGGTGAGGATGTCAAAGATCATCTTTTTGCACAAGTCCCTCCAGGGGGTGAATGACCATCGTGTGGGCTTCTATGTCTATACTCATGATCACATCTTTCGTAGCGGGAATTAAAAACTCCTGTGCTCCCTTTTGTACTACATAGACATCGTTGCTCCCGGTGGGTACGATTTCTTTGATCGTCCCCACATCCTCCCCCGTTTCACTGACTACCCGCATCCCCAGGATGTCCTGCCAATAATATTCGTCCGCTTCGAGGGGCGGAAGATCTGCGGGATCGATGAGCACGACTTTGCCCCTCAACTGTTCCGCCTCTGCTCTGCTCTGGATTCCCTCTAATTGGGCCAGGATGAACTTCTTGTGAGGACGGACCGTGAGGAGCCGATAAGGATGGAGGCTCTTCTCATCCCCTTGGAGATATATCATCTGATAGTGGGAGAAAAATTGAGGATCCTCAGGATTGAAATATGCAATCCTGATTTCCCCTTTCACGCCATGAGGCTTGGAAACCCTTCCAATGGCGATGAAGTCTTCTCCCACAGCCCTCTGGCTTTTAACTACTCTATGATTTCAAGGACGGCCCGTTTATTGTTCTTGGTGGAAGCCGCGCTTAGAATGGTCCGTATAGACCTGGCTGTCCTACCCTGTTTGCCTATAATCTTGCCCAAATCCTCCTTGGCCACCGAGAGTTCAATGACAGACGTCCTCTCGCCCTCGATTTCAGTCACTTTCACGTCGTCGGGATTATCCACTAAAGACTTGGCGATATACTCAACTAGCTCTTTCATGTTCAGACCTCCTTCTGTGATTCAATCCCTGAGACCGTCGTCGGACACTGAGCATGCTTCCTAAGCGCCTGTGTTGATCCCTGCCCGCCTCAGCAATTGGGCTACCGTGGGAGTTGTCTGGGCACCCTTCTGAAGCCATTCCGTCGCTCGTTCCGTGTCGACGGAAATGTTCGGTGGGTCCTGTTTGGGATCGTACGTACCGATCTTCTCGATGAACCTTCCATCACGCGGAGCCCGGACATCAGTCACGACAATGCGATAATACGGCTGCTTCTTAGACCCAAATCGCGCCAATCTGATCTTTACCGGCATCTCTTTTCTTTCACCTCCCTTCCCAATCAGTTTTTAATGAACAAGGAGCACATTTAGAGAGGAAACATATTGGGTGAAATCCCTTTCCCACCTCTTTTGTTGAACTGCTTGATCATCTTTTTCGTCATTGCGAACTGTTTCAGGAGCCTGTTGACATCCTGAACAGTGGTTCCACTCCCTTTGGCGATGCGAAGCCTTCTGCTTCCGTTGATGATGCGCGGAACTCTTCTCTCTTCCGTGGTCATGGAATTGATGATGGCCTCCAGGCGCACCAGTTGTCCTTCGTCCGGGCGCATGGCCTTCATCCCCTTCAACTTACCTAACCCCGGGATCATCCCCATGATGTCCTCCAGGGGACCCAGCTTTTTAATCTGACGAAGTTGATCACGGAAGTCCTCCAGGGTAAGCTCATCTTTTCTCAACTTCTTTTCGAGGGCCTCGGCCTGGCGTTCGTCAAAGGCCGCCTGAGCCTTCTCTATCAGGGAGAGGACATCACCCATCCCCAGGATCCTGGAGGCCATCCTGTCGGGGTGAAAAACCTCCCAGGCATCGAGTTTTTCTCCGATACCGACGAATCGGATCGGCCGCTGGGTAACCGCCTTGATAGACAAGGCGGCTCCGCCTCGGGCATCGCCGTCCAGTTTAGTCAGGACGACCCCTGTTATGCCCAGGGTATCGTTGAACGCCTTGGCCACGTTGACCGCATCCTGCCCGGTCATGGCATCGGCCACGAGGAAGATCTCCTGGGGGTTCAACAACTTTTTTATCTTCTGTAGCTCCTCCATGAGCTCTTCATCGATGTGGAGCCGACCGGCGGTATCAAAAATGAGCGTGTCAAAGCCCTGCCCTGGGCCCTCCTTCCGGGCCTTGGCCACGGTCTGCAGAGGGTCATCTCCGGTCTTAGGCGTATAACAGTCGATCCCTAAGAGTTCCCCCAATTTCTTTAATTGTTCAATAGCTGCTGGTCGATAGGGATCAGCAGGGACAAGGTAGGGGTTTCGCTTTTGCTCTCGCAGGTAGCGGGCCAGCTTGCCCGCCGTTGTGGTCTTACCTGAGCCTTGAAGCCCCACCAACATGATGGAGAAGGGGGGTGGCCCTGATAGCCTCAGGCTGTTGTCTTCCCCACCACCCATTAAGGTGATGAGTTCCTGATGGACGATCTTGATCACCTCTTGGGCAGGGGTCAGGCTCTCCGAGACTTCTTGACCGGCGGCCTTTTCTTGAACCCGCGCGATAAAATCCTTCACTACCTTATAGTTGACATCCGCCTCTAAGAGGGCAAGGCGTACCTCTCTCAGGGATTCATTAATATCCTTTTCCGACAGCTTGCCCCGCCCTTTGAGCTTTTTAAAGACCTGATTTAACCGTTCTGTGAGATTCTCAAACATCTTGCGTCCATGTTTTGATTCTTAGCCCAATGTAAGATTATCATCCCTTTATTGTCAAGGCCCCTTTTCCCCTTCTACACAGGCAACAATCGCTTGTACCAGGGTTTTTCCTTCTTATTGTTGTCTGTATCCTTTTTATCCGAGGGTGTAGCAGGGGTTTTATCCTTCTTGACAAAGTCAAAGTGGAACTCCTCCACCGGCATGTTTTCATCACCGACGATGACGATCTGCAATTCATATTTTCTCTCGATGGCGTTGAGATCATCCCGCTTGTAATTGAGGAGGTACTCCGCCACGGTTTTGGACAGGGTTCCTTTGATTATATTGAAATCATCCTGAGTCACCCGCTCTTGAATCTTTCGCAGGACCGCCAGGGCCAAGGAGTAAGGCGATCGTGCTCTCCCCCGTCCTTGACAATACTGGCAGGTCGAGTAGATGCCGTCGCTGAGGGAAGGCTTCAGGCGTTGACGTGATAGCTCTATGATGCCAAATCGGGACATCCGCGACAGGTCCACCTTGGCCCGATCCTTTTTAAAAGCGTTACGCAGTTTTTTCTCCACCTCGCGTTTGTGCGGCGTGGACCTCATGTCGATGAAGTCAATGACGATCAACCCTCCGATATCCCGCAGCCGTATCTGCCGGGCGATTTCCTCGGCGGCCTCAAGGTTCGTGATGAGAGCGGTTTCTTCGATATCCTTGGACTGAGCGACCCGGCCGGAGTTGACATCGACGGCTACCAATGCCTCGGCGATATCGATGCAGATCTTTCCCCCGGACTGTAAGGGAACCTCTCGGGCATAGATGTGTTCTATCTGCTGCTCAATCTGAAATCGGGAAAAGAGGGGTTTTTCGTCCTGATAGAGCTTGACCCTGCGCCGATATTTGGGCATAACTTCCTGAAAGAACTCTTTGGCTTTTATGTACGCGCCCTCCTCATCGACAATTACCTCTTTTGCCTCTGGGGCGAAATACTCCCGAATCGATTTTACCACCAGGTCACTTTCTTGATAGATTAATGAGGGGGTGTTGAGCTCTTCGCTCCGCGTCTTTATGGTTTCCCAGAAGCGCATGAGATACTGAAAGTCGGTCAACAGCTCTTTTTTGGTGCGATTCACCCCGGCCGTGCGCACGATAAAACCCATCCCTGCAGGGAGCTCAAAATGGCTTACGATCTCCTTCAATTTCTTCCGTTGTGTTTCATTCTCGATCTTACGCGACACCCCGCTGCTGTTGCTTCCGGGCATGAGGACTATATACCTGCCGGGGAGCGATAGGTAAGTGCTTAAGGCTGCTCCCTTCGCCCCCATCTCTTCCCTGGTAACTTGGACCAAGACCTCTTGATTTCTTCTCAGGACGTCTTGGATCTTTGCTCTCTTTTTCTTGGGGAAATCTTTGCGAATCCAGAGGTCATGATGGATCTCATCAAAGGGGAGGAACCCGTTCTTGCCAACTCCAAAGTCGACGAAGGCGGCCTGAAAACTGGGCTCAATCTGGGTGACGGTCCCTTTGTAGATGTTTCCTTTAATATTCTCTTTTGTGGAGGTCTCGATACTAAAATCGGTCAATACCCCCTCGTCTACTACCGCCACCCGGACTTCTTCCGGATAGGAGGCATTGACCAGGATCTTTTTAGCCATAGGATGAGTTACCTTTTAACAATATTTGGATGATCCTTATACGATATTATAAACGATAGATACAGAAATTGTCAACAATATTATAACAGAAGCACACGCATTGCATTTTGTTATGTGAAATAGTATTGAAGATCGGCTTTTTTTATAGGAATATATTATCGATGTGCTTCTGATTACGAAACGCATCCCCGACAGACGGGGAGGGCGGTGCTTGTCAATTCACGCAATTTTTTGTAAGGAGGTATCTCAATGAAAGAGGTCAATCTCAGAGCATGGCATCGTCGTATCGGTATCATACTGGCGCTTTTTATCATCCTGCAGGCCGGAAGCGGTTTCTTAATAACGCTCGGTGATTTGATTCCATCTACGAGCCCCGATACCGAACACGCCGTAGCCGTGACAACAGTAGATGAGGAAGAAGAGCACTTTTGGGACGAAGCACTCGAATTCATCCACTTTGGGGCCGGTGCGGCGGGGGCTCTTTACCGAATTCTTTTGGGAGCCGGAGTCCTGTGGATGGCGGTTTCAGGGGGTCTCATCTTTTTCCGGATCAGGGCCCGTTCTAAAAAACGGTGACACCGAGGCAGGACCCATCCGCTGTGCTGTTGATTATTCTCCTATCAACTCTGCACAAGATCACATCTCCTGCATGAAGTGCTCTTCATACTCTCGTTCAAGGGCCTCTTTATGACGCAGTTCCTCCTTGGCAAGTCTGGAAAATAGCTCTTCGAGCTCCGTCCCTTCGTAGTTCCCAAAGAGCATATGGTATATGCTGTAAGCCTCCTGTTCCTTTTTAATGGCGAACAGCATCACCTCTTGGGGAGTGCTGTCGGGGCCGATATTCTCGGTGACCATATAGTCACTGAGATGCAGATCTTTTGCCTCTTTCTTTCCCCCTATGCGGTCTATCTTTCCTCCCTTGAGGGCAGTTTCCAATAAGTTCCTGTGGCTCAACTCCTCTTTTGCCAGATCTTCGAGCAGGGCCTTGGCCCCAGGATCCTTGACTATGTCTCCAAGCATCACATAGAGTTCATGGGCGTCATGCTCTCTGCGGATGGCAAAGGTCAATACATCATTGAGGGATTCAAGCTTCATATCCACCTCCTTAACCCACGTTTTTGCATAGCAGACTTGTTTATCGATGTATATAGTTGTCTACATAATAGAAGATGACCGCCATTGTCAAGGGACAATTCACCACGCTGGGGGATATGCTTGTGAAGAAACATTTATTTGGCATATCTCAATTAGTAGGTTCGGGCACTGAAGACGTTTCCATAACGCTCTGGTTTAAGCAAATAGAAGAATACAGGGCCGATGAATAAATGGGGAACAATTTCGTCAAAAAAAGTGAAAAAACACTTGACAAGAGGTATGCTGACAGGATAAATCTTTATTGAATTTTTAGTGCAGAAAGGGGGAGAAAAAATGAAGAAATGGCTTTATCTTATAGTGGCGGTGGCGTTTGTAGCGGGAGGAATCATCAGTATTGCCATTGCGCAGCCCGATAGCGTCACCATTGATAACAAGTACCCCAAAAAACTGAAGACTCCCGTAACCCTATCTCACAAGGCGCATATTGACAAGGGTGTAGCGTGCACCGAGTGTCACCACACCTGGAAAAAGGAGGAGACGCCGGCCCCACAGAAGTGCGCCGAGTGCCACAAGGCAGACGATAAAGGGCCGACAGGACTTAAAAATGCCTATCACACGAACTGCCTGGACTGTCACAAGCAATTAAAGAAAGAGGGCAAGCCGACGGGGCCTACCATCAAATGCACCGAGTGTCACGCCAGTAAATAAAAATCAGTCGAGTAGGAGCTGGGAGGCCGGAAATGAAGAAATGGCTTTATCTTATGGTAGCGGTAGCGTTTGTGGCGGGAGGAATCATCAGCATTGCCATTGCGCAGCCCGATAGCGTCACCATTGATAACCAGTACCCGAAGAAACTGAAGAATCCCGTAACTCTACCTCACAAGGCGCATGCGGATACTATAGCCTGCACCGAGTGTCACCACACGTGGAAGAAGGAAGAGAGTGCTACTCCGCAGAAGTGCGCTGAGTGCCACAAGGCAGACGAAACCGGGGAGAAGGGGCTCAAGCGGGCTTACCATACGACGTGTCAGAATTGTCACAAGAATTTAGCCAAACAGGGAAAGCCAGCGGGTCCTACCACCAAGTGTACCGGCTGTCATCCTAGCAAGGCAAAAGTAATCAACTAAGCGCTAGAAGACCAGAAACGCAAAAAAGGAGGGGGTGTAAAAGATCCCCTCCTTTTTCCATTTCTGGACGAAAGTGATATCTATGTACCAGCGGGATTAAAGTCACTGGGCTGCTATGGCCAGGATCAACACCCCATCTTCATATTTCGGTCCGCCGATGAGCAGAGTCCCCCCTTTTTTCAGTTTTGCCGTGGTCTTAAATATACTTTTCCCCCCCCGCAGGATTTCCACAGTGATCTCCGCCGTTCCTCCCTGTTCTTGGATGAGTTGGATATGCAACTCTTTATTGTCAGCTAAGGAGAGCTGATCCATCTGCCCTTCTGAGAGGAGAAAGGAACGCTCTTGCAGGAGTCGGTAGGATGAATAATTAAACAAGGTACCCAAATTCTTTTGTATATCCTGCAGGTGTGCATCGATACCCTTTGCCTGGTGCGAGGCGAGGATGACCCTGATCTCTACCCCCATTTCCCCTCCTAAGGCAAAGGATGCAAAAGTTAGCATGCAAAACATGCTTAAGAGAACCCAAGAGATTGATTTCTTCACCTCATCGCCTCCTTCCCTTCTTCTTCCACAAAGAACCAAACGATCATCATCTCATCGTCCCCTTGGAAGATCATGACCGGATGCTCGCTCTCCACCGACTCCACCACCACGCGCGGTGTCGGCGGGGATGTCACAAAGGGGAAGATTACCAAGAAGGCTATCACAATGGCTGTCCCCCATGCAAGGGCCGTGCGCGGTCGAAAGGAGGAGAATAGGCCCTTAAATTCCCACCACATTTGCTCCATTATGGTAGGGGTCTCCAGCCTATCTGCCACGCCTTCCCATATCCTGGCAAGTGGCGCATCAGCAACACCTTCCTCCACTGCCTCCTGCAGGCGGCTGCGCAGGGTGGTAAGTTCCTGCAACTCCCTGTGGCAGCGATGACACCCTTTCACGTGCTCCTCCACGGAAACCCTCTCTTCAGGACGCAGCTCCCCATCCACATACTTGTCCAGCAGTGATGCCATATGATTACAGCCCGGCATTTAATCCTCCCCCTTCAGATAAGGCGTGAGGGTCCGGCGCATGCCATCCCTGGCGTAGTGCAACCTGGACATCACGGTACCCAACTGGCAGCCCATGACCTGCGCGATCTCCTTATAACTCAGTCCCTCTACTTCCCGTAAGAGGAGGATTGCCCGGTGTTGTGGCGGAAGCTGGGCTATAGTCATGCGGATATGCTCATTGAGCTCTTTGCGCAGCAACGTGGAGTCAGGCCTTTCTTTGTTTGGAGGATCAACTGCCCTATGTATCTCAGGATTTGTCATCCTCTGGCGTCGAAAATCGAGGGCGAGATTCACGGCGATCCGGTACAGCCACGTATAAAAAGAAGAGGCCATACGGAACCCCCTGATGGATCGATAGGCCTTCGTAAACACCTCCTGAGTCAATTCCAGGGCATCCTCCCGATCCCATACCATCCCATAGAGGAGGGAGTAGATCTTGCGCTGATAGGGAGTCATGAGATCCTGAAAGGCATCTTTCTCCCCCCGCTGTACCCGCTCTATCAGGTCCCGTTCTTCCAAAGCAGTTCTGTTGTCTTAGATGCAAAATTGTACGTAGTATTCACCCTCTTTTTCCCTTCGTCCACTTTATTTCGGCATCGGAGGGCCTGACGTAGATGGGCACCAGCGAGGAAATGTCATCTTGCTCCCCCTTCTTGAAGCGTTGTAACCCGATCTCGGCCACGGTCGAACCTCGGAGGAACCTCAAATGAGGGGGGGCGAAGAGGGCCTTTACGCCCAACCTCTTCTCGATGAGTTCCCTGTAGACCTCCACCCCATCACCCAAGAAGATAGTCTCCTGAAGCGGGATCTTCTCAAGGAGGTCAAGAGGAGAGAGGACCTGGTAGGGGGTCAATTGCTTAACCTCCCCGCCCTCTCCATCTTTGTAAAGGGCGGTGTAGACTTCACCTTTGCGTGCATCCAAGAGGGGGCAGATCACGTAGGGGGTGAAGGGGAGGTTAGAGGCGAGGGCATCCAGGGTGGGAACCCCCACCACCGGCCTTTCGGCTGCCAGGGCCAATCCCTTGACAGCGCTCAGCCCCACCCTGAGCCCGGTAAAGGAACCCGGCCCCAGGGAGACGGCCATACCATCTATCTCATCCAGATCGAGCCGTGCCTCCTTCAAGAGGGCCTGGATGGCGGGGACCAATCGTGTGGAGTGAGTCTCGTCCCGAAGAAGGGCATATTCAGCCACTACCGCATCGTCATCGATGATCCCGAGGCTTCCACAGGAGGTTGACGTATCGACCCCCAAGATCCGCATCACTTGGCCCCCTGAGGGAGGAGTCTCAAGATGTCGTTATAGAAGATGAAGGCAAAGAGCAGGATAATAATGATTAATCCGATCTGCTGGGCCACCTCCATCTTCTTCACACTTAAGGGTCTCCCTATGACGGCCTCTATGGTCATGAAGAGGAGGTGGCCGCCATCGAGAATAGGGATTGGAAAGAGGTTTATAATACAGAGGTTAATGCTTAACACCGCAGTAAAGAAGATGAGGTTGAGAAAACCTTCTTGTGCTTGCTGGCCAGCTATCTGGGCGATAAGGATAGGCCCCCCCAGGGCCTTTTGGGCTGGGATGACCCGCTGGATTATCTTGACGACGCTCACCGCCGTCAACTTGATAACAAACCACGTCTGGGAAAAACCCATGCCGATTGCTTTGTAAACGGGTTCCCGCTTGATTATAAACTCATCCGATGCAGCGATTCCGATCTGATAGGCCTGCACCTCCTCACCAAAGATGTTTTTCCCCATTATGGCCCGAGGGGTGACCCTTATGCTGATAATTTTCTCCCCTCTCTTGATAGTCAACTGGATTTCTTTTCCCTCGCTCTTGGAGATCGCTCCGGGGAGATCAACCCATTGGGTCATTTCTTCGTTGTCCACCTTGAGAATAGTATCCCCAGGCTGTACCCCTGCCTCTTGGGCAGGGAAGCCGTCCGCGACCGTTCCCACAATAGGGAGTACTTGTGGCATTCCCACACTGAACAACAGAGAGAAGAAACAAATAGCGAGCAGCAGGTTCGCGAGGGGCCCAGCCGCAACGATGGCCATCCTTTTACGCACGGGTTGCTGGAGAAAGGCCCTCTTCTCATCGCTTTTCGCAACCTTCTCATGTGGATTATCTCCTAAGAGCTTCACATACCCCCCCAGGGGGAAGGCGGATATCATATATTCTGTATCCCCTATCTTTTTGCCAATAAGTTTGGGGCCAAAGCCCAAGGAGAACTTCAACACTTTTACCCCTGCTATTTTGGCGACGAGGAAATGTCCAAGCTCATGGACGAAGATCAAGATACCCAGCACAAATGCTAATGCCACAATATAAATCATCGTGCTACCTCTCGTATAAAGTCTAAGGCCTTTCCCTTGGCCCATTGATCCGCGTCAAGGACATCCTCTACCCCGCGCAGAGGGGTTGTGTTGTGTCCATTCATGGTCGAGGCGACCACGTGCGGAATGTGGTCAAAGCCGATCTTGCCTTGGAGAAAGGCCTCCACCGCTACCTCATTGGCGGCGTTGAGCACCGCCGGCAAGGTTCCCCCTCCTTCCAGGGCCTCATAGGCCAGTTTCAAAGAGGGGAACTTCTCAAAATCAGGGGGATCAAAGGTCAGATGGTTGAGTTCAGCCAGGTTGAGCCCGGGGAGGTCAGTTGTCAATCTCTTGGGATAGGAGAGGGCATAGGCGATGGGGATTCGCATATCAGGAATGCTCAACTGGGCGATGATGGAGCTGTCCACATATTCAACCAGGGAATGGACTATGCCCTGGGGATGGATCACGATCTCGATCCGCTCAGGGGGGACCTGGAAGAACCAGTGGGCCTCGATGACCTCTAATCCTTTATTCATCATAGTGGCGGAATCGACCGAGATCTTGGGTCCCATCTCCCATACGGGATGGGCGAGGGCCTCTTGCGGGCTTACCGCTTGTAATGCCTCAGCGGGCAGGGTATAAAACGGTCCTCCCGATGCGGTCAAGATGATCCTCTTTATTCCTTCTCCTCCCGTCTTACCCCCCAAGGCCTGAAAGATGGCGCTGTGTTCACTGTCGATGGGTAAGATCGCGACCCCCTTTTCTTGCGCCTTCTTCACGATGATCTCGCCGGCCATCACTATTGATTCCTTGTTCGCCAGGGCGACATCTTTCCCCTCGTCGATGGCAGCGATGAGGGGAAGGAGCCCGATTGAACCTACCACTGCTGATACCACCAAATCCACCCCGGTAAAGGTGGCTGCGCGGATGAGTCCTTCCGCCCCAAAGGCCACTTCCACTTTTTCTTTCTGGAGATCCTTCTGGAGGACCTGGGCGAGGTCTTGGTTGAGGACTGAGACGAGGCGGGGCTTGAATCTTTTTACCTGTTCGCGCAGTACGGAAAGATTCGTCCCCGCAGCAAGGGTAAGGACTTCAAAATCCTCCCTGAATTGCTTCACGATCTCGAGGGTATTGACCCCGATGGACCCCGTCGATCCGAGGATGGCCAACCGTTTCATAGTATCTCGGTAAATTTCAAAAAGTAATACAAAAAGGGTGCGGCAAAGAAAAAGCTGTCTAATCTGTCCAATACACCTCCATGTCCGGGGATAAGGCTCCCGGAGTCCTTTACCTTGGCCCCCCGTTTAATCATTGATTCCGAGAGATCCCCCAATTGACCGAAGAGGGCGATGCCTAATCCCACAAAAAGTGCATCTGCTCCCCGCACCGTCGGCAGGAAGAGGGCCTTGAAGGCGAAAACGGTAAGGATTGCGCCGACGAAGCAGGCGAAAAAACCCTCGACTGTCTTATGAGGGCTGATTCGGGGACTGAGTTTATGTCTGCCCCACCAGGAGCCGATGAGGAGGGCAAAGGTATCCCCCACCCACACCGTTGCCAAGAGTAAGAGGACCCACCAGATCCCCTGCGGTAATTTGTTAATCAGGGTGACATGGGACAGCAGGAAGGGGACATAGATGATGCCGAGAAAAACGATCCCGATGCGGTTCGGCAGGATGGAAAGCTTCTCAGATGAAAAGGCATAGCCGAGAAAGAGGACCACCATGACGGCACATAAGAATACCATGATCATCTCGGAGGAAGCCCACTGAATTAACGCGCAGAGGATGGCACCAAGGGTGATGCCACCGATCTTCTCTCCAGTCCCTCCGTTTGCCATGGTCATGCTATAGAACTCATAGAGCC
>CAYWLI010000025.1:0-4326 GCA_964459135.1 uncultured Thermodesulfobacteriota bacterium | reverse complement strand
ATCTTCTCTCCAGTCCCTCCGTTTGCCATGGTCATGCTATAGAACTCATAGAGCCCCAAGATGGCAGCCGCGCATACCATGAGCGCGAGGGTATAGGAAGGCCCGAAGATGATCAACAACCCTACGAGTGGAATGATAATCAATGCCGTGATAAATCTTTTGAGCATGTCAAGGCCTCTCAATGCATCGGCTCATCATTATTGGTCTCCCTCATATTATGACGCAGTACCTTCTCGGATTTGTGAGGCAGTAAGCCCAAAACGCCTCTCCCTGTTTTGATACGCAATGCAGGCTTGCATCAACTCTTCTTTGCCGAAATCAGGCCAGAGGGTCGTGGTGAAGTAGAGTTCGGTATACGCAATTTGCCAGAGGAGGAAGTTGCTGATGCGCAATTCACCACTGGTGCGGATCAGTAAATCTGGATCAGGGAGGTCTCCGGTGAAGAGATATCGTGAGAAGGTTTCCGGGGTGACATCATCCTTGGTGATCCGCCCCCTTTCTATCTCTTCGATGACCTTTCTGACGCCGGCAACAATCTCTGAACGCCCCCCATAGCTGAGGGCAAGGTTGATGATGAGGCCATCCTTGTGACGGGTTTTCTGCACTGTCTCCTTGAGGGATTTACGGATGGGGGCGGGGAGATCCTCTAAGTCTCCAATAATGTTGATACGAATATTTCTTCCCAGCAGCTCTTTTTGCCGCTTCCGCAGATATTCTTGCAGGAGTCCCATGAGGGCACTCACCTCTCTGCGCGGACGGCGCCAATTCTCTTTGGAAAAGGCATAGAGGGTGATGATCTTGATCTGAAACTCTTCACATGCATCCACCACCGCATTGGTCGCTTCGAGTCCCTTCTTATGCCCTTCTATTCTCGAGAGGTGATGCCGCTGTGCCCATCGACCACTTCCATCCATGATAATGGCTATATGGTGGGGCATTTTTTTTGGATCGAGCCTCTCCATATCCCGTCGCTGAACTTTCATAATATCGAATTAAGGGAGATGTTCCCAGAATTAACGCTCCTGAGATTTGGTAGCAATCAACACTCAATGAGTGCTGGTGCAATCGACATCCATTCCAACTGTAACACAAGTATCGGGGCTTTGCAATGGAGGAGGCCATGAAGACCTGAGGGGAGAATTGTTATAATTGCAAAGGGCGAGGGAGCAGAAGGTCTGCTCCCTCATCACCTATACCTCAACAACTGCATCCACTGGGCAGACCTCCATGCAGGTTCCGCACTCAGTGCATTCATCCTGCTTTATGCTATATTTCTCTTCGCCTTCTTCGATGGCGTCTGCGGGGCATTCCTCAGCACAGGTTCCACATGCCACGCACTCATCATTGATTTCATACGGCACAGCTCTCACCTCCTTACTGTTAAATCTCCATTATTTCCTTTTCTTTTTCTGCAATCACCTCATCGATTTGTCCGACGAAGGTATCAGTTGTCTTTTGTACCTGATCCTGTAATTGATGCAACTCATCCTCGGAAATTTCCTTTCCCTTCTCCATTGTGCGCAATGTTTCAATGGTTTCTCTCCTGATATTGCGCACCCCGATCTTAGTGTTCTCCCCCATCTTTTTGACTAACTTCACCAGCTCTTTTCTGCGCTCCTCTGTCAGCCTCGGAATGGTGATGCGTATAATCTTTCCGTCGTTTGCCGGCGTCATCCCCAACTCCGATTTGAGGATCGCCTTTTCGATTGCGCCAATTAAGGACTGATCCCAGGGCTGAATGACGATAAGCCTGCTCTCAGGTACCGAGAGGGTGGCTACCTGATTAAGGGGGGAAGAGGTTCCATAATAATCCACCCTGATGTCATCCAAAAGGGCCAGGGAGGCTCTGCCGGTTCGCACCTTGCCCAGCTCTTTTTCCAACGCGGAGATGGCTTTCTCCATCTTCGCTTCGCATTCTTTAATGATCTGCGGTTCCATAAGATCCTCTAACTGATCAGCGTACCATCTTTCTCACCTAAGATTATCCGCCGCATAGTTCCCCGAGCCCCGACATTGAAGACAACCAGGGGGAGTTGATGGTCCATACAGAGGGAGATAGCGGTAGCATCCATCACCCGTAACCTTCTCTTCAATACCTCCTGGTACGAGATATGATCAAATTTAACCGCTGCGGAATTCTCTACAGGATCAGAATCATAGACACCATCCACCTTCGTGGCCTTCAGGATGATCTCTGCTCCTATTTCGAGAGCCCGCACGGAAGCTGTTGTATCCGTGGTGAAATATGGATTGCCCGTTCCGCCCACGAGGATCAGCACTTTTCCCTCATCGAGGTCTCTGAGGGCATGGGCGCGTTCATAGGGTGTCACCATGGTACCCACTGCCACGGCAGACTGTACAGAAGTCGGGACCCCACGCTTCTCTAATACATCCCGCAAGGTCAGACCGTTCATAATGGTAGCCAACATTCCAAGCTGATCCGCCGTCACCCTCTCTATGTCATCACCAGCGGCCTGTGCCCCTCGGATGAGATTCCCCCCTCCAACCACCACGGCCATCTCGACCCTCAGTTCCCTCAACTCCTTGATCTCCTCAGCCAACCTCCCGAGAGCCGCAGGCTCTATTCCCGCCCCCCCCTCTCCTGTCATCACCTCGCCGCTTAGCTTTAACAAAACTCGCTTATACGTGGGTTTTTGTCGCATAAAAGATGACCACAGTCAAGCCGGGATGATTAGCTGTCCTCTTCCCAGAAGAGCTCACCCAGTTGATATCTGGTGAAGCGCCGCACGGTGATATTCTCCCCCAACTTGGCTATGTTATCGTAGATGAAATCTTTTACCGTGATGTCAGGATTCTTAATGTAGGTCTGCTCCAGCAAGCACTGTTCCGTAAAGAATTTCTCCAGTCTTCCCTCCACGATCTTATCCAACACCTTGTCGGGTTTGCCGGATGTTGCGGCCTCGGCCCGCAGGATCTCTTTCTCCTTCTCGATGTCCTCCGTCTTGACGTCTTCCCGGCTAATAGCAATGGGGTTCATAGCAGCAATATGCATGGCGATCTCTTTCGACAGATTTTGAAAATCCTCTGTACGGGCCACAAAATCCGTCTCGCAGTTTACATCTACCAAGACCCCTATCTTGCTTCCCGGATGTATATATGCGGTAATAAGACCCTCGGCGGTCTCTCGGCCCGCTCTCTTTGCTGCCTTCGCCAACCCCTTCTTGCGTAGCACGTCAATGGCTTCATCAACATTTCCCGCAGACTCTGCGAGGGCCTTTTTACAATCCATAACGCCGACCCCTGTTCTCTGCCGTAATTCCTTAATTGCATCGGCGGATATCTCCATCTTTATCTGCCTCCTCATCCTCCTCTGATTGGCTTACACATCCTTATCGTCGTAGCCTTCTTCCTCTCGTTCTTCTCCCGTAGCTTCCTCTACAACGCCTTCGTCGGGAGCGGGCTCCGTGGGGGGCTGTTCTCCTGTTTCTCCTTGGAGTTCTTCCTCGCGAAGTGTCTTTCCTTCGATCGCTGCATCGGCAATTTTGGAGGCGAAAAGGCGGATGGCCCGTATGGCATCGTCATTTCCCGGGATCACATAGTCGATTTCGTCAGGATCACAATTGGTGTCCACAATGGCTACGGTGGGGACCCCTAACTTCCGCGCCTCGCTCACTGCTATTCTCTCCCGCTTGGGATCAACAACGAAGAGGGCTCCGGGAAATCGATCCATATCTTTGATCCCTCCCAGATACTTACCCAGTTTAGCCCCTCTTTTTTGCAATTGGAGCACCTCTTTTTTTGGGAGACCCTGAAAATCCGCACGTTCCTCTAATTTTTCCAGCTCTTTGAGCTTATCGATGCTCTTCTGGATTGTCTGGAAATTGGTGAGGGTTCCGCCTAACCAACGATGATTGACATACAGCATGCCACAGCGCGCAGCCTCTTCATAGATGGATTCCTGAGCTTGTCTCTTCGTCCCGATAAAGAGAATCTTTTCTCCCTTGGCGACGGTATCCCGAACAAAGTCATAGGCTACTTCTAAGAGTTTAACGGTCTGCTGCAAGTCGAGTATATAGATACCGTTTCTCGCCCCGAAGATATATGGTTTCATCTTGGGGTTCCATCGCTTTGTCTGGTGGCCGAAATGGACCCCCGCTTCCAAGAGTTCTTTCATCGTAATAACGGGCATAATATCTCCTTGTGGTTGTATCTTCCGCTCTCCTCACCTCGTTTGGAACCCTTACGGGCACCCCCAAATCGATCAGAGGGCGTGTTTATTGTGAATGACCTTTAGCATACCACCCCCCCTTTTGCAAGTGAAAATTTGACTCAGGTGTTTGTAAACATTATACTCTCTCACTTTAT
>CAYWLI010000024.1:0-23084 GCA_964459135.1 uncultured Thermodesulfobacteriota bacterium | reverse complement strand
ACTCCCTTGCAAGGGTGAAGACCTCATGATAGGGTGAAATCTGGTAATTAAGGAGTCAAGGATGCGAGGGTTCAAGGGTTCGAGTGTAAAACATTCAAGCGTTTTTGTAGAACCCCTGACCCCTTGGCCCCTTGAACCATTTTAGGACGACAATCGGACTAAGGTCTTGTCTAAAAACAAGGGTTTTCCTCTCTGCATGGGACAATAAGGGAAAATATCATGGAGTTAATCATCCTGGGATCAGGCACAGGGGTCCCCTCCGTGAAGAGGGGCTCGCCTGCCGCTCTCATCAAGGCAGGTAATCAATCCATCCTCTTGGACAGCGGCTCCGGGACCCTGGGGAAGATGCTGCGTGCAGGGGTGACCTACAAAGAGGTTGACGCCGCCTTGTACAGTCACATCCACCCAGACCACGTCGCTGACCTGGTCCCCCTGATCTTCGCCTGCAAGTACCATGAGGACCCGCGCACAAAGGACCTCCGCATCCTGGGGGGACGAGGTTTCCGAGACTATTTCGAAGGACTGAGAAGTGTCTACGGCAGCTGGATTGAGCCTGAGACCTTTCGCATCCATATACAAGAGGTCCTCGCTGATAATATTGAGATCGGGGAACTGCGGATTACCACCCTCCCCCTCGAACATGCCCCCGAAAGCGTCGGGTATCGGGTGACCTCTCACTCGGGGCGGACCGTGGTCTATTCGGGGGACACAGATTATTGCCGGAACATCGTGGAGCTGGCCAGGGGAGCGGACATCCTTATGTTAGAATGCTCCTTCCCAGAGGGACAGAAGGTAAAGGGGCATCTCACCCCTGCGCTCGCCGGCCGCATTGCCCACGAGGCCGGATGCACACGGCTCGTTCTCACCCACCTCTATCCTCCCTGTGATCAATCCGATATCAGGGGGGATTGCCAGGACGTATTTCCCGGGGAGGTGCTCGTGGCCGAGGATATGATGCGCATAGCGATTTGAGCTAGCGCTGGGGGATCTTCCTCAGGATCAGGAGACCTACGCCAAAAAAGAGGGCCAAGGAGGAGATAGCGATTCTGTATCTCCAGGGGCCGAAAGCAGCACCAATGTTTACCAAGATACCCCATTGGAGGGGCCCGAGAATGGCCGCGAGCTTCCCAGCAAATGAGTAGACGCCGAAGAAGGTCCCATACATCTCAGGGGGGGAGAGAGAGATGAGGAGGGGACGCTCGCACGTCCAAATGCCGGCCAGGGCGATCCCAATAAGGGGACCGATGAACCAGAAAGCGGATTTGGCCGGTGCCAGGGCCGCCACGATGGTGGCCACCAGGAAGATGACTAACACCAGAGAGAGGGTCCTCTTGTGACCCCAGCGATCGGTCACCACCCCCCAGCCGATTGCCCCCCCAATAGCGAAGATGGTGGAGACGACAAAGAATGCCTGCACTTCCCCTTTCACGCTGAACCCCGCCACGTTCACCAGATATATGGACAGAAAGACGATAACGGTGTTGATCCCATCGAGGTAGAAAAACCGAGCGAGGAGGAATCGGAGGATCTGGGGGTGATCCTTGACCGTGATCAAGGCCCTCCACACCCCTTCTTTTTTCCGCACCTTGTGTATGCCATCATCCTTGACCCACACAAAGAGGGGGAGGGAAAAGATGAGAAAGAGGATGGCCGTGGGTAAAAAAGCGGCTGCGCTCCCACCCCCGGAGAGAAAGGGAATATCCCAGCGCCACAACTCGCCGGTGACAAAGGGGATGACCAGGATTACGCCGCAGATGGCCCCGAGATAGCCGAACGCTGCACCCAGCCCCGATACCCTCCCCCTGGTTTCCTCCGCCGTTACCGCCGGCAGGAGGGCGTTATAGAAGACGAGCCCACCCTGGTAGGCATAGTTGGCCACGGCAAAGCAGCAGAGGGAGAGGGGGAGTGTCCCCCATGCACCCAATCCCCCGGTAGCACTGGCACAGACCACGGTAAAGAGGAGCAGGAAGGGCTTGCGCCTCCCCCACCTGTCTGACAGGGTCCCGAGCACGGGCATGGTCACGGCCACGACCAGCATGGAGGCGGAGAGGGCCAGACTGTAGTGGACATCCGCTCCCCCCAACTCCTGCGTTACCCAGAGGGGAACATAGATGGCGACGATATTGGCGGAAAAGATGGTGTTGGCAAAATCATACAAGGCCCACGAGATGATTGCTCTGCCTCTCACCGCATCACCTCCGGTCTCTCTTATAACAAAATCCTCTCGTCCCCTCAACAGCTTCTCCCCCCAGAAATATTCCCATTGTCGAAGGGTGAGATGTATGATACTATCGATTGCATTAGTTACAAACCACTTCGTATCAAGGAAGACGAGATGTTTGGTATCGGTATGCCGGAGTTGTTGGTCATCTTGGGGCTTGCCCTGTTATTGATCGGCCCCAAAAAGCTCCCACAGCTTGCCAAATCTCTGGGCAAGACCATGGGGGAGTTGCGCAAGGCCACCGATGATTTAAAGGAAACCATCTCCGAAGAGATCGAACCCATCAAAGACGAAATCCCGGACAAAGGGGAGCTGGAGAAGGCCCTCAAGAAACAGTTCTTAGAAGGGGAGGAAGAGGAAAAAGAGTCCAAAGCCGGTAAGGGCCCTCAGACCAAATAGCCCGTGGAGGAGAAACAGACCTTCATAGAACACCTGGAAGAACTCCGCAAGAGATTGATCATATCCCTGATCGCCGTGGGGATAGGCTTCGGCATCTCGTACATCTTTTCCCAAGAGATATTCCAGTTCTTGACGATTCCCTTAATCAAGGCCCTTCCCCCCGGGGCGAACATGATCTACACCAGGCTCCCCGAGGCCTTCTTCACCTATCTGAAGGTCGCCTTCCTGACGGGCATATTCGTGGCCTCCCCCGTGATCCTCTATCAGACGTGGCTCTTCGTGGCACCGGCCCTCTACAGCCACGAAAAACGATATGCGATACCCTTTGTCATCTTCTCCACCCTCCTCTTCCTCGGAGGGGCTGCCTTCGGCTATTTCATCGTCTTTCACTACGGCTTCCAGTTTTTCATGGGCTTTGCAACGGATTTTATAAAGCCGGCACCAACGCTCAAAGAATATCTCTCCTTCTGCTCTATCCTCCTGCTCACCTTCGGCCTCACCTTTGAGCTTCCCCTCTTTATCCTCTTCCTCGCCAAGCTCGGGGTGGTCGACGCCGGGATGTTGTCCCGCAACAGGAGATATGTGATCGTGGGGATCTTCGTGCTCGCGGCCATCTTCACCCCCCCTGATATTGTCACCCAGGTCATGATGGCCGGTCCTCTCTTGATCCTCTACGAGGTCAGCATCGTGCTGGCAAAGATCGTCGGGAAGAAGAGAGAAGCGGAAGAACCCCCTGTATGACCCATTTGACCTATTTTTTATATCATTATAATATAAATTACTGTACAACCCCCCTCTCCTGATACCAATTTTTGTAAAAAAAATAAAGATTTTGCTTGACAAAGGTATCTCCCCCATTATAATGGGTGGTGGGATGAAGTGGGATAAAGTGGAGGAACGAGGGGCAATATAGATGTTCAGGGGGAGATTTGAACATAGTATAGATGAGAAAGGGAGGGCCAGCATCCCCTCCAAATTCAGGGAGATCTTGAGGCGGGACTACGGCAGCGATCAATTGATCATCACCATATTCGACAGCTGCCTCGTGTCCTACCCCCTCACTGAATGGCAGTCCTTCGAGGAGAAAATGAAGGACTTCTCACAGTTCAAAAAAGAGGCAAAGTCCTTCCTGCGCTATTTTTATTCCGGTGCCATGGAGTGTGCCATTGATGACCATGGACGCATCCTGGTCCCCTCACAATTTCGCGAACATGCCCAGTTGGTCAAAGAGATCGTCTTCGTGGGGGTGATGAATCGTTTTGAGATATGGAATAAGGACCTGTGGGAAGAGGAATGCGCAAAAAACAAAGAGAGCTTTGAGGAGATAAGCGAGAATATAGCCGAGTGGACGGGGCTGTGAGAAGGTATATCCATACCCCCGTCTTACCAGATGAGGTACTCGCATATTTGCAGTGCTCCCAGGGGGGGGTATTCGTCGATGCTACGGTCGGTGAAGGAGGACATACCGAAGCGATCCTCAATGCCTCACCGCACAATAAGGTGATCGGCATCGACTGCGACCGAGAGATCATTGAGAGGGCACAGGATAGGTTAACACAATACGGAGAACGGATGACGCTGATTCACGATGACTTCGTCCACCTTCCGCACATCCTGCGGGAGAGAGGGATCGAGGGGGTAGATGGCCTTCTTTTCGATCTGGGGATATCCTCATTTCACTTTGAGGAGGAGAAAAGGGGATTCGGCTTTCACCGAGACGGCCCTCTGGACATGAGGATGGACACAAGGCAAAAATTGACGGCCTACGATATCGTCAATCACTTTCCGCTGAAGGAGATAGAAACTATCTTGCGAAGATATGGAGAAGAGAGGTGGGCCAAGAGGATTACCAAGGCAATAGGCCAAGAACGGCAGCGGGGAAACATCAAGAACACGGGTGCGTTGGCGGAGATCGTCTCACGAGCCATCCCGAGCAAACATCATCCCCGCAGGATACACCCGGCGACCAAGACCTTTTTAGCCCTGAGGATCGCGGTGAATGAAGAGCTGAAAAAACTTGAAGAGATTCTCAATGATGCCCCCCCCCTGCTCACGAAGGGGGGAAGAATCGGCATCATTGCCTTTCATTCCTTGGAGGACAGGATCGTCAAAGAGACCTTTAAGAAAATGGGGAGTGCCTGTATCTGCCCCCCCGACTTGCCGCAGTGCATCTGTGGGGGAAGACAACAGGTCCTGCAGATCATCACCAAACACCCCCTCACCCCCCGTGCCGAGGAGGTAAGCAATAATCCCCGCGCACGGAGCGCCAAACTAAGGGTGGCGGAAAGGGTATAGGGAGTGGGAAGGAGGGATTGCGATGAGAGCTGCTGAATTAATGACTCAGGTCCCGGGCATTACCATGGATCATCTCCACAACTGGGAGCGGCAAGGCTACCTTGCCCCCGGCAGAATCAAGGTGGGGAAAAAACGAATACGAAACTATAGCGAAGAAGATATTCGCCTCATCAAGTCTATGTGGTTCTATTATCAGAAAGGACTATCACCGAAAAATGCCCACAGAAATGCCACAACAAATGGGTCTCAGCAGGCTTCCGTTGTTTCGTCCGTGCCGAATGAACAGCAGGAAGCCCAGGAGCGGGGAATAGATTCGCTTGAAGGTATTGGGATCTTTGAGCTGGTTATCCCCCTGCGGAACTATTTCCACTTAAAAATGGTGAGAAGAGAACACGGTTGGATAACAAGCAGTTAAATCCGAGGAACCCTGAAATGCCAATCCCCCCCCGGCAAGAAGGGCACGGTTGCAAAAGAGGGGGAGGGCATAACAATGATGAGGTAGACCATGAGAGATTTTGCCATCTCTGCCCACACCGTTGCTGGGAACAAGGTCTTGCAGAGACAGAGGGTCTCCAAGCGGGTAAAGTCAAAGACCGCACGCCCTTCACTCCTGCTCCCCGGTCTCTTGGTGCTCTTCATTATCAGCATCTTCTTTTACGTATGGACGAGGGTCCAGGTGGTGCAGTACGGATATGAAATCTCCGCGGCCTTGCGGGAGAAAGAAGCGACCATTAGCGCCCACAATGAACGAACATTAGAACTCGCCACCCTGCGCTCGGCACAGCAGGTGGAGGAACGGGCTCGTACGACACTGGGGATGAAACCTCCCCGTAAAGACCAGCTGGTAATCATCCGATGAAAGAGCGAACCAGATTGTACTTCAAGATCCGCGCATGCATGGTGTTCATATTTTTTATCCTGTGCCTCGGCTATATTGCCGTGCATTCCTATCAGATACAAACCCTCGAGCGGGAAAAGTACCTCCCTGTGGCCAAGAAACAATACTACGGCAGGAGGATCAGCCTCGCCCCTCATCGGGGTACCATCTACGACGCCAAGGGGAGGGAGTTGGCGGTAAGCATGAGGGTTAATTCCCTCTTTGCCGAGCCTGCAAAGATAAAAAACAAGCGAGATGTTGCCACTCAGCTCGCCCCTCTCCTGCGCAGAGATGCGCGGGACATCTACGAACTCCTCTCGAGCCCTAAATCGTTTGTGTGGCTGCAGAGAAAGATAAACCCTTTCCAACAAGAGCGGATTAAGGCCCTTCATCTCCGCGGTTTGGGTTTTTTCCCCGAGAGCAAGCGGTTTTACCCAAACTTCGAGTTGGGAGCCCATGTCATTGGCTTTGCGGGGATGGATTCTCAGGGGTTAGAAGGATTGGAACTGAAATATGATACGGAACTGAAGACCGCAAATCAATATGTCGTATTAGAGAAGGATGCCCTGGAGCGATGGATATATATCCCCGAGGGGGAGAAGGGTCTGAAATCGCCTCATAACCTCCATCTCACCCTTGACCTGCGGGTTCAATACATAGCTGAACGGGAGCTCAAAAAAGGGATTGCAGATCAAAAAGCCAGGGGAGGAATGGTAGTGATTATGGAACCCTCTACGGGGAAGATCCTGGCCATGGCGGTCCAACCCTCCTTTAACCCCAATCTCTTTGAGGAGTATACGCCAGCCAGGTGGCGCAACCGCGCCATCACCGATTCATTTGAGCCCGGTTCCCTCATGAAGGTCTTTCTCCTGGCCGCCGTTTTAAAAGAAGAGGTCGTGAAGGAAAACGATATCATATTCTGTGAAAATGGGGCCTATACAATAAAAAAACATACCATCCACGACATGAGTCCCCATGGATGGTTGACAATAAAAGATATCATACGGGTCTCCAGCAACATCGGTTCCTTTAAGATAGGTAAGGAATTAGGGGCCAGTAGGTTCTATCACCACCTGGATGCCTTTGGGTTCACCGAAAAAACGGGGGTCGACCTCCAGGGAGAGAATGCGGGTGCAATACGCCCCCCTGCATCCTGGTCCCCCCTCGATCTGGCCATCATCTCCTTCGGCCAGGGGGTATCGGTAACTGCCCTCCAAATGATCACCGCACTCAGCGCCATCGCCAATGGCGGCAAGGTGATGAAGCCCTATCTCATAGAGCGCATTACCGACGGGAGGGGCAAAGAGGTGGCAGCATCTTCCCCGGAGGTGAAAAGAAGTGTCCTTTCCGCAGAGACATGCCATCGTATCACGGCCGTATTGAAGGAGGTCGTCAGGACCGGAACAGGTACCCGGGCCCGCATCCCTGGGTATGCGGTGGCTGGCAAGACCGCAACCGCCCAGAAGATCGATCCTACTACCGGGGGATATTCACAAGAAAAGGTCGTCGTCTCCTTTATGGGATACCTCCCAGCCGATAACCCCCAGGTGGCCATTCTGGTGGTCATGGACGAACCCAAGAGGCATCCGTACGGGGGGGTAGCAGCAACACCTATCTTTCATGGGATCGCCGAAGAACTCATGCAGTATATGGGGGTACCCCCTACTGAAGGAGATTTCGCCAAGAACATCACCCTGACGCAGGCCCCTCACCCGAAAAAGCAACGGACGGACCAACAGCAGTTTGCCCGGCACCGGATGCCCGATCTACGAGGCCTCAGTATGAGGCAGGCCGTGGCGCAATTAGAAGAGGAAAAGGTGCGGATCAAGTTGGCAGGGAGCGGGATATTGGTCGATCAAAGACCGAATCCAGGGACCGCCCTCACAGAGGGGTATGAGGTCTTCCTAGAGTTCGCCCCTCCCCTGTAAAGCAGATACCGTGCAGCTCGCCACGCTGATCCGTTCACTGGACGTCATAGAATCGAGGGGTACCATGGATATCGACATTGAAGATATCTCTTACCACAGCGACCATATAAAAAAAGGAGATCTCTTTGTGGCCATCCCGGGTACAAAACGTGATGGTCATCACTACATAACGGAGAGTATTGCACGAGGGGCTCAAGCCGTCATCGTGGAGCAGATCCCTCCAGAACCTCCCGATGTACCCGTGATATCGGTGACGGATACTCGCGAGGCCCTGGCACAGATCTCGGCGGAGTTCTTTTCCCACCCGTCACGCGAGCTAACGCTGGTGGGGATCACGGGGACCAACGGGAAGACCACTACCTCCTATGTGATCGAGTCAATCCTCAAGACAGCGGGGAGGGGAGTAGGGGTGATCGGAACCATCAATTACCGGATCAGGGGAAAAGAACGACCTGCCCCGACCACGACCCCCCAATCCTATGATCTACAACGATTGCTGCGCGAGATGGTCAGCGACGGCGTACAGGATGTGGTCATGGAGGTCTCCTCCCATGCGCTAGATCAGGGGAGAGTGCGGGGGTGCCATTTCGATGTAGGCGTCTTCACGAATATCAGCCCCGAGCACCTCGACTATCATGAAGATATGGATCAATATTTTGCCGCTAAAAAACGCTTCTTCCAAGAGATCCTGGTCGAGGCTGAAAAGGACCCCTGGGCAATTATCAATCTCGACGATCCCCTGCTGAGGGAGTTCCAGAAGGAACTTCCTCCGTTAAAGGGAATGACCTACGGCCTCGACCACGGAGAGGTGCGGGCAACCAACCGAGAGGTCTCGTTGCACGGGATACGGGCAACCCTCACCACCCCCGCCGGTACCGTGGAGATACAGACCCCCCTCGTCGGCGAGTACAACCTCTACAACATCATGGCAGCAACGGCGGTAGGGATCTCGCTGGGAATCACCTCCAAGGTCATCCAACAGGGGATAGAAGACCTTGTTCAGGTCCCGGGGAGAATGGAGCGGGTCGGTGCAGGCAACCCATGGATACTCGTCGACTACGCCCATACCCCTGATGCCCTTGAGAAGACTATGAAGGAGATCAAGAGGCTCACCACTGGAAAGGTATTGGTCGTCTTTGGGTGTGGGGGTGACCGGGACAAAAGCAAAAGGGCACCGATGGGAAATATCGGAGCGCAGTGGTCGGATCTGGCAATCATCACCTCCGACAACCCCCGCACCGAAGACCCCCTGAAGATCATTGATGAGATAGAAAAGGGGGCCAGGAAAGTGCTCCCGCATCGCTATCACATCATCCCCGACAGGAGAGAGGCCATCAAGGAAGCCGTTGCCCTGGCAGGGCCCCAGGATATCGTGCTCATCACCGGCAAAGGGCATGAAGACTATCAAATCATAGGCGAGGAGCGATTCCCCTTCGACGATCGCGAAGAGGCCCGCAAGGCCTTGGCACAAAGAGGCGGGGGGGAATGACCTCGGCGGAGGAACCGTTGACAATCGCAACAGTCCTCGAGGCTACCGGCGGCTCGCTGATACAGGGGGATATACAAACCCCTGTGGCCGGTGTATCTACCGACTCGCGGTCCATCAAGCCTGGTGAGCTCTTCTTCGCCCTGCGGGGGGAACGCTTCGATGGGCATCGCTTTGTCGCTGAAGCGCTCAAAAGAGGGGGAAGGGGGGTAGTTGTTGACAAGCAAGGACACGGGATTGCAGATGAAACCATCGCTATCATAGAGGTAACAGATACCCTCCAGGCCCTGGGGGATCTGGCCAATCTGTGGCGCAGAAAACATCCCATCCCCGTGATCGCAGTCGTCGGGAGCAACGGCAAGACCACCACGAAAGAGATGGTGGCCGGAATCCTGCAACCCAAGGGAACGGTCTTGAAGAATCCAGGAAATCTCAACAACCTTATCGGACTCCCCCTCTCCCTGTTGAAGATGAATGCCAATGACCGCGTGGCGGTCCTCGAGATGGGGATGAATCGCATAGGGGAGATACTGAGGTTGACCCGGATCGCGGAACCAAACGTGGGGATAGTGACCAATATCGGCCCGGTCCATCTGGAGGGGGTGGGATCCATCGAGGGGGTCATGAAGGCCAAGGGAGAGCTCTTAGAGGGGATGGGGGCGCACGGAAGCCTCATCTTCAACGCCGATGACCCTCGGGTGGTGGCGTTGAGCACGGAGTTCACGGGTGCAAAGATATGCTTCGGCATCAAGAACCCAGCTGATTGGATGGCGAGGGATATACGTACGAGGAGGGACGGCGGAGTCACCTTCCGGTTAATTGGGTCCTCCGGCGAGATCACCATCGCCTTGAAGCTGATGGGGGAACACCAGGTCTATAACGCCCTGGCTGCAACGGCAGCAACCTCCCACCTCGGTGCAGGGATAGGGGAGATCAAGAGGGGACTGGAGAGCTTCCAACCCCCCCCCATGCGGATGGAGCTGATCTTCCTGGGAAAGGGGATCAAGATCATCAACGACGCCTATAATGCCAATCCCCCATCGATGGAATCAGCGCTGCACACCCTCGCGGATATCACGGAGGGGAGAAAGATCGCGGTGCTCGGCGACATGTGGGAGCTTGGAGAATTTGCCCAGCAGGCCCATCGAGAGCTCGGCCGTCAGGTAAAAGAGTATGGCATAGACCTCCTCTTTCTCCTCGGCCAGTTCGCCCCACACGTGGCCCAGGGGGCACAAGAGGCCGGGATGCCACCCGAGGCCGTCTACATCGGGGAGGACCACCACGCAGTGAGCCTTCGTCTCGCTCGGCAATTACACAAAGGGGATTGGGTGTTGGTCAAGGGCTCGCGCATCATGAAAATGGAAACAATTATTAAAGAACTGGGGGATGCACTATGAAAGAAATCATTAAAGAGTTGAGGGACGCACTATGATCTATCACCTTTTATATCCGCTCTATACCACCCATATCGTCTTTAACGTCCTGAAATACATCTCCTTCAGGACCATCTCTGCCACCCTCACCGCCCTGCTCATCAGCTTCATCCTGGGTCCATGGCTCATCAAAAAACTCAAGGAACTCCAGGTCGGACAGCATGTGAGGGAGGACGTCCCCTCTCGGCACCGGGTCAAGGAAGGAACGCCGACCATGGGGGGAAGTCTGGTCATCATCGCCGTCGTCGGATCCACCCTCTTGTGGAGCAATCTGACAAACACCTACATCTGGTTGGTCCTGTTCATCACCATTGCCTATGCGCTGCTCGGGTTCGTGGACGACTACAGAAAACTCAAAAAGGGGAAGGGGATATCCGGTAAGACAAAGCTCATCTTTCAGACGGCCATCGCCTTGGTAGGAACGGGCTTTTTGTTCATCTACCTGGATTTCACCCCGTACCTTACCCTCCCCTTTTTCAAGGATCTCCGTCCCGACTTAGGGCTCTTCTATATCATCCTCATCTTGTTTGTCCTCGTCGGGACTTCCAATGCCGTCAACCTCACCGATGGACTCGATGGATTGGCCATTGGTCCGGTCATGATCGCGGGGGGAACCTTCGCCCTCGTCACCTATCTGGCAGGGCACGTTGAGTTCTCCAGTTACCTCCAAATCCCCTACACCAGCGGGTGCGGGGAACTGAGCATATTCTGCGGAACCATCGTGGGGGCGGGACTGGGATTTTTATGGTTCAACGCCTATCCAGCCCAGATATTCATGGGGGACATAGGATCCCTCTCTCTCGGAGGTGCCCTGGCAATGGTGGCCGTCATCGCCAAACAGGAGATCCTCTTGGCCATCGTGGGAGGGATTTTCGTCATCGAGGCTCTCTCGGTCATCATCCAGGTGTCGGTCTATCAAACAAAAAGAAAACGGATCTTTAAAATGGCGCCCATCCACCATCACTACGAGTTAAAGGGGTGGGCAGAACCGAAGATCATCGTGCGTTTTTGGATCATCACCATCATTCTATCCTTGATCGCCATCAGCACCTTAAAGCTCCGATGACGAAGAAGGCGACAACAGATGTCCGTAAGCAAGGTCTGAAAGGGAAGCGCATTGTGGTAGTGGGAATGGCCAAAACGGGTGTGGCAGCTGCGGAATTCCTCGTGCAGCAAGGAGCAGCAGTCACCGTGAGTGAGATAAAGACTGAGGATGCATTGGGGGACTCCCCCCAGCAACTGCGCTCCTTGGGTGCGGAGGTAGAGGTGGGTGTACACGCTCCCGAGACCTTTCTCAGCGCGGACGTGATCGTCCTCAGCCCGGGGGTAAACCCCGCCACCCCCCCGTTGGAGCAGGCACGGGCCAAGGGGATTCCTTTTGTGAGCGAGGTTGAGCTCGCTTCCTGGTTCCTGAAGCCGCGGCTTATTGCGGTCACGGGGACCAATGGGAAGAGTACCACCACCGCCCTGATCGGACACATCCTCTCAGGATGGGGAAAAAGGGTATTTGTTGGTGGGAATATCGGGACCCCCTTAACGGAGTATCTCTTGCATGAAGAAGAGGCGGACTATATCGTGGCCGAGATCAGCAGCTTCCAGCTGGAGGCCATCTCCTCTTTCAAACCATGGATCGCCCTCCTGCTCAACCTCGGGGAGGACCATCTCGACCGCCACCCCACCCTCTCCTCATACGCAGCAATCAAGGCGCGGATATTCCTCAATCAAGGGGCGAAGGACTGGGCCGTTGTCAACAACGATGATGCGATTGTTCGATCGCTCATCCCCCAGATTAAGGCCCGAATCCTCCCCTTCGGCCGGAAGGGGAATGGTGAAACGGGGGTATGGCTTGAGGACGCACGTACTGTCCTCTGCCGCGGTGTGGGTAAAGAGGAACGGTTCTCCTTGGAACGGGTGAAGATCAGGGGGATGCACAATACGGAAAACATCATGGCAGCCATCGGCGCAGCTACGATATGCGGCATGCCGCCGACGAAGATCCAGCAATCATTGGACTCCTTTGAAGGCCTCGAGCATCGCCTGGAATGGGTGGGCCGATGGAACGGGGTAAACGTCTACAACGACTCGAAGGCCACCAATGTGGCCTCGACACTGACGGCACTGATGAGCCTCGATGAGCCGATCATACTCCTGGCAGGGGGGCGGGACAAGGGGGGGGATTATTCCCTCTTGAGGGAACCCCTCAAAGAGCGGGTCAAGGCCCTTATCCTCATGGGGGAGGCGAGAGAGAAGATGCAGGGGGCCTTCCAGGACCTTCTTCCCTGCCATCTGGTAGGAGGAATGGAGGAAGGGGTAAGGGTGGCCCGCAGCCTGGCCCGGGCAGGGGATGCGATCCTCCTGTCACCGGCGTGCTCCAGCTTCGATATGTTCACGGATTATGAGGATCGGGGGCGGACCTTCAAGAAGATCGTCCTGAAACTCGCCGAGGAGGAAGCATGAACAAGGGGTATGATCATATCGTCATCTACACCATTTTGGCCTTAGTGATCATCGGATGGATCATGATCTACAGCTCGAGCGCGGTGATGGCCGACATTACATACCACAACAGCTTCAAGTTTATAAAGAAGCAACTCCTCTTCTCCCTCATCGGCCTGATCGGGATGGTGGGGGTTATGCAGATCAATTACCGCCGATTGAGCGCCTGGACCTATCCCATCCTTATCCTGAGCGTCATACTCTTGATCGTGGTCTTGATTCCCGGACTGGGTCTGAGTCACAAGGTGGGGGTGGCACGGAGGTGGTTGATGACCCCCTGGTTCGTTTTTCAACCATCTGAGATGGGGAAGCTGGCCTTACTGATCTTCATCGCCTATTCCTTGGCAAAAAAGGGTGATCGGATTAAAGAATTTCTTGCAGGATTTCTCCCCATTATCGCGATATCCGGCATCATGATCCTCCTGGTGATCCTCGAACGGGACATGGGCACCGCCATCTTTCTGGGGTTGCTGACCATGGTCCTCCTCTTCCTGGGGGGGACGAGGTTGTCATATCTCCTGATGGTCCCGCTGATCGCGGCACCGGTGCTCTACGTGTATGTCACCCGCATTCCCTATGTCTATCGTCGGATCATTGCCTTCCTCGATCCCTGGAAGGATGTACAGGGCATGGGATTCCAGATTATCCAGTCATGCGTGGCCTTGAGTGCCGGAGGTCTGTGGGGAGTAGGGCTCGGGGACAGCAAGCAGAAGCTTTTCTTTCTCCCTGCAGCCCACACCGATTTTATCCTCGCCATCCTCGGTGAGGAACTGGGATATATCGGCGTCATGGTTGTCATCCTCCTCTTCGCCCTGTTGATCTGGCGGGGGGTCAAGATTTCCCTCAGGACCGAAGACCCCTTTGGGGCCTATCTGGCCATGGGAATTACCACTATGATCGCCCTGCAGGTAATCATCAACATGGGCGTCGTGCTGGGGCTCTTGCCCACGAAGGGTCTCACCCTCCCCTTCATCAGCTACGGGGGGACCTCATTGGTAATGAATCTGGTGGCAATGGGGATCCTCTTGAACATCTCTGCCTCCGGAGCGAAACAATGACGGATACCATCGTCATTGCAGGGGGTGGAACTGGGGGACATCTCTTCCCCGGCATAGCCATTGCTGAGGAGTTCATCCGGAGGAAGAAGGGGTGGGAGATCATCTTCATCGGGACGGGGAAGGATCTCGAGAAGCGCATGCTCCCCCGATGGGGATTTAAACTAATGACGGTCCCCGCCCTCCCCTTAAAGGGGCGGTCGTGGTGGAGAAAGGGCATGGGGATCATCACCCTCCTGCAGGGGGTATGGCTCTCACGAGGGCTCTTGCGCAGGATCGCCCCCCGATTGGTCATCGGCCTGGGGGGATATGCCGCAGGGTCTGTGATAGTCGCCGCCTCCCTCCTGGGGATACAGCGGGTGATCCAAGAACAGAATGTCTACCCCGGCCTTACCAACAGGATGGCGGCCAGGTTCGCACAACGGGTATTCCTTTCCTGGACAGAAGGGATGCGGTTCTTCCCTTCTCAAAAGGTACGGGTCACGGGGAATCCCCTCCGCAGGGGGGTCCTGGCAGGTCAGGGGGACATGAGAGCTGGAAGACCCTTTACCCTCCTCATCCTCGGCGGCAGCCAGGGAGCTGCTACCATCAACAGGGGAATAGTAGAGGCCGTAGCCTCCCTGGAGGAGATCGCAAAGGATCTGCGGATCATCCATCAAACCGGTGAGGAGGATTACCGCTGGGTCAAAGGAAAATATGAGAGAAAGGGTTTGGAGGTGTTGGTCCATCCCTTTATTGATGAGATGGCCCCGTGTTATCGGGAGGCCCATCTGGTAGTCTGTCGGGCCGGGGCTACTACTATAACAGAGCTCTGTGCTTGGGGGAGGGCTGCAATCCTCATACCCTACCCCTATGCTGCTGATGATCATCAGCGTAAAAACGCCCAGGTCTTGGTGAATCACGGCGCAGGGAGAATGATCCTCGATGCGGAGCTTTCGGGAAAGCGGCTCGCCGAGGAAATCCTCCCCCTCTATCGCAGCCGAAAGGCATTACATGCGATGGAAACGGAAGCGGCCTCCCTGGGAAGACCTGATGCAGCTGTCCGGATCGTTGATGAATGTTATCAATTACTGGGTCTGAACTAGGGACAGACGGTGTACAGGGGCAAGATAAAACAGATACACTTTGTCGGGATCGGCGGTATCGGCATGAGCGGTATAGCAGAGGTCCTGCTCAATCTCGGCTACCGCATTACCGGATCGGACGCAAAGGAAACGGAGATCACGAGGCGTCTGGCTCAGTTGGGGTGCAGGGTAACCTATGATCATCGGCGGGAGAATGTACACGGGGCCAACGTGGTGGTGACCTCTTCGGCCATCAAGGGGGATAATCCGGAGGTCCAGGAGGCCAAGGTCCAGATGATCCCAGTGATCCGACGGGCCGAGATGCTGGCGGAGTTGATGAGGATGAAGTACGGCATCGCCGTGGCCGGCACTCACGGCAAGACTACTACCACCTCCATGGCCGCCACGGTTCTGGCCCAGGCGGGATTAGACCCCACCATGGTGATCGGGGGGAGGCTCAACAGCTTGGGGAGCAGCGCCCGACTCGGCGAAGGGGAATTCCTGGTGGCCGAGGCCGACGAGAGCGACGGCACCTTCCTTTCGTTGTCTCCCACCATCGCCATCGTCACCAATATAGACCCCGAACACCTGGACTTCTATGATGACATTGAGCACCTCAAGAGGACCTTCATGGAGTTCATTAACAAGGTGCCTTTTTATGGAAGCTCCATCCTCTGCCTCGACCACCCAAACGTCCGGGCGCTCATCCCCGCTGTGCAAAAACGGTACATCACCTACGGCTTCGACCAGGAGGCGAACGTGCGTGGCGCGGGGGTAAGCCCGAAGGGATGGGGTATCGTATTTGAGGCCTGGTGGCAGAATCGATCCCTCGGGAAGGTGCGCCTCAGCATGCCGGGGATACACAATGCATACAACGCCCTCGCCGCCATCGCCGTGGGGATGGAATTAGAGATACCATTCAGCACCATCAAAGAGGCCCTCGAGGGCTTCACCGGGGTTGGGAGGAGGTTCGAACTGAAAGGGGAAGCCGCCGGTGTCTCGGTCATAGACGACTATGCCCACCATCCCGAAGAGATCAAGGTAACGTTGGCGGCGGCCAAGGGGCTCGGTGAGCGGCGCATTATCGCCCTGTTCCAACCCCACCGATACACGAGGACCAGAGATCTTTTTGAAGAGTTCCTCTCCGCCTTCGCGCAGGCCGATGTGCTCTTTATCACGGATATCTACCCGGCAGGAGAGGACCCCATCCCCGGGGTGAGCGCCGAGGCCCTGTGCCAGACAATTGGGCAACAAGGGGGTACTGAGGTCCGCTACGTCCCTGACAGGGAGCATTTGGTCGACGAGGTCCTGCCCCTCCTGAGACCTGGGGACATCGTCATGACCTTGGGTGCGGGGAATATCTGGGAAACATCGGAGTATATCGTGGAAGCCCTGGGGAAGGAATCCGCATGATCACAAACGGCTGGGAGCGGCGGATCAAAAAAGCAGGTTTCCAGGGGGAGATCCAGCAAGGGGTCCCCCTGAGCAAGGTCACCTCCTTCAGAATTGGGGGACCGGCAGACTGCATCCTCTATCCCCAAGAGCAGGAAGACCTGCAGATTGTTATTGCCCTCTGCCGAGAGGAAGGGGTGCACTACCTCCCCATCGGTAACGGAACTAATCTTCTCGCCTCGGACAGAGGCGTGCGTGAGCCCCTCATAAACCTCTCCCGCGGGCTCAAAGATATCAGAAAACAGGGGAGCAAGGTCATGGCGGGGGCCGGCCTTGGGCTCCCCCCGTTGCTGCGTTTCTGCGCAAGTAACGGTCTCAGCGGACTGGAACCCCTTGCCGGCATCCCCGGTACCATAGGGGGAGGAATCAGGATGAATGCCGGCAGTTGGGGCATGGAGGTCGGAGATCGGATCTCCTCCCTCATGGTCATGGACCGTGCGGGCGGTATCAGGTGGCTGAAAGATAATGAGGTGACATTTGACTATCGGGGGATCAACTTGTCCCCTGAAGAGATCATCCTCCAAGGGGAGTTTTCCTTGCACAAGGGAGAGGAGTCGGAGATTACCGGGAAGATGAAGGATTTTATGCTCAGGAGAAAGGAAACCCAGCCCCTCTTTCAGCCGAGTGCCGGTTCGATCTTCAAAAACCCCCTGGATATGCCGGCGGGAAAGTTGATCGAAGAAGCGGGCTTAAAGGGGCTGCGCAGGGGAGATGCCATGGTTTCCCCCCTGCACGCGAACTTCATCGTCAACGTAGGAACAGCCCGGGCACGGGATGTCATGGGACTGATAACACAGATACGCGATCGGGTCTATCAAGAGAAAGGGATCAGGCTTGAGTTGGAGGTACAGATCATCGGTGAGCCAGAGGTGGAAACATAAACGCATCGGGGTCTTGATGGGGGGGATCTCCCGTGAACGGGAGATATCCCTGAAGACCGGCACCGCGATCCTCAAGGCCCTGCAGGAAGAGGGATACAACGCAGTGGGGATAGATGTCTCTGCCGATATCGTCGCATGTCTCGTAGAGGAGCGAATCGATGCTGCCTTCATCGCCCTGCACGGCCGGTGGGGTGAGGACGGTACGGTTCAGGGACTCCTTGAATTGCTGCGGATCCCCTACACCGGCTCCGGGGTACTGGCCAGTGCGCTGGCCATGCACAAGATCAAGGCCAAAGAGATCCTCCGCTTTCATAATATCCCCACACCGGAATTCATCACCCCTCACGAGGGGGAATTTCAGGAGCCCCCTTTCCCTCCCCCATGGGTCGTCAAACCGGCCTCTGAGGGATCGACCATCGGGGTCGGTATCGCGATGGAACGCACAGGGTTAGAAGAGGCCATACGCAACGCGAAAGGGTATGACCAGGAGGTCCTCATCGAGCGTTTCATCGATGGGAAGGAGCTCACCGTCGGGATCCTGAACGGTGAGCCCCTTCCCGTCATCGAGATCGCTCCCAAAGAAGGGTTTTACGACTATGAGGCAAAGTATACCCCCGGCAAGACCGAATACCGCTGCCCCGCGCCGATCAGTGAGGAAAAACAGGGGGAGGTACAGGAAATAAGCCTCAAGGCCTACCAGGTCCTGGGGTGTCATGGCTGCGCCAGGGTGGATCTCCGGCTGAGCGCGCACGGAGAGATCTTCATCATTGAGGTCAACACCGTCCCCGGAATGACGGAGACGAGTCTCGTGCCCAAAGCAGCCGCCCAGAAGGGGATCTCTTTCCCTCATCTGGTGAAGGCCATCTTGGAGCAGGCCTCCTTGAAGATCGCGGAGGAAGCAGGATGAAAAAGGGGAAAAGATTATTCTTCGTGGGGATAGTGGTAACCATCATCGCCTTCATCTGGGGGTTGGAGCGGGGGACCAGCCTGCTCCTCGCCTCCCACCTCGAACTGAATGCGATCGAGGTGCAGGGATTCCAACGCACGGACCAACAGCAGATCATGGAGGCCGTCGCGGTGCCGCTCAAGACGCCGGTCTTTCAGCTCGACCTCAAGGAGATCGCCGAGCGGGTGGAGACCCTCCCCTGGGTCAGGTCCTGCGAGGTGCGCCGGGTATTGCCGGACAAGCTGTCCGTGCGGGTCATTGAAAGACAACCCGTAGCCTTGATCCGCATGGAGACGCTGTACTATGTGGACGAGGATGGCACCCCCTTTAAGGAGCCCGCCCCCGGTGAGCCCCTCGACTATCCCATCTTGACCGGGTGGGATGACAAGGCGCGGAAGAAAGGGGAAGGGAAAGAACTCATCAGCGAGGCCCTATGGTTCATCAGGGAGGTGCAGGACCACCCACACCTCTCCCGGGAGGGGATCTCCGAGATCAATGTCAATGCGTTCGGCACCATGACTATCTTTACGACGAAGGAAGGGACCATGATCCACATGAGCAGAGGAGATGTGGGAATCAAGGTGAGCAGGCTGGAGGAGGTCTGGAAGAGGACTGCGGAAAAACATCTCTCTATGAAATATATCCTGTATGAAGGCCCCGGCCGCATCGTGGTCGGGTTTGAGGAAAGGGGGTGAAAAAAATGGGCAAGAAGGAAGAGTTCATCGTGGGCTTGGACATCGGGACGACCAAGATCTGTGCTATTGTCGGCGTCCCTTCTGCAAAGCGTTTGGACATCATCGGCATCGGCACCCATCCGTCACATGGACTCAGAAAGGGCGTGGTGATCAATATCGAGAGTACGGTGCAATCGATAAAGCGCGCAGTGGAAGAAGCGGAATTGATGGCAGGGTGCGAGATCACCGCGGTCTACACCGGCATCGCCGGGGGGCATATCAAGGGGCTCAACAGCCACGGGATCGTCGGGGTAAAGAGCCACGAGGTAACCGAAAGTGACATCAGAAGGGTCATCGACGCCGCCAGTGCCCTCCAAATCCCCATGGACCGGGAGGTGATCCATATCTTACCCCAGGAGTACATCGTCGACGGGCAAAATGGGATCAGGGATCCCCAGGGGATGAGCGGGGTCAGGTTGGAGGTCAAGGTCCATATCGTCACCGGGGCAGTCACCTCGGCACAAAACATCATCAGGTGCGCCAATAGGGCCGGCTTGGAGGTCACCGATATCATCTTACAGCAACTGGCCTCCAGCGAAGCGGCCCTCACCCCCGAAGAAAAGGAGCTGGGAGTGGCCCTCGTCGACATCGGTGGCGGCACCACCGACATCGCCATCTTCCATCAGGGGAGTATCAAACATACTTCGGTCATCTCGCTGGCCGGCGACCACGTTACCGGTGACATCGCCATCGGTCTGCGGACCCCGATCGAAGAGGCGGAGAAGATCAAGAAAAAACACGGCTGTGCCTTGACCTCCCTCGTTGCGAAGGACGAGCGGGTGGAAGTCCCTGCCGTGGGCGAGCGGGGGGCCAAGACCATCTCAAAATATACGCTGGCTGAGATCATCGAGCCCCGTATGGAGGAGATCTTGTCCCTGGCGCAACGGGAGATCATCAACTCCGGATACGAAGGTAACGTTGCCTCGGGGATCGTCCTGACCGGCGGATCGGCCCTCCTGGAAGGGGTGGTGGATCTGGCCGAGCAGATCTTCAGCCTGCCGGTTCGCAAAGGTGCTCCCCGCGATATCGGAGGGCTGACGGACATCGTCGCGAATCCCATCTACACCACCGCTGTAGGGCTCGTCTTATACGGGCAGAAGGGCAAAATCAGCGAGGGGTTTGTCCCCGGCGAGGCGAACATCTTTGACAAAGTCACCCGAAGGATGAAGGGTTGGTTTAAGGAGTTCTTCTAGACGAGAAAGTTGAAATCCCCCATGGGGGGTAAGAAAGGAAGGAGGTCTACGAGATGTTTGAATTCGATGAAAATCGTGCAGTAGGGGCAAGAATAAAGGTCATCGGCATAGGCGGAGGTGGGTGCAACGCCTTAAACACCATGATCGATCTCAAGCTGGAGGGGGTCGATTTCGTCGCGGCCAACACCGATGCGCAGGTCCTCAAGATCTCTCCAAGCCCCGTGAAGATTCAACTCGGGGAGCGGATCACAGGGGGGAGGGGCGCGGGTGCTGACCCCGAGACAGGCAGAAAAGCGACCCTGGAGAGCGTGGATCAGATCAAGACGGCCTTGGACGGAGCGGACATGGTCTTTATCACCGCGGGGCTGGGAGGGGGGACAGGCACCGGCGGTGCCCCCATCGTGGCCAACATCGCCAAGGAACTAGGCGCCCTGAGCGTGGCCATCGTCACCAAGCCCTTCCAATTTGAGGGGCGCAGGAGGCATACTCATGCGGAGCAGGGGTGGCTGGAACTCAATAGGTATGCCGACACCCTCATCACCATCCCCAACGAGCGACTGCTCGCCATCAGCGGCAAGAGCATGCCCCTGCTGGAGGCCTTCAGGAAGGCGGACGAGATCCTCTACCAGGCGGCCAAGGGGATATCGGACCTCATCCTGGTTCCGGGGCTGGTCAACCTCGATTTCGCCGATGTCAAGACCGTCATGTCGGAGATGGGCATGGCCATGATGGGCATGGGCGTGGCATCGGGAGAAAACCGCGCCATGGAGGCGGGACAGCGGGCCATATCCAGTCCCCTGTTGGAGGATATCTCCATTCATGGGGCCAAGGGGATCTTGATCAACATCACCGGCGGTGCGGACCTGACCCTCCATGAGGTGAATGAGGCCTCCAGCCTCATCCAGAGAGAGACCCATGAAGAGGCGAATATCATCTTCGGGGCGGTCATCGATGAGCGGATGAACGGCAAGATTAGGGTGACGGTAATCGCCACCGGCCTCGGCGAAGAGGAGGTGAAACAGGATCGGCTACGCCGCCTGAAGGTGATTCCCGACGAGGACAGAGAGAACATGGAGATCCCCACCTTCCTGAGGAGGGGAAAGACCATCGACGAATTCTCCGATTTTCGCTTCCGCAAGGCCGCGGATGCCTTTCCGGAGATAGAGGAGCGATACGACGTCCCCACCTTTATGCGGAAACAGGCGGATTAGGGTATCCACACGGTCCCCTTCACGTGGTAAAATTACCTTGTGACGCAGGGTATCCTCGGCAGGCATAAAGAGCTCCTCGCGCAGGAAGAGGGGACCGTCAGGAAGGAATGGGGAGGGAAGGTACCCATCTGCCTGGCCTTCCCCAACTCCTACCACGTGGGGATGTCCAATCTGGGGTTCCAGCTCCTCTATCGCCTCCTCAACGCCGAGCCGGATGTGGTCTGTGAGCGGGCCTTCCTCCCCGAAACGGAGGAGCTGCGCGAGTACTCCAGAAGCAACACGCCCTTACTTTCCTTAGAATCCAGCAAGCCTCTTGCCCGGTTTCAGATCATCGCCTTTTCCATCCCCTTTGAGAACGATTTCCCCCATATCTTATCCATCCTTGCACTGGCCAAGATTCCATTAAAGGCCAAAGACCGGGATCAACGCTCCCCCTTGATTGTAGCCGGTGGTGCCGCGATCACCCTCAACCCCGAGCCCCTGGCCCATTTTATGGACCTCTTCTTCCTCGGTGAAGGCGAGGAATCCCTGATGGATTTCCTCAAGGCCTTTCAGGAAGGAAGAGATACAAAGGATAGCTTCTTGGAAAAGGCAGGGGGGATCGAGGGGATATATTGCCCTTCTCTGTATCAGGTAGCGTACGACGAGGGTGGTTTTATAAAGGAATTCAAACCTCGAATAGACACGGCACCGGCGAAGATCAAGAGGAGATGGATCAAGGATCTCATGCACGTTCCGTCGGGCTCAGCCATCCTGACCCCCCGGACGGAATTCAAGGAGATGTTTCTCGTAGAGGTAAACAGGGGTTGTCCTCGCAGGTGCCGTTTCTGCGCGGCCCGGGCAATCCATCAGCCCTTTCGCAACAGAGCGGTGAATACCCTGATGGGTGAAGCCGGTATCGGTTTACAGAAAGGCAAGAGAATCGGCCTGGTGGGATCTGCCCTGGGAGATCATCCCCAGTTCACAGCGTTGTGCGAATATATCGTCGAAAGAAAAGGGGAGATATCCATCGCCTCCATCAGGGCCGATGCCATAACAGATGAAGTTGCCCGATTATTGGCCCAAAGCGGCCACCTCACCGTGACCATAGCCCCGGAGGCAGGGACCGAGCGGCTGCGTGCAGTAGTGGCAAAGGGTCTGCGAGATGAGCAGATCTTTAGTGCAGCTGAGACCCTTGCCGCCCACGGCATCAGGGATCTCAAGCTCTACTTCATGATCGGCCTCCCCACCGAGACCCCGGAGGACATCGAGGCCATCATCACCCTGACCAAACACATCAGGCACCACATGGGAAAAGGGGGAAGAAAGGTCGGCGAGATCACCCTCAGCATCACCCCCTTTGTGCCCAAGGCATGGACCCCCTTCCAGTGGCACCCTTTCGAAGAGGTGAAGAAGCTCAAGGAGCGGATCAAG
>CAYWLI010000023.1:20684-23107 GCA_964459135.1 uncultured Thermodesulfobacteriota bacterium | reverse complement strand
CCTCTTGCTCGTCGCTCAAAACCCTCTCCTCATTACCGTGTTGTGCACAACGTGCACCCCGTGCATCCCCCATTAAAACATGTTGGGTGCCATCTTTCAACAAAAGAGACCACAAGGGAGAATGGCATACATATCCTTTTAAAACGGCTCGTTAGCAAAAAGAGGGCAGGGAAAGGGGTATCCCTCTGGTCCTCGATGCCCTACCGTGTCCGTGCTATGGATAAAAATTGTCACGGTATTACCTCAAAGGCCCACGTCGCTGAGGCATCCTCCCCCTTTATGTTATCGTGTAAGATCACCTTGAAGAGATATTGCCCCGGTTGAATTTCAGCCAATGTCAGTTGATTGACGCCAAAGATGTCGAGCCGAGGTGAGCTGGTTTGGGAATGAATCTCGAAGGCTTTCTCTTTCTTGAACACCTCCTGCTGTTGTTCGTTGAGGACGAACATATCTTCTGTGAGCCATATTTCATATGTGCCTTCCGCCTTGTTGGTAGCAGGATTTTGTGGTTCCACATAGAACAAGATGACGTCTCCAGCTTTCACCTTATTATCGGGTAAGGGTTCATAAGAACCATAACCCGTCACCGTGGAACACGCAACAAGGGTGCCAATGCCGAGAGGATACTGGTTTTGGAGACTAACAATCCTTTCTTTCAGCAGCGTAACATCGGTTTCCTGAGCAAAGGCGAAAGGACTTGCCACAAGCATCAATAAGATCAGACTTACCGATAATCGCCGTGCCCTCATGATAGTTACCTCTTAACATCGAAACATATCAATTGGTTGGACGAAAGTCAACAAGTAAATGGCACAAGGGGAGATTGTGTCTGCTCGACGGGTAACGATACCGTGTGCGTGACTATCAAACAAATTCCCCCTGCCTGTGTTGTATGTTCCAGAGGAGGGGGATATGAGTATTATTGTAGTACCTTGCCTACGTCTGCTCATAAGCAATTGACGGCAAGGCTTCTATGCTACGCTTTTCAGTTTTTCCTGAAGTTTCTCAGTGAATTCCTTTTCAACGTCCTTTGCCTTGGCCCTCATGATCCTGTCACCAAACATGGCCATCTTCCCCACGATAGCCACATCCGCCTTGTAGGAGACCTCAACCTCACCGCCGCCGACTTCCTTAAAATCTACAACAGTCTTTTGCTTCATGTGACCAAGCTTCGTGATGTCCTCTCCTTCACCTTCCACTTCCAGATGCGTAGGTGGTTCTAGCTTGGTGAGGACATTTCTGAAGGAGAGCTTTACTTTTATGGGGCCTACCCTTTGTTTCACGACCGCATCATAGGTCTTGTCATCGATCTTCTCAATCTTCTCGGCACCGGGAACACAGGCACCCAGCGTCTCCGGTTCGAGAAGCATGTCCCACAGTTTCTGTATGGGCGCCTTCACCGAAAACTTTCCCTCTATAATCATAACAATCTCCTCTCTGAGTAAAATAAATGATCTTCTTAAGCCTTCTGGCTACATCTTACAGCTTACTTTTTACCCTGGGCCTTCTCGATGTACTCGGCCAGTAGTTCATAACTCTTATTGCCCGGGGTTGTTGCCTGCTCAATCAAAAGATCTATGAAAGACAAGCCCTGGGCGTCAACCCACTCCTTATGTGCTTTATCCCCCGTACCGAACATATGTCTGGCACAATCTATCGCACTTCCTGTTTTTGCGTGTTTTCCGCATACAGGACATATGACTGGTGCTTTCTCGCTCATGGTGTCCCTCCTCTTATTTCTTCTTCCCGGCTTTTTCTTGCTCTTTCTTTTCCTTCAGAGCATTGAGAATCATCTCAGGCCGGATGGGGTTTTCCTTCATCTGTACGCCGAACCGGTGAAAAATGGCGTTGCCGATCGCGGCGGCGGTCGGGTTGGTAAGGCCCTCGCCTGCCTCCTTGGCCCCGTACGGTCCTTCCGGCTCGTACGTGTCAATCTCGGCCACAGCCGTTGGGGGCATCTCTGTAGCCCGGATCATGTGGTAGTCAACCAAGTTCGGGTTCATCAGCATACCGTCCTCAAAGGGCATATACTCAAGGTACCCGTAGCCGGCAGCCATGGAAAATGCACCCTCGAGCTGACCGATCAGGCCGAGGTGGTTGATGGGCTGCCCGCAGTCGTGGGCCGTGAGGCTGTCGATGAGCCGGATCTTGCCCGTCTCCTCATCGATTTCAACCTCCACCCCTTGCAGCATATAGCTGTATGCGGGGGAGATCATGCCCTTTCGGTGAGGCGTATAAAAACCCCTGCCGACGATCTTCTGACCTTCTTTGCCGCGGAGCGCTATCCTTACCAGTTCACTGTAGTCAACACCCCTTTCCGGACGGGCAACGTTGTGCACCCATCGGTCTTTTATATCCAAGTCGTACACAATATTAAGACCGGTTTTGCTTACTATGTGTGCATGCGCGTAGGCAAACTCGAG
>CAYWLI010000023.1:9371-20584 GCA_964459135.1 uncultured Thermodesulfobacteriota bacterium | reverse complement strand
ATGGTAACCATAGCAGCTGAGAATGCGTAAGGGGTATCAAACCAATTGAAGATACCGCCGGTCATGAAGCCGCAGGCGGAGATTCCGATGGCCCTGTTGTCAGGCAGTGTGCCTTTATCCTTGATCCACTTCTGGATCTCGTCGTAGCACTGATCGATGCCGCAGCTTCCGATGGTCGCCTGACCGGGGACTTCATAACCGGGATAATGGGAGTTCTTCCGCCTCATCTCAATGGGGTCGAGCCCGAGGTCGGCCGCAATCCATTCTATTTGCTGTTCCGAGGTAAACATCGCCTGCGGAGCTCCGAATCCTCTCATCGATGTAGAGGGTAATGTATTAGTATAGACCCGGTAACCGTCAAAACGGTAGCCCTGCCACCGGTATGGGAAGGAGTGGAAGAAACCGGTGAGGTACAGGGCCGTTGCCCCCATGCCGGTGTATGCGCCGCCGTTGGTGAAGACCTTGGCTTCCCGCGCCAAGAAGGTCCCGTCCTTTTTCACCCCGGTCCGTACGTAGTAGAACATCGGGGTCCGACGCTTTGAAGCGATGAAGTCTTCTTCTCTGGTGTAGATGATCTTAACCGGTCTGTTGAGCTTCTTAGAGAGCACGGCGCTGCAAAAGATCGCCCCGTCGAGCTCGAACTTGCCGCCGAAGGCACCACCAACGTAGCGAGAGATAACCCGTATATCACCTTCCCTCATACCGAGCACGCCGGCCATGAGCGCCTGCAAGTAATAGGGAGACTGGTTAGAATGGTAAATGGTGAGTTTTCCGTCCGGCGTGTAGTCCGATACTGCCGCGCGGGTCTCCATAGACACATGGTGCTGGCCGCCGACCTTGAACCAGTCCTCCCGTACATACTCTGCCTCTTCGAAGGCCGCATCCGTGTCGCCCCATTCAATATGCCGGGTAACGTTAATATTACGCTCAAAGCCTTCATGGATTTCAGGCGCCTCTTTCTTAATCCCTTCCATTGGTTCGTAAACCGCGGGCAGCACTTCGTAGTCGACCTCGATCAGGTCAAGGGCCTGCTCCGCAATGTCTTCCGTTAATGCCGCTACCGCTGCAACAGGCTCACCGATGTAACGCACCTTATCGACAGTGAGAACCTGCTCATCGCAGAGATCTTGGTAGCGCCGCCAGATACCCTGCTTGACGCCCAAGGTATCCTCCTTGCCTGTCACCACACCGACCACGCCGGGAAACTCGAGGGCCTTGCTGTAGTCTATCTTGAGGATCTTCGCATGGGGATGCGGGCTGCGCAGGATCTTGCCGTAGAGCATGTTGGGCAGCGTCACGTCGAAGGTATAGGTCGCCCTTCCGGTAACCTTTGCAAAGCCATCTATATTATGAACATGGGTATTAATGACTGAATATTTATTGTTATCCATTATTACTCCTCCTTACTTGTATTCGCCTTTGGCCGTCGCATCTATAGCCCTAACGATGCTGTTGTAACCCGTGCACCGACAGATATTCCCCTCAATGCCTTCTCTGATCTCCCATTCGGTCGGATTCGAGTTTTCGTCGAGAAATGCCTGCGCCGACATAATCATGCCAGAGGTGCAAAAACCACACTGAAAGGCGCCATGGTCAATGAATGCCTTTTGGATAGGCGCCAGTTCTCCGTTTTTTTCCAGCCCCTCAATAGTAGTTACCTGTGCACCCTCAGCCTGCATGGCGAGTATTGAGCATGACTTCACAGCCATACCGTTCAGCATGACCGTACATGAACCGCAGGATACCGTGGAACATCCCCTCTTGGTCCCGGTCAGACCTATATGGTCTCTGATTACCTCTACCAACAAGGTTTTCGGGTTTATGTACAGTTCATATGGTTGTCCATTTACGGTGAGCGTTAATAATTGCTTTTCCATTATGCAAGACCTCCTTTCTCAATTACCCTTTGGCTTGTTCCCAGGCTTGTTTCAGCATCCTCTTGGTCAGCACGCCCAGCAAATGCCTTCTATGCTCCTCAGACGCATGAATGTCTGAAACAGGCTCACAGTCTTGTGATGCTATGGCGCCCGCCTCGGCAAACAGTTTTTCGTTGTATGCTTTGCCAATCAATAATTCTTCAATCTTTTTCACCCGTATCGGTTTCGGGCCGGCATTGCCAAGCACAACCCTGGCGTCCTTACAGGTTCCACCGCCGTTGAGCGTCACTGCGGCAGCAACCGCCACCATGCCTTGATCGCTTTCAAGGAGGTTGAATTTCTGATATGCGGCGCCTGTCTTTGCCTCCAGCGTCGGCACCTGGACTTCCAGTACGACTTCTCCCTCCTCTAAGGCCGTTTCAAAGAAATCTACAGAAAAATCTTCCAGCGCCATGGTCCTCTCGCCCTGTGCGCTCCCCACTTTGATGTTCGCATTCAAGGCCATCAACACAGGACAAGGGTCTCCTGAAGGGTCGGCATGGGCGAGGTTGCCGCCGATAGTACCCCAGTTTCTCACCTGGATTGACGCGAGCTTGTTCTCCATGGCCACGAGGATAGGGTAGTTTTTCTTGATCACGTCGGATGTCTCAATGGTATGGTGCGTGGTCGTGGCGCCGATCTTCAGACCTGCCTTGGCATCAAACTGAATGTAGTCAAGTTCCTTGATGTGTTTAATGTCAACAAGATAGTCAGTAACTAACAATCCCTGCCGCATGATGATCAAGAGAGACTGTCCCCCGCAGATCACCTTGCACTCATCCTTGTGCTCTTCAAGCATGGTGAGCGCTTCCTTCAGAGAGCTGGGTTTAAGGTACGTAAAATCGTGTATCATCCTTCTCTCCTTTCTACTAATTCTTCAACATTGGAAATACAGCTTGTGGGCTGAGGGTTAATAGAGGCCGCCAAAAATTTGCCGCTATCCGGCCCTTCGGCCCGACGCTGACCCCGCGGGCCTTCCCTCTCCGAGTGTTCATGGTAAAGTTTTGAAAAAGACATGCCGCAGTGTCTTCCCCTGAAGAGGGGGCATCCCACACAGTTCCTTCTTGAAAAAGGACATACTTTTTTCTCCTTCGCCATCAGATCTCCTCCTTTATCTCTCTTGCTGAAGGAGGCAACCACTCAGTAAGGTTACCTCTAGTAATGATATATACCTCCACAAAAGTCAAGCCTCTTGTCAATGGCCCTGTCTCAGTCCTTTTGTTCAATAAATAGGTCGTCATTTCCAAAAAATATAGCCCCTTGTATAAACCAAATATACCAACCGGTAGGTATAATTATGTGAAAATAAGCTAACCACAACCCATCATATTTGTCAATCTTTTTTTTGAATTGTCACTCAGGAAAGGGGGGAAAGATATCTCCTGAATAAGAAAGCTGAAAACAAGGGGGTCGTGGCCGATAAAGCTGGCACGGAATTGCACGACATCTTACATACATCCCTCTATAATCCTAATAAAAAGGACCATTGCCCCGTATAGAAAAATCTCTCTTCACAACCTACACGTGAAGATCAACCACGCTACCCCACGACAAGAGGTCACCCTGCGCATCTGTCCCGTTGGCAAAACCATTGCCGAGATCAGATGTTGGTGCAAAAATAAACTCATCGATTTCTTCCGAGTTAAAATCACTGATTTGGGGGTGTCTACTTTTGAAGTTTAAACAACAACGCAAAAAAAAGTAGTTGACAAAAACGACGGTTTGTGGTTAATTTGTCACAAGATGTATACCTACCGGTTGGTATATTAAAGGGTATACTTTAACGTCTTAGTTAAAGGACATGACAAGTAATACGGATTCTCAGGAACAACGAAGGGGGTTATAAGATGAAAGACTTTGAATATTTCGACCCAAAAACAGTTAAGGAGGCCCTCCCCCTGCTCTCACAGTATAAAGAAGAGGCCAAGATCATCGCCGGGGGGCAGTCGCTGCTCGTTGTCATGAAGCAGGGAATGCTGACTACCGAATATATAATCGATATCAAGGGCATATCAGATCTCGATTATATCAACGATGATGGAAAGGGTTTACGAATCGGGGCACTGACCTTACATCGAACCATAGAGAAATCACCGATCATCCAGAAGCACTTCATGGTGCTCAGCGAGATGGAGCGAAATCTTGCCACGATCCAGACCCGAAACTGGGGTACGATCGGGGGCAATCTCTGCCATGGTGACCCTGCCGGGGATCCTGCCTCGGTTTTCATCGCATTAAACGCCAAGTTGAAGGTGGCCAGCATGGGCGGGGAGAGAATCATCGACATGGAAGAATTTTCCAAAGATTATTTTGAGGTGGCCCTTGAGCCTGATGAGATGCTCACCGAAATTCAGGTGCCGCCACCGCCGCCCCATACGGGTACTGCCCATGAGAAGCTCATGGTGATGCAAGGGGATCAGGGTGTCACCGGGGCAGCAGTATCAATTACCCTGAAGTCGGGGGACGGCGTGTGTGAGGATGCCCACATAGTGCTCAGCAATGCGGCCTCTATCCCCCTGCGGGCGAGGGAAGCGGAGAAGCGGCTGATAGGCAAGGTGGTAACTGATGACCTGCTTGTTGAGGCTGGCGAGGTGGCGTCCTCGGAGGCTGACCCCCCTGTTGATGTCCACGGCACAGCGGAATACCGGAGGGAGATGATAAAGGTCTTCGTGAGTCGGGCTGCACAAAGGGCCCTGGAACGGGCCACATCATCGTAACGTACTGAAGGAGGTATGGTTATGAAGGGTACACCAAGAGAATTGAAGCTCACGATTAACGGGAAGGTGTATGAGCTCATGGTAAAGCCGAAGACCTTGCTCGTTGACGTGTTGAGGAAGGAACTGAAGCTGACGGGGACCAGGATAGGGTGCCTCAGCAGTTCCTGCGGTGCCTGCACCGTTAACATTGATGGCAAGGCGGTCAGGTCCTGTTCTGTACTGGCGTTACAGGCCAATGGCCGCGACGTTACCACCATTGAGGGGGTGGCGGATGGGGACAAGCTTCACCCTATCCAAGAGGCAATGGTCGAGCACGGAGCAATCGAGTGCGGCTTCTGCACCTCGGGAATGGTCATGTCGGCCAGGGCGCTGCTCAATGAAAACCCCAAACCGACACGGGAGGAAATCAGAGAGGCGATACAGGGGAATCTGTGCGCTGATTCAGGCTACACGAAATACATTGAGGCCATAGAAATTGCATCTGAAAAGATGCAAGGAGGTAAATAGCATGGACGAGAAGCAGGTAGGAGAATATTCCGTTATTGGTAAACCCATACCCAGGGTAGACGCCAGGCTCAAAGCCACTGGCCAGGCAAAATATGCCGCTGATCTTGAAGAGGCTAACATGCTATGGGGCTTTGTAAAGAGGAGCCCTCATGCCCACGCCAGGATACTCAATATTGATACGACTAAGGCGGAGCGGTTACCCGGGGTTAAAGCGGTCATTACCGGCAAGGACTTTAACGGTTTCAAATGGGGCTGGAGCCGACCGACCCGTGATGAGGAGCCCTTGGCTACCACTAAGGTGCGGTATCTGTATGAGGGGGTGGCGGCGGTGGCAGCTATCGATGAGGATATAGCCGAGGAGGCCTGCGATCTCATCGAAGTAGAGTATGAACCGCTTCCCGGCGTCTTTGATCCCTTCGAGGCAATGAAGGAAGGTGCACCCCTGGTCCATAAAGACCGCCCGGGAAATATTTGTGTTGAGTATCACTGGAACTTTGGCGATGTGGACAAGGCCTTTGCTGAATCATACCTCATTCGGGAGGATACGTTCCAGACTCCCCGGATGGCCAAGGGGTATATCGAGCCGCCAGCAGCGCTTGCCCATTGGCCTAATCCGAATCGTGTTGTCTTTCAAGGGGCAAAGGGGAGCCCGTATTTCCCCTATAGAATTCTGGCCAACTGTTTTAATCTGCCCCTGAGTAATGTGCGGATCATAACGCCTTTTATCGGCTGTGACTTCGGCGGCACCAAGAACGACATGACGAATGGTGATTTTTCTGTCGTTATGCTGGCCAAGAAGGCGGGCAGGCCGGTGAAGATTATATCAACACAGTTCGACACGCTCACTACAGACCTGCGGCGCCATCCCATGTGGGTTACCATCAAGACAGGCGTTACCAAAGAGGGCATAATAACGGCTATTCACAACAAGATTGTCTCTGACGGCGGTGCCTACACCCGTATGAGTCCGCTTACCCACTTCCTTACCGGCATCTGCATGGGCCTGCCTTATCATTTGCCTAATTTTAAGCACGATGTTACCTGCTATTTCACCAACAACCCCAGTTCGGCGGCGATGAGAGGACATGGCATATACCATACCCGTTTTGCAGGTGACGTGCAGATGGATATGATGGCTGAGGAACTCGGCATAGACCCGGTGGAAATGAGGATGAGGAATATCATCAAAAACCCTGAGCCCGGCACGATTTACGAGACGATAAACAAGGTCCATGTTGCCACTGCCGGCACGGAGGAATGCCTGCAAAAAGTCGCTGAGGCGGTTAATTGGGAGAAGAGAAAGAATGAAGAGAAAGTAGTAAAGGACAATAAGGCCTATGGTATGGGCTTTGCTACAGGAACCTATCTCAGTGGGACGCAACTGAGTGCTCACAATGCCTGTGCTGCCATCGTACGGGTCTGCGAGGACGGTAGTGTGAACTATCTGACCGGGGCCACCGACGTGGGGCAGGGTTCAGATACTATCGGCAGTGCCTTTGTTGCTGAGGTGCTCGGCATCGGGCTGGAGGACGTCGATATCAAAAGGGTGGACACGGCATTTACGCCTGCTGACCCCGGCAGTTACGGGAGCCGGGTCACGGTGCTTGCCGGCGAGGCCGCGATCAATGCCGCTGAGGACGCAAAGAGACAACTCCTCGAGGTGGCGGCCAAGCAGCTTGGCGTCTTGCCGGATGAGATCGAGCTGAAGGATAAGAAGGCCTTTGTAAAGGCAAATCATGCCAGGAGCATTCCGTGGTTCAGGCTCGTCAGGGCGGCATGTTATGACGCGCCGGGCCGAGTCATCATAGGCCGTGGCCACTCGACGAGAGGGACCGATCTCCATACCCTGGCCGATTTCAGCACCGGCGTGGGCAGCATCGGGACCAATTATAGCTTTACCGCCCAGGCAGCCGAAGTTGAGGTGGATATGGAGACAGGGGTGGTGAGGTGTACCGATAACAGCGTGATAGCTCACGACTGTGGCTTTCCACTCAACCCCCCGGCAGTAGAAACTCAAGTCCTCGGTGGGTCGTATCACCAGGGGGTATCGGCCGCCTTATATGAAGAATGTAAGATGGATAAAGGGCTGACCCTGAACCCCAATTTTGTAGACTATAAGCGCCCTCGCGCGTATGAGGCACCGATGACCGAAGTGTTACACGTGATAACCAATGATCCCTATGGCCCGTTTGGCGCTAAAGAAGCCAGCGAGGGGAGCACCTGTAGCGCTCCACCCGCGATAATCAGCGCAATCCATGATGCTACCGGAGTGTGGATCAAGGACCTCCCGGCACATCCGGAGAAGGTCTTTTGGGCAATGAAGGCAAAAAAGGAACAGGGGCAAAAAAAGCGAAAAAAGTAAGTAAAGCAATCAGTAGGAACCGGCGTTTCTCGTCGCGTGTGTGACGGGTATATTTTACTATATGTCCCATTCGATGCCTTTGAGGCATAGCAGATAGAATGAGCATGAGAATAGCAATCACTCCAGGCTTTTCGGCATTGAGGATCAAGGTCAATCCTGATCATGACGCGACTCTCCGTATCTCTGGGTCATGTGAGCCTGGGCTCTATGCGCCGTGGCCTGATGCCCGGGAGTACGGGGTGATAGAACTGGAGATTGAAGGCGAGACGTTACGGGAATTGCTCGCCATCATATCAGAGCGATACAGTCAAGTGAATATCGATTTCCAACCACTGTGCCCCATAACCAATGATGTAGGCTTTGACTTTGACATCTTTGTAAATGGAAAGAATTATATCACGCTGCCGCAGGGGCTAAATACAAAATTGCAAGACGGCGATGACGTGCAGGTCAAGAGTGACGAGATGGGTCATTGCTGATTAAGGGTTTCAGCGGGAAGGAAAAAAGGAAATTAGAAAGTTGGGCGATACGCTTTGCTCTGGTCCAAAATGATTTTATCAATAGCGGTCTTATAAGGAAGTACAATGAATGTAGCGATCATGCCAGCTTTTTCAGAATTGATTGTCAAAATTAATCCTGCCGAGAAAGTGACTCGGGAGGGATTGCTCAACATTATTATGCCGTGGCTCTATGCGCCGTGGCCAGACGCCCGGGGGAAAGGGGTAGTTGAACTGGAGGTAGAAGGCGAAACCACACGGGCACTCCTAACCACACTGGCGGAGGTATATAGACAGGTCGATGTCGACTTTGCACCGATCAACCCCAAAACGAATGACCTGGACGAAGACTATGATGTCCTCGTTAATGACAAGAATTATGTCACGATACCCCATGGCCTTGATGCAAAGCTGCGAGACGGCGACGAGGTAAAGGTAAAGATACTTTGGCGTTGGGACGGCTAACCGATACCTCAGGAAAGATGCTGGACAGCAGCGAACGTGTCAGATATAATCGGCAACTGCTGATCCCGGATTTCGGCGAAGAGGGGCAAAAAAAAATAAAAGGCTCTCATGTCGTCATTGCTGGCGTAGGGGGGCTCGGCTGCGCTTCTGCAACATATCTGACTGCTGCAGGTGTCGGGCATATCACTGTCATTGATTATGACGTTGTGGAATTATCAAATTTGAACCGACAGGTGCTCTACGGGGACGAGGATATAGGAACGAAAAAGGTGGTGGTTGCCCAAAAAAAATTGTCCAAGTTAAATCCTACAGTAGAAATTACCCCCATGCACGCCGAGATAACAGAGCAGAATATCTCTCGTCTTATTGACGGAGCCCAGGTGGTAGTAGACGGCTTAGACACAAAAGACGCCCGGCTTGTGGTAAACTCGGCTTGTGTTCAACAGAAGATACCCTACATTTACGGCGGGGTTTCACGATTACGGGGTATGATTACGACCATTATCCCTGGCGAAACTCCCTGTCTCGCTTGTTTTAACCCTGAAGGGCCACGGGGACGGGGGGTTTTGGGTGTGACTCCAGCAATAATAGCAAATTTACAGGCATTGGAGACCATTAAATTAATTATGGGCCACAACCCATCGTTAGCTGGTAAATTACTCGTATTCAATGGGAATAACGCTCAATTCCGGGTTTATGATATAGAGAAAAACGAACGTTGCGCGGTTTGCTCTCAAGGGCTGTTAAGCTGACAAGCAAGAGGCGTAAAAGCGGCGAAGGCTGAAAGAACATCATCAACACAAGCCTAAAAACAGATGGGCATTGAACGGTTAAGGAGTAAGAAGAATGACAGATAATTTCATACTAAAAGAGTTGTGCCGCTACAAAATAGGGACCTTTGCTGACATCGTGTATAGAAATGCCCTGTTGTATGCTGATGCGGAAGCCTTCATATATGGTCCCCACAGAATAACGTTCTCCCAGTTCAATGCCAGGGTGAACAGCCTGATCCATGCGCTTCAGACATTAAAGGTTAAAAAGGGAGATGTCATTGGCATTGTGTCGTGGAATTGTCTTGAGTACGCGGATTTCTACGGGGCCGCGATGAAAGGGGGATTTATCGCTTCACCCTTCAATCCGAGGCTCAATACAGAGGAGCTTGACTACCTCATCAACTACTCACGGGCAAAAGCACTGTTCGTCGGCCCCGAACTTGTCGATACGGTCAACAACTTACGATCTCGCCTGTCCAAAGTAAAGCACTATATTTCCTTAGAGGGGTCCGCCCCTGATATGATTCCTCAAAGCGAGCTGCTTGCAACATATCCGTCGGATGAGCCTGACACGGATGTGGATAGAGACGATCCTTATCTCATTTTTTATACCAGTGGCACTACGGGTGTGCCTCGCGGTGCCCTCTACACGCACCGCCGAAAATTGGATAACTACCGCATTAAGGCCCTGGAAATTGGTGTAAAGGCCAGCGACAAGCACATCATGGTATTGCCATTCTTTCACATCGGGGGGGATAGCCAGGTATGGCCCTTTTTCTACGTTGGGGGCTGCAACGTGCTCATGCCTCAGCGATCTTTTGATCCGGCGGCAACACTGCAGATCATACAGGATGAGAAGGCGACGGATATTCAGATAGTCCCCACGCAGTTATATGCGATGCTCTCCCGAGAGGACTTGAAACAGTACGACCTGAGCAGTTTGAAGCGGATTTATTACGCGGCATCCCCCATGCCAGTGGCATTATTGCGACAGGGGCTCGAAAAATTTGGTCCCATCTTTGCGCAGGGTTATGGCCAGACCGAATCAGGCCCGCAGATATGCGCTCTTCCCCCCGAGGCTCACGAAGTCTTGGATCGGCCGGCGGAAGAACAGGAAGTGTTAGGTTCCTGCGGACAACCGAGTATTGGTGTCCATGCCAGAATAGTAGATGACGAGAACAACGACGTTGCACCCAGAGCAGTAGGTGAGATAATTGTACAGAGTGATTCCATCATGGTTGAATATCTGCATAAACCTGAAGACACTCGTGAGGCTATCATCGATGGATGGCTCCATACAGGCGATCTTGGATACTACGATGAAAAGGGTTTTATATATATCGTTGACAGAAAAAAAGACATGATTGTGAGTGGCGGCGAAAATGTCTATCCGCGAGAAGTAGAAGAAGTCCTCTACCAGCACCCTGCGATTGCTGAAGTTTCCGTTATCGGCATCCCCGATCCGGTATGGGTGGAGCGCGTGCATGCGGTAGCCGTATTGAAGGCAAATGCCAGTGCCGAGGAAAAGGAACTCATCACCTTTTGCAAGGAGCATATGGCTTCCTACAAGGCACCTAAGTCGGTTGAGTTTGTCGACGCTCTTCCCAAGAATCCGCAGGGCAAGATATTGAAGAGAGAACTGAGAGAACGGTATTGGGCAGGCGAAAAGAGACGGGTGTGAGGTTAATGCAATAATCCAGCATGGGTCGAAACAGCGGCGACAGAGAATTTGATAATAAATAAACGGTAGGAACAAAGCACAGTGTCACCAAAACACGGAGACAAAAACACTGGAAAAAAGGAGGAGATCTTACTCAAAGCGATGGAGCTCTTTCTTGAAAAAGGCTATAGTGCTACGTCTACGAACGACATCTGTGCGGCAGCCAAGATAAACAAGCCCACCCTCTATTATTATTTTGAAAGCAAACGACACCTCTTTTTCGAGGCACATAACAAACATATTCAAGAGGTCCTGA
>CAYWLI010000023.1:1929-9271 GCA_964459135.1 uncultured Thermodesulfobacteriota bacterium | reverse complement strand
CCTTTTGGTTTGACTATGATCGAACGGAATACACGGACGATATAGCTGAAACTGCTTTAAGAATGATTCTATTCGGCCTTACTGATCGGAAGGCCTCTTTTGCCGTCACCCAAGAGGAGATGGGAAAAAGATGAGAGGGAGGAAATATATATTTAAAAAAGGAATAGCCGGTAATTATGTGCTGGTTGTGATGGCGGTTCCTTTCAGATATTACTAAGAAGCGGGAGGTTACATTATGGGTGTGAAAGAACAGTTATCGAAGATCGTCGGGTCAGAGAATTTCACGGACTCCGCTGAGGTACTCGGGGAATACGCTCAAGACTTTAGTCTAAGCCCCCCGGGAATGCCAAACTACGTAGTCAAACCGAAAGATTCCCAGGAAGTGCATCACATTGTCTCATTCGCCAACGAAAACAAGATACCAGTAATACCGAGCAGCTCGAAGATTCACTTCTACGGGGCTACCATCCCCAGGCAGGGGGGTATCGTTCTGGACCTGAGCAGGATGAATAAGATCCTGGAAATCGATGAAGACAACAGGAGGGTACGACTTGAGGCTGGCGTCACGTGGGAACAGCTCACCCGTGAATTGAAGAAAAAAGGGTTCAGGATGATTATGCCCCTTCTTCCCCCTGCTGAACGGTCTGTCGTGACGGACTACCTCGAGCGGGAGGTTACTACCAATACCGTCTACGATTACGGGGAACCCCTCCAGGCCATGGAAGTCGTGTGGCCGACCGGCGAGATCTTCCGTATGGGATCTGCCAGTGTCGATGGATACCCTAATTCACTTTCAAAGGGCGGCAACCCAGCGGGGCCAGGGCTCGATTTCTACCGGTTTTTCCAGGGAGCGCAAGGGACCATGGGCGTGGTAACCTGGGCGAATCTGAAGATCGAGTCCCTCCCCAAAATGGACAAGGTCTTCTTTGCCCCGGTCGATGATGTAGGATACGCCATCGAGTTCCTCTATAGAATTCTACCTCGCAGGATCGGGCAGGAGTGCGTTCTGCTCAATGATGTCGATTTGGCAGCAATAATTGCTGAAGATTGGCCGGATGAATTCGAGCGATTGCGAGCGTCCCTCCCCCCCTGGACCCTGGTCTTAGTGGTCAGCGGCTTGTTGCACAGGCCCGAAGAAAAGATAGCGTATGAGGAGAAGTTCCTGGGCGAGGTCTTAAAGAACGAGTTTCCGGAAATGCATCTCGCTGAAAATCTACCCGGTTTTTCCGGTTTGCACAAGAAGCTCTTGCCGCTGCTCCGTAATCCCTGGCCGGCAGACGTGCCGTATTGGAAGCACCGCTATGCCGGGGCGTGTCAGAGTCTTTTCTTTATTACCCGACCTGAACTGGCACCACAGTTCATCGTCATGGTTGAGGAGATGGCTCCTTTGTATGGATACCCCGTCAGCGATATCGGTATCTATATGCAGCCCATCGAGCACAACCGTGCCTGTCACCTCGAATTTCATTTCTTTTACGATCCAACCAACGATGCCGATAGAGAGGGGATTCGCGCCATGTACCTTGACATTGCCCGGGCATTGCTCAACGAAGGAGCCCTTTTTACCCGCCCCTATGGAGATTTGACCCCGATAGTCTATGAGAAGGCCGCAGGGTATGCCATGACACTCAGGCGGGTAAAAAAGTTATTTGATCCCAATAATATTATGAATCCCGGCACTCTGTGCTTCTAAAGGAGGGTAACAAGATGGCTGAAAGGCAAACCAAGATAGACGTCAAAAAGCTCTTTGCGGAGAGCCCCAAGACACCAGTCAAGCTGGATATAACCGACTTAAACAATTTTGTCTATGACATGAGCAGGTGCATCAAGTGTAAGGGGTGCACCTGGGTGGATCATATCTATATGCCGGGCGCCCAGTTCAGGACGCGATGCCCTACTGCCACGCGGTACCTATTCGATTCATACGGGGCAAACGGGAAGATGCGGATTGGTATCGCACTTGCCGAGGGTAAATTGAAATGGACCGATAAGTTGTTGGAGATAGTCTACGCAGACCCCCTCTGTGGTGCCTGTGACGTGGGGTGTAAGCGCAATCTCGATCTGGAGATAGGGTTGACCCTCGAGGCCCTGCGTGTCAAGGCGGTCCAGGACGGTGTAGGCCCCTTGCCGGCCCACAAAAAGATCGCACAGAACATCAAGAAGACCCACAACTTCTTCGGGTCTCCTCATAACAATCGAACCAAGTGGCTTTCTTCAGCCAAGATTACACCAGCCAAGAAGGCCGATGTCCTTTATTTTGTAGGCTGCTCTGCCTCATACTCAAACCCCGAAATAGCCCAGGCCACCGCGAAGATACTCAAGGCGGCGGGCACGGATTTTATGCTCATGCCCGATGAGTGGTGCTGCGGCAATACGGTCTTTTCCGTCGGCATGATCGATGAGGCCAGAGACCTGGCCCGTCGCAATATCGATGAGGTGAAAAAGACCGGTGCCAAGACGGTGCTGGTGAGCTGCGCCGAGGGTTACCGCATGTGGAAGGTCGATTACCCAAAGCTGCTCAATATTGCAACCGATGATCTTGGGTTCAAAGTGGTGCACCTGGTCGAGTACGTCGATGAACTGATCAAGCAGGGGAAGCTCAAGCCGAGCAAATCTATGAATATGCGCGTAGCCTACCATGATTCGTGCAGCCTGAGCCGCCTGAGCGAGCCCTGGACCCCCTGGGAAGGGGAGCGCGGATGGATGGGTATGGTCGAACCGCGCCTCGCGAGGCGCCGGGGGACCAATGGAATCTACTTTCAGCCGCGTGATATCCTGAAATCCATCCCCGGGGTAGAATTCGTGGAGATGCCACGGACGAGGGAGAACTCCTTTTGCTGCGGAGCAGGCCGCGGGACCAAAGAGGCCTTTCCCGACCTCGCCTTATGGTCGGCCCAGCAACGACTCGAAGAGGTGAAATATGTCGGTGCCGAGACGCTGGTCTCTGCCTGCCCCTGGTGCAAGAACAATTTTGCCCAGGCAGTCAAAGCGGACGGAAACGCCATAGAAGTGCTCGACATCTCAGAGGTCATTCTCGCCTCGATTGCATCAAAAGGTTAAGGAGGAAGCCATGAGTATATCGAAAGAAACGTATAAAGTTCTCGAATCTATTGTCGGCGCAGAATATATATCGGACGATCCCGTCGTGTGTGAAGGGTATCGGACAGGTCCCGGGGGGTATGAGTGCGGCCTGGGCTACGAGCGGTTGATGACGGTGATCCCAGCCTGCGTCATCATGCCCAACTCGACTGAAGAAGTGCAAAAAATCGTAAAGGTCTGTTGCCGCTATAAGATACCGTATGTCCCCTACAGCACGGGTTTTTACGGCCCCCGCTCACATCCCCATGTCGAAGGTGAATTGCTCATAGACCTCAAGCGGATGGATGAGATCGAGATCGACGACAAGCACTGGTTCGCTGTTGTCGGCCCGGGTGCCATCTACTCACCGCTGCAGGAAGAAGCCATGAAGAGGGGTGGATATGTGGTCATCGGCGGCGGCGGTGCACAGGCCTCGGTGGTCGCCAACTTGCTCGGCGACGGGTGGTCCCCGTTGAGCCACCGCATCTGTTTGCCCCATCGCCGCATCCTTGGTACCGAGCTGGTCTTGCCCGACGGCGAGCTCGTCAGGTTGGGGTCACTTGCCCAGCAGGATGACCCCTTCTGGGGTGAAGGTCCAGGACCAGACCTGCGGGGATTGCTGCGCGGATATACCGGCCTGCGCGGGTGTCTCGGTATCGTCACCAAGATGGCTGTGAAGATCCTCCCGTTCCAGCCCGAACGCCTTGAGCCGAGCGGTATCTCGCCCCACACGACCCTCCTGCTCCCAGAAAAACGGGTCAAGTGGATCAATTTCGTGGTACCGAGCAAGGATGCCCAGGTGAAGGCGATGTTTGAGATCAGCAAGGCCGAAATAGCAGGGGCAGTCACCAAGGTCCCTCTCTTCTGGCGCGCCATCGCCAAGGCGGAGTGTAAGGAGGAGTTCTGGGATCTCTGGGGACAGGAGAACTCCGATACCATCAATAAGTTCTTTATCGTCCGGGTACTCCTCATCGGGTTCACCTCCGAAGAGCAGATGCAATACGATGAGCGGGTGCTCATGGACATCATGACAGAACTCGGCGGCGAGGCCCGCCGCACCAGGCCGAGTGATGAGTCGTGGATCAAGAATGCCGACTCGGCCGGCATGTGGGTGATGTGCGGGTCCTATGTTTCGGTTGACTACGTCACCGAGACCCTCTCGCAGGCAACGGAACACGGTGAGTTCTATGCCGATCTGAAGTGGAAATACACCCCACCGCTGATGCCCGATTACGGTGACCCCGGTTGGTTCCAGAGCTTCGAGCTCGGTCATCAGGGGTATTCCGAATTTCTCGTCTACTGGGATCAGGATCAGAATACCGATGGTGTCGACCTCTTCTACGTGGATACGGCAAAGATGAATATAAAGCAAGGGGCCTACACGTCGCTCTTAGGACCCCATCAGCCTCTCTATCTCACCGGCCCCAAATACGGCCCGAACTACCACACATGGCTGTTGCGGGTTAAGGATGAGTTCGACCCGCAGTGGTTATGCCATCCCCCAGTCCCCCTGGCGCATGACGTATTTGTGGAACGGGCGAAGTGGATGAAACCCCTGAAGGATTGGGAAGTACCCAAGGACCTGCCTAAATAGTAATGCGTGCTACGCAACTAATGAGGGCTCTATGACCATTACACAAAAGCGGGTTAGCACGAATGCTAACCCGCTTTTATTATCTCTGGTGGATGGATGTCGCAGTCAGTCTTTCCTATAGCCCGTCCTCTGGCCAACAAGTAATAGCTAAGCCCAGTTCTTTAAATCATAATGACCACTCATAACACGATAGCGACAGATTTGCTGTCCTCCAAGCCATAGCTGGGTTATCTTAGCATCTCTCAGGAGTTTCTCGTAAGGGAAGTCCTCTGAAATCGCCAGTGAGCCAAGCAACTCGGCACCTTTATTCACGATATCTACCACCGTGTCTGAAGCAAAGACCCTGGTGGCCGACGCCTTGGATATGAACTGCGGAGACCACGGTGGACCATAATCATCGAGATGATCAAGCATGTAACTCAGGTTGTAGACGCTTGCCCTCATCATCTCTATGCCAATAGCCATATCGGCAAGTATTCCGGCTACCATGCTATGTTGCCTTACCGGTTTGAATCCGCCCATGCGGGTTCCCGTGTAATCCAGCACGATCTCAAAGGCACGCTCGGCAATGCCCAGGGCGATCGTTGATGAATGCCACCCGGGGCCAGCAGTCGCGAATTTGTAAATATTGGCATCCATGCCGGGGCCGGCAAGTCGAAATTCCTTGGGCACCCGAACATTATCATAATATACTGCACCATTGATTGATGTCTTAAATAACATCTTCTTTTCCGGCTCTCCAAATGTCAGCCCTGGTGTATCCTTGGGAACATAAATCAGGGCAACACCATCGTCTCCCGCATTGGGATCAGTGGTGCAGATGGTCAGATAGCACTCAGCGATCCCGCCATGAGTCGGCCATGCCTTGCTGCCATTGATGACATATTCATCACCTTCAAGCTTCGCGGTGGTCTTAATTCCGGTACCATGAAGGAGAGGATTCTCGCTATCCGCACCGCCAGCTTCATCGGTCATGGAAAGACAGGCGTAGGCTAACTTACCACCACAGAAAGCCGGAATGAACTTATCCATAACCGCCTTGTTTTTGACTACTACGGCTGGAAAAAGAATAATGCCGGCATTGATACCTACGGATAGGCTTATCCCAGCATCCCCCTTGGCCAGCTCTTCACAGATAATGCCCAAGGCCGTCATGGAGCCATGTCCTCCCCCGCCATACTCAACAGGATACCCATCAGATTGAACCCCCAGGTCAACAAGCTTTTGATGAACTTCCTCCACAAGACTGTAGTCTGTTTCTAATTCCTTAGCTCTGGGCATAATCTCTTTTTCGGTAAATTCTCTTATTGAATCCCGAATTTGACGATCTTCTTTGGTTAAGAGATGCTCTAAATTCATGTTTCCCTCCTTTCCTCCCTCCTCTTGGTTTAGAGGGGTAAGTAAACAATTGCGCTGAGGCCCTTATGGGACTCCAGGGGAGAATCGATCAGCCAGCAGCATTCAGAAATCCCCATAGCAAGGGTTAACTATTGGCAACGAGGGTAACAAAATGGGCAAAGCTCTATCAATCGCTTTCGCTGTGGTTGAGCTCAACACCCCAAAGCACATAAAAATCAGCCACCCATTGAGAGAATCATTGAGAGGAAAAAATCCTCCTCCTATATCCTCCATGTGCACAAATTAATTGTTCTATAAACGTTCGTTCGTTAACATCTTTTTGTCATTTAGTCAACGAGAGAAAATATCCCTTTGATGATTTATCCATGTATATATAAAGCATAATTATGCGAGAAATCGTATAATAAGGTCTAAAAGGAGTTAAAAAAAAGAGCTAGCAGCTTCGCCAACTCCTTGATATATTTGGTGGTCCCAAGGGGAGTCGAACCCCTGTTTTCGGCGTGAGAGGCCGGTGTCCTAGGCCACTAGACGATGGGACCTTAATTAACGATCTCAATTTTGAAAATCTATAGCAACACATTTTACCAAACCCTCTACCCAAGTCAAGCGAAGAAACTTCACCCGACAATGAGCTTCCCCCCAATGTGCGGTGTAATGTTTTCACCTGTCTATCTCACCTCATGGACATCACCCTATTCTCATGGTATCCTTGAGGACAAGATAACTGCCCAAGGATCAAGAGAGGACACCATTGACAAAACAACCTTCGATTGATTTCATCCGCGCTATCATCAATAAAGATCTGAAGGCAAACAAGCATGACGGGCGGGTTGCGACCCGCTTTCCACCCGAGCCAAACGGCTATCTCCATATCGGGCACGCCAAGTCCATCTGCCTCAACTTCGGCATCGCCGCCGACTACAAGGGCACGTGTAACCTGCGCTTCGATGATACCGATCCCAGCGGCGAAGACCTCGAATACGTGGATGCAATCAAGAAGGACGTTAGGTGGCTTGGGTTTGAGTGGGATGACCGGGAGTTCTTTGCCTCCGACTACTTTGAGCAGCTCTACCACTACGCCATACAGCTCATCAAGACAGGCAAGGCCTATGTATGCTCATTGACGCCGGACGAGATCAGGAAGTACCGGGGCACTTTGACTGCACCGGGGAAGGAGAGCCCCTATCGCAACCGTTCAATAGAGGAGAATCTGGATCTCTTTGAACGCATGCATGCGGGTGAGTTCGCGGACGGTGCCCATGTCCTGCGCGCCAAGATCGATATGGCATCCCCCAATCTCACCATGCGCGA
>CAYWLI010000023.1:0-1829 GCA_964459135.1 uncultured Thermodesulfobacteriota bacterium | reverse complement strand
ATCGGCGTAGCCAAAAACGACAGTGTTGTCGACATGGAACTGCTCGAACACTGTGTGAGAGATGACTTGAACCAACACGCCCCCCGCGCCATGGCAGTGCTGCGACCACTTAAGGTAATCATCGACAACTACCCTGAGGATAAAACCGAGGAGTTTGATGCTCCGAATCACCCGCAAGACCCCACCATGGGGTCACGCAAAGTCCCCTTCTCGCGCGAGATCTATATAGACCAAGACGATTTTCTAGAGGACGCCCCCAAAAAATTCTTCCGCCTGGCACCCGGTCGCGAGGTACGGCTGCGAAATGCCTATTTCATTACGTGCAAGCAAGTGGTCAAAGATGAAAAGACCGGGGAGATTATAGAGGTACACTGCACCTATGATCCTGAGACCAGGGACGGATACGCCCCTGACGGCAGAAGTGTGAAAGCTACTATCCACTGGGTCTCTGCCCCCCACTGTCAGGATGCGGAGGTGCGCCTTTACGACCGCCTCTTCGCAGCGGCCAATCCAGGGGATGAGGCTGATAAGGCCGGAGTTGATTTTAGTGCGTTGTTGAACCCTAACTCCTTGGAGACCCTGACCTCATGCAAGTTCGAACCGAGCCTGGCAGAGGCAGCCCCAGGGAGTAGATACCAGTTCGAACGGATCGGTTATTTCTGTATGGATTCGGTTGATTCCTCCGATGACAAGCTTGTCTTCAACCGCATCGTCACCCTGCGGGACACTTGGGCCAAGATCGCGGAAAAGGAAAGCAAAGAGTAGCGGGGGGCGTTGGAGGTCAGGTCTATTTTCTTTCCATCCTGCTTTTTTGACTCGGAGCGCAAATAATGGCCACTATCAACCGTCGATGTTAAGAAAATAGAGCGGACCCTAATGACATGCGGGCGCCCGTGGTTTCATCGTGCTGACAGAAAAAGAGCTACTCCCCCCATCTCTTTAAGGTCGGAATTAACGTGGTCATTTGTTGTTTTGCTTGTTCTTCCGGCATACCGTATTTCACCATGATCCCAATGCATCCCTGAATCATCTCCTCCATGGTGATATCCGGTGTGGTGAACGCGCCGTTCTGATAACAATACGTACAGTACTCTTGATTTTTGGTCTTGTCGGCATTGGTACCAAAATCACTATCGATCTTCATTGGCATGCCACAGCTTTGGCACATTAAGGCATCAGCGTCTTGACCATTCATCTTTTAACACCTCCTGCTATTTGCTGAATTTTTCAAACACTTCATGTAATGCCTCTGATTTAATCAGATTAAATCCATCGTTATCCTTTCTCAAAATGGCTAACAACCTGTGTCCGTTTTTAATGCCGAGTTTTTCCCGTATTTCTTTGGGAATTGCGATTTGTCCCTTACTGGAAACGGTAACCCAGCCAATAAATTGATTGCCCTGAATGATCTCTTCCTGATCGGACATGCGGCAATAATATAAAGTAAGAATATCTTTGTCAATCTTACTTTATAATCATAATCTTACTTATCACGGGGACAGATGCCTTGGTAGCAAATGAGATCAATTTTTCAAATATTTTCTTTCCATAGCCTCATTTTTTTGGTTTAATTACTGATATTACCGGCGGGGAACAAACTTGTCTTCAACCGCATCGTCACCCTGCGGGACACTTGGGCCAAGATGCAGGAGAAGGAGAAATAGCTGGATAATCCCGTTCTTGGGAGTTGTCTGAAAAATAGGTTATACCGCTTCCTCTTCCCAAAGGGGAGAGCACTAAGGTGAGGGGGGCCTGGCCCGGCATGGTTTTGGATGACCACAAACCAGAAAGGCCGATCCTGACAACCTTCAGGTCATGGTCAGTAAGAT
>CAYWLI010000022.1:0-23206 GCA_964459135.1 uncultured Thermodesulfobacteriota bacterium | reverse complement strand
CCATGGGGTAGAAAGGGTGCCCGGGAGAGCCGGGGGCTCTTCCGCCCGAAGCCCTTCGCATAGTTTTCATAGGTCCTGGGGAGGAGCTCGTAGGTGATGCCGGTGGGGTGTTTCCAGAGATCATCGATGGTCATGTCTAAGGGCTGCAATTGATCGTTCATGGCGTCCACCATGCTCCCCTGCCAGAAATCCTCGTCATATCCCATGGCCACACCGAGATCGAGGATGAATTCATAGATCGATTTATAGTCACCCAGCGGTTCGATCACCTTATTACGCGCCATGATCCAGTTGCCTCCCGCCTCAAAGGGGTGGTCCGTTTCATAGGGCGTGGCAACAGGGATGATGATATCCGCATAGTCCATATCTGCCGTTCGCATCACATCAACGACTACATAGAAATCCAGTTTCTTGAGGGCCTCAATGACTTTTTTTGACCCCCGTGTGCTCACCGTCGGTTGGGTGCCGGGGGCGATGACCGTTCTGATCGGATAGGGCTTTCCGGTGAGGATGCTGTCAAAGATCCGATAATAGGCGGATGTCAATCCCTCGATAAAGGGCTGAAAGGGCTTGGGAAACTCGGGGCCGACCAGTTTATCGATCAATTCCTGGGTATACCGTTCCCGCAACATAATGTCTCGGGGCATGGGCATCGTACTGAGAACACCGTGGGGACCGCCGAAGAGGTTGCCCCCGGGCCTGTCCAGATGGCCTGTAATGGCTATCAAAATTGCCACCGCTCGGATGGTATCATTTGCTGAGGGGGCATGTTCCACCCCATTCCCCAGATCGATGGACGCCTTTTTGGTGGTGGCATAGAGCCGTGCAACCTCGCAAATCTGCTCCGATGGAACCCCGGTAATTGTTTCCGCCCATTCTGGGGGGTATTGCTGGATATGTGCCTTGAGCTGATCATAGCCGTAACACCATTGCTCCACGAATTCCTTGTCGATGAGGTCTTCATTGACAACCACATTGAGCATGGCGAGGGCAAGGGCGGCATCGGTCCCCGGTCTGATGGGCACCCAGATATCCGCCATCCCCACATCGGGTTCTACCGAGGGCTTGACGGCGATGATCTTTGCCCCCCGTTCTTTTGCCTTAATCAGCATTCTGGGGCTGTCCATCGAAGGGGCCGAGAATATCGGCTGGCGGCCCCAGTAGACAATGAGGTCACTGTTATCGATCTCCGTCCCCGGCCAGTCAGCTACGGTGTACATAAAGGCAAAGGCCCTCTGCACGGCGCATATGCCGCTGTGGGCATAGTTGGGGCTCCCGTGCGCTGTCAGAAATCGCCTCAGGTAATTGTTGTAAGACCGGAATGCCGGAGATAACATGGCCAGCGATTCCGGGCCATAGGTATCTTTCTGGCGCTTGAGGGTATCCGCAACGATCCCGATGGCCTCATCCCAGGAGATCCTATCAAACCTGCCCTCTCCTTTTGGGCCTACTCTTTTCAGGGGGTATTGCAATCTGTCAGGGGAGTAGACCCATTGCGGGGCTGCGTGCCCTTTCGGACAGAGGCTTCCCCGATTTACCGGCGACTCTTTCATCCCTGCCACCCTGACAAACCGGTTATCCTTAACAAAGGCATAGACACCGCAACTGTAGGGGGTGGGTCCGCACATGGCGCATAAGGTCGGTACCACGTTTTCATCGGCCATGTGCGCGGCACGTAATGCATCATCCAGCGTAAAAGATCCGAATTGATTGCCCTCCTTCTTTCCTGCCATCTTTCCTCCCTCGTATTGAACAACGATTATCAGAAGGTGAAGCGGTGAAGACCTTGGTGATAAGCAGACATATAATATATATTAGCACGTAACTGTACCATTATTGCAGCGCCGGGACAATAGTTTTCAACCTATCTTTGCTAAGGCAGAGGTGGTATACTGTTACTGTGGGTTCGGAGGGAGCTCGTTAAAAGGGCTCCCCCTTTTGGTTTGACTTCTGAACGCAGTTTGATATAGTTGATATTTGGGTATAAAAGTTGCATAGACATGGTATCGCATGAAATATCTCGTTCTTATCGGAGATGGGATGGCCGATCGCCCGTTGGAAGCACTGGAGGGTAAGACACCCCTCATGGCCGCCCGTACCCCGAATATGGATGCCCTGGCCCAACGGGGTGAGGTAGGGCTTGCCCGCACCATACCAAAGGGATTGCCCAAGGGGAGTGAGATCGCCAACCTCTCCATCTTCGGATATGACCCGAAGCGATACTACACCGGGCGCGGCCCTCTGGAGGCGGCCAGCATCGGGGTCAAGCTCGGCCCTGAGGACGTTGCCTTCCGCTTGAACCTGGTAACCTTCGGGGTCATCGGAGGATCGGTGATCATGGAGGACTACAGCGCCGGCCATATCTCCACCGAGGAGGGGAAGGCGATCATCCAGGCCCTGGAAAAAGCATTAGGTGACTCGGTCTTTCACTTCTATCCGGGGGTGAGCTACCGCCATCTCCTCGTTTGGAGGGGCCAGGTAGAGAAGGTAGAGAAGCTAGAGACAACCCCGCCGCACGACATCACTGAGCAAGAGATCGGGGCATACCTCCCCCGAGGGGAAGGTGCCCAGGAGTTGATCAAACTCATGACCGATACCCAGATCCTCTTGAAAACCCATCCCGTAAACCACACGAGGCAGCAGGAGGGGAAGCGGGAGGCCAATGCCACCTGGCCCTGGGGGCAGGGAAAGGTCCCCCAGATGCCGAGTTTCACCGAGCGATTTGGCCTGAGGGGGAGTGTCATCTCGGCCGTGGATCTGATCAAGGGAATTGGGATCTGTGCCGGATTAGAGGCCATTACCGTACCCGGGGCCACTGGGTACCTAGACACCAACTATCACGGGAAGGCCGAATATGGGCTGCGAGCCGTGGAGAAAGACGACTTCGTCTACATCCACGTGGAGGCGCCTGATGAGGCCTCCCACAACGGGGACCTGAAGGCCAAGATTGCGGCTATTGAGGACTTTGACGAAAAGGTAGTTGGTACTATAGTGAAAGAAATGGAGCGAAGGGGCGATTTCAAGGTTATGGTCTTGCCCGACCACCCCACCCCTATCGAGCTGCGGACGCACGCCGATGACCCGGTCCCCTTTGTGATCTATGATTCCACCCAAAAACGCTCCACAGGAGCTGCGGGGTTTGATGAAGCGGAGGCCTCAAAGAGCGGCATCGTGATCGAAGAGGGACATACACTGATGGAACGGTTTGTGAGGGGGAAGGGATGAGGACCAAGTTCATCTTCATTACGGGGGGAGTGCTTTCTTCCCTGGGGAAGGGGCTGGCCGCCTCCTCCATCGGGGCCTTGATGGAGAGCAGGGGGCTTACCATCGCCATGCTCAAGCTCGACCCCTACATCAACGTGGACCCGGGCACTATGAACCCCTTTCAGCACGGGGAGGTCTTTGTGACCGATGACGGGGCCGAGACCGACCTGGACCTGGGCCACTATGAGCGCTACACCCACGCCGAACTCAGTCAAAAGAACAACTGCACCACGGGGAGGATCTACGACACCGTTATCAACAAAGAACGGCGGGGGGACTATCTGGGGGGGACCGTCCAGGTGATTCCCCACATAACCGATGAGATCAAACGTATCATTCTGGATTTGGCCGACAGTGTGGATCTGGTCATCACCGAGGTGGGGGGGACTGTCGGAGATATCGAGAGCCTCCCCTTTCTGGAAGCCATCAGACAGCTCAAGGGAGATGTGGGGAGGGAGAACGTCTGTTATATACACCTGACCCTGGTCCCCTATATCAAGACGGCGGGAGAGGTGAAGACCAAGCCGACCCAACACAGCGTCAAGGAATTGAGGGGGATTGGCATCCAGCCCGATATATTGCTTTGCCGCACCGACCAACTTCTCTCGTCGGAGATCAAGGCCAAGATCGCCCTCTTTTGCAACGTGGAGCGCGATTTCGTCATAACTGCCAAGGACGTGGAGACCATCTATGAAGTACCCCTTGTCTTCCATGAGGAGGGGCTGGACGAAAAGATCGTCGAGGCCCTCAGGATGTGGACTAAGGCCCCGGACCTGAGCATGTGGGAGGAGATCGTCCAAAAGATCAAAAACCCCAAGGATGAGGTGACCATCGCCGTGGTGGGAAAATACGTCGACTTGCGGGATTCCTATAAGAGCCTGAACGAGGCCTTGGCGCACGGGGGGTTGGCCAATGAGTGCCGGGTGAACCTGGACTACGTGGACTCTGAGGAGATCGAGCGCAAGGGAATTGGGGATGGGATCTCTCGGGCCGACGGCATCCTCATCCCCGGGGGGTTTGGACAGCGGGGGGTCGAGGGGAAGATCGAGGCCATCCGCTACGCCCGCGAGCACGAGGTCCCTTTCTTCGGGATCTGTTTGGGGATGCAACTGGCAGTAGCCGAATATGCCCGAAACATAGCTGGCCTCGAACGGGCCCACAGCGCGGAATTCGATCCCGATACCCCCCATCCAGTGATCTATCTCATGACGGAATGGATCAATTACCAGAAGGATACTGTTGAGCAGCGAGATGAGGAAAGCGCAAAAGGCGGGACCATGCGGCTCGGTGCCTATCCCTGTCATCTTCAAAAGGGGAGCTTTGCCTACGATGCCTATAAAAGGAAAGTTATTTCCGAGCGACATCGACATCGCTACGAATTCAATAACCGATATCGGGAGCCCCTCGTCGAGAAAGGGATGAGGGTCAGCGGCGCTTCGCCGGACAACGAATTGGTGGAGATCATCGAGATCCCCGATCACCCCTGGTTTCTGGGCTGCCAGTTCCACCCCGAATTTACCTCGAGGCTCTGGAAACCCCATCCCCTCTTTCGGGAGTTCATCAGGGCCTCCCTTGAGGCCCGGAGGAGATGACGTGACCCACACGGTCAATATCGGCGAGATAACGATCGGAGGTGGCGCTCCCTTGGTCCTTATTGCCGGTCCATGTGTGATCGAGGGGGAGACATTCACCCTCTCCCTCGCCACGAGCCTGCAGGAGGTCTCCCGTGAGCTCGGTATACCCCTCATCTTTAAGGCATCCTATGATAAGGCCAATCGGACCTCCATCTCTTCTGCCCGAGGACCTGGGCTTGAGGAGGGATTGAAGATCTTACAGCGGGTTAAGGAGGAGGTGGGCCTTCCCGTCATCTCCGATGTCCACCAGGTCAGCGAGGTGCCCCGGGCAGCGGAGGTCCTGGATGTGATCCAGATCCCCGCCTTCCTCTGTCGCCAGACCGACCTCGTGGTGGAGGCCGCCAGGACGGGGAAGCCCATCAATGTCAAAAAGGGGCAATTCCTGGCCCCGTGGGATATGGTCCATGTGGTGGAGAAGATCATCTCCACGGGCAACGAACAGATACTCCTCACCGAGCGGGGGACATCCTTTGGCTACAACAACCTCGTCAGTGACATGAAAGCACTACCCATCATGCGGGGTTTGGGGTATCCTGTTATCTTTGACGCCACCCACAGTGTCCAACTCCCCGGCGGGGCGGGAAAGGCCTCAGGGGGTGACAGGGAATTCATCCCCACCCTGTCGAGGGCGGCTGTCGGGGCAGGGGTGGATGGGGTCTTCTTAGAGGTCCACCCGGAGCCAGTGCGGGCCCTGAGTGACGGAGCAAATTCCCTGGCACTTAATGCCCTCACCCCGCTTCTCAAGGAGCTCAAAGCCATCGATCGGATTGTGAAGGAGGACGGAGTATGATCATCGAACGGGCCAAGCGGGTATTGAACATCGAGGCCGAGGCCATCCAGCAACTGGTGGAGCGGATCAACGAGGGCTTCGTGCGGGGGGTGGAATTGATCCTCGCCTGTGAGGGGAAGGTGGTGGTGACCGGGGTGGGGAAATCAGGGATCATCGGGCAAAAGCTCGCCTCCACGCTGGCCAGCACCGGCACCCCCGCCTTCTTTCTGCACCCCACCGAAGGGCTCCACGGCGACCTGGGGATGCTGGAAAGGAAGGACATCGTCCTGGCCATCTCCAACAGTGGCGAGACCGATGAGCTCTCCCAGATCCTCCCGCTCATCAAGCGGAACGGGAACAAACTGATTGTTCTCACCGGGGGAGCCACCTCGACCCTGGCCCGTGCGGGGGATGTGGTATTGGATGTCAGCGTCACTGAAGAGGCATGCCCTCTGGGGTTGGCCCCCACAGCGAGTACGACGGCCGCCCTGGCCATGGGGGACGCCTTGGCAGTCGCCCTTTTGGAGAAGCGGGGGTTTAAAAAAGAAGATTTCGCTATGCTGCACCCGGGGGGAAAGCTCGGCAAGCGGCTCTTACTCACGGTGCGTGACCTGATGCACGTGGGTGATGAGCTCCCCCGGGTATATGAGAACACTTTAATGAAAGAAGCCGTGGTGGAGATTACCTCCAAACGGCTGGGGGTGAGCGGGGTTATGAATGAACGAGAAGAGTTGGTGGGGGTGATCACCGATGGTGACCTCCGCAGGGCCCTGGAGCGACACCCCGACCTCCTGGAGCGGACGGCTGCAGAAATCATGACCCGAAACCCCAAAAGGATCGAGGCCGATGCCCTTGCGGCCCAAGCCGTTCAACGCATGGAGGAACACGCTATTACTGCTCTGTTCGTCTTCGATCACGATGGGGACAAAACCCCACGGGGGGTCATCCACCTTCACGACCTCCTCAGGGCCGGAGTGGTCTGAAGTGGGGAGGGCGATCTCCAGACAGGTGCGGGCGAGGGCGGCGAAGGTGAAGCTGTTGATCCTTGATGTCGATGGTGTGTTGACTGATGGCAGGATCATTATGGATCATAAGGGGAGGGAGATCAAGGCCTTCAATGTGCGGGACGGACATGGCCTCAGACTCCTTAGAGAGGCGGAGATCGAGGTGGCCATACTGACGGGGAGAAGTTCTCCGGTGGTTCAAAAGAGGGCCGATGATCTGGGGATTCTCTGGGTCCGCCAGGGGGTCCACGACAAGGTAGGTGCCTATCGGGAGATCGCCCGCGAGGTGGGGATCACCGATGACGAGGCCTGCTTTATCGGTGATGACGTGGTCGATATCCCCCTCTTGAAACGTGTGGGGATACCCATTGTTGTGGGCGATGGTGCACCGGAGGCGAAGCGTTGTGCCCGCTATGTCACCCAATCTTCCGGCGGGAAGGGGGCGGTGCGGGAGGTGTGCGATCTCCTCTTGCAGGCCCAGGGTAAATGGGAAGCAGTCCTCGGGAGGTACGAATGAAACGATCAAAACTGGTCATCCTCATCTGCATGGGGGTGATCCTTGTGGCAGTGGGAGGCTATCTCCTCTTCGGTGGGAACGGCGACGAGGAAGATGAAATCATCCAAGAGATGGAGCAGGCTGCCGAAACCGCCGATCTCAGCCTCGAAGAGATCCACTACGTAGAGACCAAGGGGGACAAGAAGGAGTGGGAGCTCAGGGCGAAATCGGGCCAACACTTTCGGAAAGACGACTACACCACCTTGCAGGATTTGGCAGTCACCTTCTACGCTGGGGAGGGGCGTATCATCACCCTGAGGGGAGACGAAGGATCCATGAAGGGGAGAAAAGAGATTGAGGTGCGGGGGAATGTGGTGATCACTTCCAGCGATGGCTACCGTGTTACCACCGACTCCCTTCGGTATGAGGAGGAGAAGCAGCGTATCTTCACCGAGGACCCCATTAGGATGGAGGGGAAGGGGGTACAGGTGAGGGGTGTCGGGATCGTGGTCGATTTGACGACGAAAAAACTCTTTATTTTGAGAAAGGTCCAGACGGTGATTGAAGGATGAGAAGGCTCACCTATACGATCGTTATTATCTGTACGTTGGTGCTGGCTCACCTGGCTTCTGCCCAGATGGTTGGAGAATTCAAAGGGGAACGAGGTCCTGTCCACATCACCTCTCAGCAGTTGGAGGCCGACTATCAGGCAAAGGTTATCACCTTTATCGGTGACGTCGTGGCCAGGCAAAAGGAGTTTACCCTCTATGCCGACCGCCTTCTGCTCTTTATCGGTGGGGAGATGGAGGAGATCGAAAAGATAGTGGCTCGGGGGAATGTGCGCATGGTGCAGGAAAACAGGGAGGCAACCTGCCACGAGGCCACCTATTATCACCGGGAAGGTACCGTGGTCTTGCGAGGGGAACCCGTGGTCAGGGAAGGGGACAACTGGGTCAGTGGGAAGCGCATCATCTACTACATCGACGAGAAGAAGAGCGTGGCTGAGGGTGAAGGTGAGGATCGGGTAAAAGTTACCATTATCCCGCGCGAGGAAAAATAATGAGTAAACAGGGAACAGAGACTCTGGAGACCTTCGACCTCACCAAATCCTACAACGGGAGGATGGTGGTAGATCGGGTGAGCTTGAAGATCCGTGCGGGAGAGGTGGTGGGGCTGTTGGGTCCAAACGGAGCCGGGAAGACGACTACCTTCTATATGATCATTGGATTAATCAGGCCCGACCGGGGAAGGGTTTTGTTCAATGGGGAGGATATCGGAACACTCCCCATGTACCAACGGGCCAGAAGGGGGATCACCTACCTGCCACAAGAACCCTCGGTCTTTAGGAAATTGACCGTCGAGGAAAACATCTTGGCCATCTTGGAGACATTGAATATCGTCCGTGAGGAGAAAGAGAAGCGGCTTCAAAAGCTCTTGGAAGAGCTCAAGATCGCCCACCTGGCCAAGCACAAGGCCTACTCCCTTTCAGGAGGCGAGCGGCGCAGGCTGGAAATCACCAGGGCGCTGGTTCTGTCACCCTCCCTCATCCTCCTGGACGAGCCCTTTGCAGGGATAGATCCGCTGGCGGTGATTGATATCCAGAACATCATTCGTCAGCTGAAGAAGAGAGGTATCGGGGTAATCGTAACCGACCACAATGTCCGGGAGGCTCTGCACGTGTGTGATCGGGCGTACATATTGAATGAGGGGAAGATATTGGAGGCGGGGAGCCCGAAGAAGATCGCAGCCAGCAAGAAGGCCCGGGAGATATACCTTGGGGAGCACTTCAGATTGGAGCGGAGGAGACGCGGGAAAGAGAGTGCGGAACCCCCATCGGTTCGCCAGGGGCGGGGTCGAGTAACGAACAGAGCACCGTCCCAAAAGGCTCGAAAGAGATAGGAGCGAAGGCTGTGGAGCTCAAACAAGATCTCAGGTTGACTCAACAGTTGGTTATGACACCCCAGCTGCAGCAGGCCATCAAGCTGCTACAACTCTCTCGGATGGAACTCCAGGAGATTATTGAGCAGGAGATTAAGGAAAATCCCGTACTGGAGGAGGTCAACGATCTGGAGGAGGACAGCGGTCCGGAGGAGACCAGCGGTTTAGAGGAGAAGGTACACCAGGATGAACCTGCTGAGGCCCCTGAGCCTATTAAAGACTTTGACTGGGAAGAATATATGGAGGGTCACGGCATCAGTAGCTATACGCCACCGAAGACTGACGGAGACGGGGCCTCCTGGGAGAACTTCCTCACCCGCCAGGCCACGCTCTCCGATTATCTGTTCTGGCAGCTCAGAATGAGCCCGGTGACCCCTCAAGAGCACGAGATCGGGACCTTGATCATCGGCAATATCGATGAGAACGGCTACCTCCAGGGATCTTTGGAGGAAATTTGTCGGGCCTTGGTCTGTCCGGCCAAGCAGTCAGAGGAGATACTCAAACTCATTCAGTCCTTCGACCCCGCGGGGGTAGGGGCGCGGGATCTTAAAGAATGTCTCATGATCCAACTCACAGGGCTTTCTGAACGAGACCCATTGGCAGAACAAATAGTGGAAAACTGCCTCGCATACTGTAAGAAGAAGGACTACCGCGGATTGGCCAGGAAATTAAAGGTCCCCCTCGCTCATGTCTTAGCGGCCGTTGAAATCATCTCCCATCTCGATCCCAAACCAGGACGCCCCTTCAGTACTGATGAGGCGAAGGTCATTATACCCGATGTCTTTGTCCACAAGATCGAAGGTGACTATATAGTCGTCCTTAATGATGATGGTCTGCCGAAACTGCGCATCAATACCTATTATCGTAATCTACTTGATGCTGAGGCAGACAATGTTCCCCGCGGTTATCTTAAAGAAAAGATGAAATCAGCGCTCTGGCTCATCAGAAGTATCCAACAGCGACAAATAACCTTGTACAAGGTCACCAAGAGCATCGTCAAGTTCCAGAGAGATTTTATCGATCAAGGGATCGATGCTCTCAAGCCCCTCGTCTTGAGAGAAGTAGCCGACGATATTCAGATGCACGAGTCCACGGTGAGTCGGGTGACGACGAACAAATATGTCCACACACCACAGGGGATTTACGAGCTAAAATTTTTCTTCAGTGGCAAGGTAGGGGGGTTTGGTAAGGAGGTGTCTGCCAAACGGGTACAAAATTTGATCAGGCAGATCATCGCCGAAGAAGACCCCCGCAGACCCTTTAGTGATGAGAAGATATGCCAGCTGCTTAAGGAGAGACATACGATCACCATAGCCCGCCGGACCGTGGCCAAGTACCGGGAGATGATGAAGATCCTTTCCTCCAGTGAGAGAAAGAAGCTCATGTAATATCCCCGTGCCTGGGGAGGCGATTACCTTGACAACCCCCCCCTGTTTCGTTACAGTGTTGCGTTTTATGTAAGAATGCCGAACGGGAATAAACGGAGGCAAAGAAGATGCAGATCAATATGACTTTTAGACACGTAGAGTCCTCACCTCGGTTGAAGGATTATATAGAGGAGAAACTCCATAAGGTAAAGAAATATCTCCACGAGCCCATCGAGGCCCACGTGGTCCTCTCGGCGGAGAAGTTCAGACATTCGGTAGAAGTGACCATCATGGCCGGCAATGGTGCTGCCATACATGGAGTGGAGAGCATGGAAGACATCCATGCAGCCATTGATAGTGTTACGGACAAGATAGAGCGTCAGGTCAAGAAGCAGTTGGACAAATCAAAACGACCGAAGAGACGAAACACGTGGCCACCCGAAACAAGGTGAGGAGATGAACATAACGGACATATTGGACGAAGAGTCCATCATTGCGGAACTTACTGCTCGGGATAAGAAAAGTGTCTTGGAGGAATTGGTCTCCGTCTTGTTCGAGCATGGGAGGGTGAAGGACAAAGAGAAACCCGTAGAGGTCCTCTTGGAACGAGAACGGTTGGGCAGTACGGGTATTGGGGACGGCATCGCTATCCCCCATGGGAAGCTGAAAGAGATCAAGGGCATTATCTGTTCCTTTGGCCGTACCAAAGCAGGCGTCGACTTCCAATCTATCGATGAAAAGCCGACCCACCTCTTCTTCTTGTTGCTTGCCCCTGAGGACAGCGCCAGTGAGCATCTCCAGGCCCTGGCCAGGTTATCACGACTCTTAAAGGACGGCCACTTGCGCAAGAGGTTGCTGGAGGCTGACTCAAAGAAGGAACTTTATCGTATCATCACCGAAGAGGACGCGCATTACACGTCCCCATAAGGGGAGATTATGGCTCACGGCACATCTCTCCGTATCAGTCTGCATGGGGTCTTAATCGATATCCTCGGGGTAGGGGTTCTCATTGTGGGCAAGAGCGGAATTGGGAAAACCGAGTGTGCCCTCGATCTCGTCATGCGAGGACATCGTCTCGTGGTGGACGACCTCATTCTGATAGAGCAAGGACCAGAAGGTATCCTGTATGGCTTCAGCCATGACTTGGGTCGACATCGCATGGAGATTAGGGGTTTGGGCATCATTGATATCGAAAAACTTTTCGGCGTTTCGGCCACCAGAGACAAGAAGCAAATTGAGCTGGTTGTGGAGCTGGTTGGTCCAGAGGAATGTATCAATGACCGCATGGGTTTGGAGGAGCAGACCTATCCCATCATGGAGGTGGAGGTTCCGCGCAAGAGGATTCCGGTCAGGCCCGGAAGAAACCTGACTGCTATTGTGGAGGTGGCTGCCAGGGATTATCTTCTTAAGAAGCGGGGATATCACGCAGCCAAAGAATTCGAAAAGGAACTTCTCAAGAACCTCAAAAAGCGAAGACAGAAGGTGCTGTGAAACCACTGCACATCATAATCATCAGCGGCCTTTCGGGGTCGGGAAAGTCCACAGCGATGAGTGCCTTAGAGGACAGCGGATTCTACTGCATAGACAATTTGCCGGCAACCCTTATCCCTACCTTTATCGAACTCTGCCAACACTCCACGAGGGGGCTCTCGAAGGTGGCCATCGTGGTGGATATCAGGGGAAAGGAATTTCTGGAAGGTTTCCAAAAGGTGGCCCAAGACTTGAGGAACCAGGGGCATGAGGTGAAAATTCTCTTTCTTGAATCGACGGACGAAGTACTGATCAGGCGCTACAGCGAGACGAGACGCAGCCATCCCGTGGAAAAAGAACGGGGGCTGTCCCTCCCTGAAGCAGTGAGGGGGGAACGCGGTGAGATGGCGTTTCTCCGGGAGATCGCTGATGAGGTCATCGATACATCGACTCTCAACGTCCATCAATTGCGAGGTGTTATTATGGAGCGCCTCCTCCCCGCGACGACTCAGCGCATGAAGGTAACGCTCCTTTCCTTCGGGTACAGTTATGGGATCCCTACGGAGGCCGACATAGTGATGGATGTTCGTCTTCTCCCCAATCCCTTTTTTGTCAGTGAGCTCCGGGGGCTCACCGGCAAGGATACACAGGTCAGGGACTACGTCCTGAAGCAGGAAGAAACCACTCCGTTCCTCCAACGGTTCAGCGAGATGATCGAATATCTGATCCCTTTGTATACAAAGGAAGGGAAATCATATCTGACTATTGCCATAGGCTGTACCGGGGGGAAACATCGCTCTGTCGTGATCACCGAGCGCGTGGCAGAAATGCTGGGGCAACGAGATCAAAGGGTCACGGTCAGACACCGAGATGTAGAGCGAGGTTGATATGAAGCAGATGATAGGGATTGTGATCGTTACTCACTCGGCCTTGGCGGATGAGTTCCTCATGGCCACACAACAGATCGTCGGCACGGTAGAGGGGATAGAGCCTATCTCCATCGATCCTTCTGATCCCATAGAAGAAGTGGAGAAGCGGATCAAGAAGGGCATCAAAAAGGTGGATGCGGGCAAGGGGGTCTTGATATTGACCGATATGTTCGGAGGCACCCCCTCCAATATCAGCCTCTCATTTCAGGAGAAGGGGAAGGTGGAGATTGTCACGGGGGTCAATCTTCCGATGCTGATCAAGCTGTCTACCCTCAGAGAGGAGGAGACGCTTGATGAGCTCGCCTCGTTTATCAAATCGTACGGGCAAAAGAATATCCACCTGGCGAGTGAGATATTGGAAAGAAATACCGGAGAGGAAAAATAATTGTGGAGCTGGTCGAGGAGCAAATATTCATCATCAAGAACAAACTGGGTCTCCATGCCCGGGCGGCCAATATGGTGGTCCAGGTGGCCAGTAACTTTGTATCCACCATCACAATGGATAAGGACGGGATCAAGGCCAACGCAAAGAGCATTATGGGCCTCTTGTTACTTGCTGCTGGCCAGGGTTCGAAGGTTGTTATCAGGGCTCAAGGCAAAGATGCGAAGGAGGCCGTTGCAGAGATAGGCAAGCTGATCGAGGACAAATTCGGTGAAAAAGAACACGCTATCCATCCGTGAAGAGAAGATCCTGAAGGGGATCGGGGTCTCACCGGGAATCGTTATCGGGAAGGCTGCACTCTTGGAGCGGCAGCATCCTACGTTCGTTCCCCGCAGGATCGTAGCGGCACAGGTAGCTGCCGAGGTCAAACGGTTCGAAAAGGCCATCGAGAAATCAAAAGAACAACTGGAGGAAGTCAAGCAACGGATCTTAGAAAAGGGATTCAGCCAACACTCGTACATCCTCGATGTTCACCTCAAGGTGATGGAAGACCGCATGTTGCGAGATGAAACCATCACGATGATCAAAGAGCAACTTGTGAACACGGAATGGGCCCTAAAGGTCACCTTCGACAAGATCTCCGAGGCCTTCGACGCCATCGAAGACGAATACCTCAAAGAGAGGAAAGAGGACATCAAACATGTCGTGGAGCGGATCCACCGCAACCTTATTGGAGGGGATCTTCGAAAGGTGGAAGACCTCGAAGAGAACGTCATCGTCGTGGCCCACGATCTGTCTCCCGCGGATACGATCCAGTTAAACCTCCAACGGGTAATCGGCATTGTCACCGACATAGGAGGAAAGACATCTCATACGGCCATCGTCTCACGTTCCCTGGAGATTCCTGCGGTCGTAGGGTTGGAGGAGGTCACCGCATCGGTAGCCGGTGGGGAGACAATTGTCATTGACGGGACCGAAGGGGTGGTGATCATTGACCCCTCGCAGTCAACTATCAAGGCATATCAACTCAAGCAGCAACACTACCGCTATCTCGAGCGGGAACTCCTCAAATACTCTACCCTCAGTGCCGAAACGCAGGATGGTCACCATCTCACCCTGCAGGCCAACATAGAACTGATCGAGGAGGTCCCCTCAGTGATTCAGTACGGGGCCGAGGGGATAGGCCTCTATCGTACCGAATACCTCTATTTAAACAGAAAGACCCTCCCCGATGAGGAGGAGCACTTTCAGGTTTACAAAAAACTGATGGAGGAGACAGCACCGTACCCTGTTACTATCAGGACCCTCGACCTGGGGGGAGACAAGTTTTCCTCCCATATTGAACTGGCCGAGCAGGTAAATCCGGCTATGGGGCTGCGGGCCATTCGGTTCTGCCTTATGGAGCAGGACATCTTCAAGGCCCAGCTGCGGGGGATCTTGCGGGCCAGTCACTACGGCAAGGTCAAGATTCTGCTCCCCATGATCTCCGGGGTGGAAGAACTGTGGGAGGTGAAGGCCATCCTTGATGAGGTCAAAGAAGAGCTGGGGGCGAGGGGTTTCGAGTTCGATCCGGCGATTCCCTTGGGGGTTATGATAGAGATTCCCTCTGCCGCAATCACCGCTGATATCCTCGCCCGCGAGGTCGATTTTTTCAGCATCGGCACCAATGACCTCATACAGTATTCCCTGGCCATTGATCGGGTAAACAAATACGTATCCTATCTCTACGAGCCCCTCCACCCCGCCATTGTGCGTCATATGAAAGGGGTGGTAGATTGTGCCCATGAGGTGGATATTGATGTAGGGATTTGCGGGGAGATGGCTGCCGACCCCCTCTATACCCTGATCTTTTTGGGGTTGGGGCTTGATGAGTTGAGTATGCATCCCATTGCCATACCCCGGGTAAAAAAGGTCCTGCGGCTTTCTACCCGAACCGACGGCGAAGGTCTCCTGAAGAAGGTCTTGCAATTCTCCACCGCCAAAGAAACCGAGTACTTTATCCGGAAGGAGATGGCCGAGCGATTTCCAGAGGACTTCATTCACTGTATGGAATAAAGTAAAAAGGAGGAATTACGTATATGTCTATGACCGATTTTTTGTTCACATCCGAGTCAGTAACGGAGGGGCACCCTGATAAGGTGGCTGATCAGGTCTCTGATGCCATCCTGGATGCCATCATTAAAGAAGATCCCCACGGGAGGGTCGCCTGTGAATGCCTGGTGACGACCGGCCTCGCCCTGATTGCGGGTGAGATCACCACCGAGTGCTATGCGGACATGCCCGGCATCGTCCGGGCGACCATCAAGGAGATCGGATACAACGACTCCGCCATGGGTTTTGATTGGGAGACCTGCGCGATTCTGACCTCTATTGATCAGCAATCGCCGGATATCGCGAGAGGGGTCAACGGTGAGGACCAGGGTGCTGGTGACCAGGGGCTCATGGTCGGCTACGCCTGCACTGAGACCCCTGAGCTCATGCCCATGCCCATCGCCTTCGCCCACAAACTCACCAAGCGACTTGCTGACGTCCGCAAGGCCAACATCCTCGATTTCCTGCGGCCTGACGGCAAATCCCAGGTAACGGTCCAATACGTCGACAATAAACCGGTGCGCGTGGATGCCGTCGTCATTGCTGCTCAGCACACCCCGGATGTTAAGTCCGAGGTGCTTCAAGAGGGGATCATCGAAGAGGTGATAAAGCTCGTCATACCCGAAGGGCTGAGGGATAAAGACACAAAATACTACGTCAATACGACCGGGAGGTTTGTAACCGGAGGGCCGTTGGCGGACTGCGGAGTGACGGGTCGCAAGATCATCGTTGACACGTATGGCGGGCAGGCCAGTCACGGGGGCGGTGCCTTTTCAGGGAAGGACCCCTCCAAGGTGGACCGTAGCAGTTCCTACATGGCCCGGCACGCGGCAAAAAACGTCGTAGCTGCCGGCCTGGCGGACAGGTGTGAGATTCAGATCGCGTACACCATCGGCAGGGCCGAACCCCTCTCCTTTATGGTGGACACGCAGGGGACGGGGAAAATCCCTTCCAACGAGATCGCCAGGATCATCCGGGAGGTCTTTGATTTCAGGCCCGCACGGATTATCGAGTATCTGAACCTCCTGCGCCCTATCTATAAAAAGACGGCCTCGTATGGCCACTTTGGCAGAAATGAGCCGGAGTTCACCTGGGAGCAGACAAACAGGGTTGACGATCTCAAAAAGGCAGCCGGGACAAAATAAAAAAAGGGTTCGAGGATTCTAGGATTCAAGGGTTCTAGGGGTTATAGGAAATATTTTTTCTAGAATCCTGTCGCTCTGCGACATCCCGCCATTCAGATTTTTATACAAAGTGGGGCGGGATTGACTCCTATTTGATGAAATCCCTAAATTCTGTTAGTGCTTTTTAGATTACTACAAAATTATATGAACGAGAGAGGTGACAATTTTGGACTGCGACATCAAAGACAAAAAACTGGCTGAGAAGGGAAAACTCAGAATCGAGTGGGCCGGGCACGAGATGCCTGTTTTGAAACTTATCAGAGAACGTTTTACCAAAGAAAAGCCCCTCAAGGGGATCAGGCTATCCGCCTGCCTGCACATCACTACCGAGACGGCCAACCTGGCCGAGGTCCTCAAGGCCGGAGGGGCGGAGGTGGCGTTGTGCGCCTCCAACCCCTTGAGCACCCAGGATGACGTGGCTGCCTCGCTGGTAGCTGATATGGGGATACCGACCTTCGCCATCAAGGGGGAGGACAACACCACCTACTATCAACACATCCAGCAGGCCATTGCTCATCGCCCTGCCATCACCATGGATGACGGTGCGGATCTGGTCTCCGCCCTGCACATGATCGGCTGGGGGAGGATGGGTGAGCTTGCTCCGCCTGTCAAACAGTGGGCCGAAGGACTTTCAAGCCAGGAACGTGAGGATCTGACAAAGAACATCCTCGGGAGTACCGAGGAGACCACCACCGGCGTCATCCGCCTGCGCAGCATGGAAGAGGAAGGTGTGCTGATGTTCCCGGTGGTCGCGGTGAACGACGCCGACACCAAACACCTCTTTGACAACCGCTACGGCACCGGGCAGAGTACCATTGACGGGATCATCAGGGCCACCAACCGCCTACTGGCCGGCTCCTGCTTTGTGGTCTGCGGATACGGGTGGTGCGGACGCGGCGTGGCCATGCGTGCCCAGGGGATGGGGGCCAACGTGATCGTCACCGAGGTGGATCCCTTGCGGGCCCTGGAGGCCGTGATGGACGGCTACCGGGTCCTCCCTATGGCCGAGGCCGCCAAGATCGGCGACTTCTTCGTCACCTTGACCGGTGACATGCAGGTCATCAGAAAGGAGCACTTCTCATTGATGAAGGACGGTGCTATTGTGGCTAATTCCGGGCACTTCAACGTGGAGTTGGATTTAGAAGGTCTCGAAGAGATAGCAACCAACAAGCGCCAGGTCAGGGAGTTTGTGGAGGAGTATACCCTCTCCGACGGGAGAAAGATCAACGTCCTGGGTGAGGGGCGTCTGGTGAACCTGGCTGCAGCCGAGGGGCACCCTTCGAGTGTCATGGATATGAGCTTTGCCAACCAGGCCCTGGCTGCCGAATATCTGGCCAAGAACGCCAAGCAATTGGAGAAGCGGGTCTATCCCGTTCCAAAAGAGATCGACAAAGAGATCGCCCGCCTCAAGCTCAAGGCCATGGGGGTTGCGATCGACACCCTCACACCGGAACAAAAGAAGTATCTCAGTTCGTGGGAGATGGGGACGTAAAAGATAGTAATCGGTAGACAGTTATCTGTAATCAGATACTAATCTTGGGGGAATATTCTCTTATTCCCCCTTTTTTATTAATGATTTTTTCTTTTCAGCATTCTTAACGTGTGCTATGTTTTATCCATGTAAGAAGTAAACAGAAAATGTCAATATTAAACACTAAAAAGGGTATTAAATAATATGGCTGATATTGAAGAAATGTTATTCTCAGAAACTGACGGATCATGTGCTTACTGTGGTATTAAGGACTACCGCGTATTAACAATACATCACATAATTCAACTAGATCCCAAAGATGAGTCATACGACAACAAGATTATACTTTGCCACAATTGCCATCACCTCTATCACGAGGGGAAAGGGCCGTCTCAACAAGATCTAAATATTATTAAGAAACGGCTGGTCTGCAAGACACTGACTCAACAAGGTGTGAACGCCTTAAAAGAAGCATACAGGCATAAGTTAGTTGTCGCTTCTCCCTATTTAGTTAATCATCTCGTAGAATTACATTTCCTCGAATTGGCAGATTTTATTTCCACCTATGAAAATGAAAAACAGATAATAGATGCGATTTATCAATTGACTGATAAAGGGAAGCAATTCATTGAAAAGTGGGACTTAAAATAAGATGATTAAAGGAATGTCGAGAAAGAGGATAGCGGTAGGTGACGGAATTTGAAAATAGTGAACAACGTTCCGGGCCTAGCCACGATGACCCGCAGCGTTAGGAGACGAATAGATCATGATTCAACTTGATCTTATAAGGAAGTTTCGATTAACCCTACCTGCACTGCGAGAATGGATTAATAACCTTTTGGAAAGGCACAAAGAGCAGGCCGTTCCCGTTATCAAGCTTGGTTACGCGAGGCTTCCGCAGATATTCTCTAAGGACTTGCTGGAAAGATCGCAGCTTGTGGTAGTGACTGCAAAGCCGCCTTTCCCTCCAGTGGGCAGTATGGGCTTGTCTGAGTTTGCGGCGATGGAAAACATGTCTATGGATGGCATAACGTATAAGAATACGTTCTTCATCAACCACCTTCGTCAAACAGAGAGCCTTTGCTTCCATGAGCTCGTTCATGTCATCCAGTGGGAAAGGTTGGGAGTAGACAATTTCTTGTTGTCGTACGGAGCGGGCCTAATGCAATCAGGCTATCTTGACTATCGAAATAGCCCCCTGGAGGATATGGCATATTCACTTCAGACAAGATTTGATCGCCGAAGTTTACACACTGATGTCGTGGGGTTCGTGCAACAAGGAACTGATGCTATCTGGGGCGGCGTAGCTCCGCTGATTTTTGAGGCACGGCGGGACAATAAGGGGACGTAGGGGTATGAGATACTTGGCAAAAATAGGGAGAGGAAGTTGTCTATACATCAACATCGCCATTTTTGCAAATAACTGCGTTTGACATCTGAGTTTATTATAAAGGTCATGACGAATGAATGCAGATCGTCCGAATATAATTATCAGTTGTGGTTCGAAGTATGACCCTTGGGTCAGATATGTGCTAAAGTATCTCCCGTCAAACATCCTTCGTGAGTTCGGGGATAAGTTAGCCTTTTTTTCAACAGCGGAGAAAGATGCGTGCAGAGTTGCTAGAGCTATTTGTGAGCAACACGAGATAATTCTGTTGTCAGAGAGAATTCTACCTGCAGGGGGTGATGATAGCAAGGAAAGGTACTTTGTATTTGCTGTACTTCATGAAATTGCGCATGCTGTCAAGCAGCACCTATCTCCCCTGCTGGATAGGTTAACACAAGAAGAAATTGCCGCCCAAGAAAAGGAGGCGGACGACCTAGCTTTGTCGTGGTTCAACGATTATGTTGAGGATAATAAGCATCTCAATATCGAACGGTTAACGCTAGAAGAAATTGAGAAGGCGAAGAGAGAAAACCAAGAGCTTATGAAAAAAGAATAATGGCTGCCAAGGAGAGAAACAAGGGGACGTAGGTGCATAAGGTAATTGGCAAAAATAAGATAGGAAATCGTATGTATACTAGAGTCCCTTTTTTGCTCCGCACCGTTGCCTTGCTGCTTAACGGAGAAATATGTTCATGACGCCCCTTGATCGGATTCTCAATCAATACCCCGCCATCAAGGAGATTCTCTTTCGCCTAAATGACAATCTGCCGTTTATCTTCAGCGTCTTTTTTATCCTTTTCATTCTATTCGTCTTCTACTGGACCTTCTTCAGGGCACCACGTAAGGCAGCGAGGATTCTCAGGAGCCTCGAACGGAAGGGATATAGCCCGGTCCGGCCGGATGACCCACAATTGAAGGATGCGCTTGAGCGACTGACTCCGATCATGTTTCACACCTACAAGCTGTCAACCGTCAGGGAGACTTCTCCCTGGAGGGTCAAGCTGGCCTACGGGCAGCACAACAGCTGGACGAACAGGTTTTTCGCACTGATCAATCGTTCCGTGTTCCGAACACCACACAGTAAGAGGAAATGGGAGCATCAGTTTACCATTGTTTTTTTCGAGATCCGCCCCCTGCCGTTCAGCCAGGAGGTGCATATTGCCGGGGACCGCTATAAGCTTGATCCCGGATACGGACTGCACGCGGTAGGCAAGGATGCCATTGGGTTGCTCTCCTCACGCTTTGTCTTCTATACGCAGGACGGAAAGCTTGACCCGTTGTCCCCTCTCCTTCAGGACGCCCTTATAGCATGTGCGCCGTTCCTCAGCATCCGAGCGATAAAAAAAGGGGACCTGAAAGATCCATTCCTCTTCTATGCCCGGATCAGGTTCACTTCTGAAGGATGGGGGCTCATCTCCAACGAATATGTGTATAATCAGAAGAAGATGAGCGCCTTGCTGGAGGTCGTGGACCGTATTTCTCTGTCGCTCGAATGAATGTGGACTTAAGATAGGGATCGGGGTCGCGTCTTGACATGGGACAAGGTTCTGATCTCATTGACTTCATGAACAAGAAACCCACGTTTAAACAGCATTGAGAATCTATTGCGGGTTACTGCATTTCTTGCTAAAGTAAAATCACGATATTAGAGGAGGCTAGTCTATGGAAGTGAGAATCAACACCCACGGATCGAATGCGCTGTCTACCAAGGTTTTCTTCAGCGATGAAAGAGGTTTTGAAGTCGCTTCCGTCATCGTGATGGGCAAGACTGATGCTGTTCTGATTGATGCTCAGTGGACATTATCGAATGCCCATCGGGTCATCGCGGAGATAGCGGAGACCGGCAAAGACCTCAAAACGATTTATGTGACACATGCCCATCCCGACCACTACTTCGGCCTGGGGGTCATTGCGGAGGCCTTTCCGTCCGCCCGGATCACCGCGCTGGCTTCGGTGGCCCGCACCATCAATCATCAGTTCTTTGGAAAACTCGAGCACTGGGAAACAGTTATCGGACCTACCAATGTATGCCGCAAAACCGTCACTATCGAGCCTCTCAGCCAGAACTACATCGAGCTGGAAGGAGAGCGGATTGAGATTATTCCAGACGTCATGGGCGACATGAAATACAATTCAGTGGTCTGGATACCTTCTATAAAGACCCTCTTTGGCAGCGACGTCCTGTTTAACCAGGCGCACCCCTTTACCTGCGAGGTTACGGCAGAGGAGCGTCAGCAATGGATACGAGACATCGAACGATTGGAAAAGATGGGCGCAGAGGTTATCATTCCCGGCCATCAGAAACCGAGCATGCCTTTCGATTCCTCGTCGTATAGTTTTACCAAAGATTACCTGATCGCTACGGAAGAGGTACTGGCCAAGACCACAGACGAGGGCGGCTTCTATTACGCCATGGTCCAACGCTTCCCGGAAGCCAACCTTTTTATCAGCAACGAAATGAACGCGGGCGTCTTCAAAGGCGGCAAAAATTGGAACTGGAAGGACGAGTAAGATAAGTCTTTGGAAACAGCTTGAGGCCAGCATATATCGGATTTCACCTAAACAGAGAAACCGAATTTAAAAAGAAGAAAAAGGGTCAAATCGTTGATTGACTTTTCATATTAGTTGAGAACCGTTACAACTAACAGTGCAGATGTTCGGAGGTGTTGATGAAGGTGGTACGTGGCATGCGATCTGAAGCGGCGGGCCTGGGCCAAATACTATGGCATGTTGGCCTCATCATCGTGGGCAGCGCTCTGTGTGCCGTGGCAATCAACGGCATATTAATTCCCCGTCAGTTTTTAAGCGGAGGCTTCACCGGCTTGTCTCTGGTGATCTATTACCTCCTCCCTTTCTTGCCTGTTGGAGGACTCTATTTTCTCTTTAACATACCGCTTTTTATACTGGGTTGGAAGTTTGTCGGGCGCCGTTTCTTTCTTTTCAGCATAGTAGGTATGTTCATATTCTCGGCTGCGGTGCAATGGCTTCAGGTGAGTCTGCCGATCAATGATCAGCTACTCAGCGCCCTGCTGGCGGGGATTATTTCAGGCGTAGGCTCCGGTATTATACTCAGATCGTGGGGCTCGGCAGGGGGAACAGACATCCTCTCCGTCGTCCTTATAAAACGCTTCTCTATTCGTCTGGGAACCACCATCCTGGCCTTTAATAGCGTCATCCTCCTTACAGCAGCTGTCCTCCTCTCCCTTGAGAGTGCACTGTACACGCTCATCTACCTCTTCGTCGCATCCTACATCCTTAATATAGTGGTTACCGGGTTCAGTCAGAGAAAGGCAGTCTACATCATATCACCACGATGGAAGGAAATTTCTAAGGGTATTATCGAAGAGATCAACCGAGGGGTAACCATTATTCGCGGCCAGGGGGGATTTTCCGGCAAGGAGCACCGAATGGTTTATACGGTGATAACCTTTAGAGAGCTAGCACGTCTCAAGCGGTTAATTCACCGTTTGGATCCGGATGCCTTTGTTGTGGTCAGTGATACACTGGAGGTGATGGGGCAAAAAATCGGCAATCAACCTCACTGGTGAAAAACTTCCAGGTATCGGGGTCGCTCCTTGACATGAACAACGTTCTGAAGCTCATATGATCACATGTTCCCAATGCGGAAGGGAGTTCGATTGGCAGAGCAAGGAAGGTTTTCGTGCGTCCATATTCGGCGGCATCATGGGAGATGAATATATCGATTCATACTTTTTTTGTGACCAGTGCGGCGTTTATACCGTGGAGGTCTGCCATGATCGGTTTCTTGGAGAGGAAGAAGTCTCTATAAGAGGTCCCATTTCTCAAGCAGATGGCGATG
>CAYWLI010000021.1:0-23421 GCA_964459135.1 uncultured Thermodesulfobacteriota bacterium | reverse complement strand
CTGTAAATATGCATAATATCATTTTCCTGGTATGCAAGGATATATCCTCCAGGAATCCACAGTGTTTGTATAAATGTCATGCTCGTTTGTCTAACAAAAGCAAAAGCTCTATCTTTCCCCTGAAGGAGGCGCACAATTTCCGCTATGTTTTCTGCCGTTGCTTCTTCTTGCCGATGTAATGCCGGAGCGTGTATTATCATGATTATAACCTTAGATTTTACTGCATATAAGCAGTCTTATATCACTGCAAGATTATGAAATATATTCAATAACTTTGTCAACCCTTCCCACCATGTTAGGGAATAAGGTGAGGCCTTGTTTTACCTATAGAGGGGTATTATATAATAATAAACGCTTTGGTAAGGAGGGGATAGAAGATGAAGAAAAGAATGTACGGCATTGCCCTTGTGGCTTTACTGCTCATCCTCGGGGCGAGCTTTGTTTCCTGTGGTGCTCGGATGGACGACCAGCGCAAAGTGGAGGCTATTTTCATCAAGCATCTTAACAAGACCGCAGCCAAGCTCGAATTGGGCCCCGAGCAAAAGACCGAGTTTGAAAACCTCAAGGCACAGATCCATCAAAACTTCCAAGAGGGATGGACACAGAGACAAGAGGCTATGGAGGTAATCAAAAGGGAGGGCGCGCAGCAGCAGCCGGATGTGACACAGATGACCCGGTTGTTCCAAGGGGTCCTCTCCGATAAAACGCAGAGGATCAACAACACCTTCGACCTCATGCTCGCATTCAGCAACAAACTCGATGAGCCCCAAAGGGAGAAGCTGTCCGCGATGATCTCGGACTGGGTTGCCCGCTGGAATTAGTTAATCGGGGACGGTATTAAAAAAAGAGGGTCGAACCACGGCTGGTGGCACATTCTGCCGGGGTTCGACCCTCGTGTAGCTCTACAAAATTAGAACATTCCGTTGGAATTGGCGGACTCTTCGGGGATCTCCTGGATGACATCCCAATGCTCGTCGACCTTGCCGTTCTCCAGCCTGAATATCTCGATGATGGCCCGTCCTCGCAGGTTGGGGGGGCGTATGGAGTGTACATGGAGAATGACATAGTCACCATCCGCTAAGACCCGCTTGATCTCGCTCCTGGCTTCGGGAAAATTCGTTTTGAGGAATTCGATGAAGGCCTTGAGCCCCTCCGGCCCGTCTGCCACGAGGGGATTGTGCTGTTTGTATCGGCCCCCCATGTATTTTCTCGCAGATTCGAAGTCTTTCTTGTTGATGACGAAGTCGTAGAACTCTTGAACGGCTTTTTTGTTGGCTTCGAGCGATGATGACACGTTATATCTCCTTTACTAATGAATTATGTGTTGGCCACAATTGGTAACCAGTGTTTGCCCCGTAATGGCGCTTGACTCGTCCGACGCCAGGAAAACGGCTGCCGCTGCTATCTCTGATTCCTCAGCCGGCCTTTTGAGCGAATAATTCTCGACGAGCTTCCCCATGACTTCCTCAAAGGGAAGGCCCGTGGCTTCAGACCTCCCTTTCACGACATTGATGATCCGTTCTCCCCTGACGGCTGCAGGACTGATGGCGTTGACGCGGATATTATATTCCCCAACCTCGATGGACAGCGTCTCGGTGAGGGCGATGAGCCCTGCCTTGGAACAACAGTACGGACTGCGCATCGGATACCCTGATCTGCCATCCCCTGACCTCCCCCCCTCGGAGACGATATTGATGATGACACCGCTTTTTTGCGGGATCATGTGCTTGAGCACGTGTTTGGCGCAGAGCATGCCTCCGGTCAGGTCGATGGCGAGCACCTCGTTCCACGCCGCTAAATCCAAATCTACCACCCGGGCTGTCGGCCCGGCAATGCCGCTGTTATTGACCAATATATCGATCCTGCCGTATGCCTGGATGGTCTCTGCCACCATCCGCTCTATCTGCCGCTCGTCGGTGATATCGGTTTGTATGGCCTTCGCGTCCCCTCCCTGAGCCCGGATCTCTTCAGCCGCTTCCTCCAGTATTGCGCGGGTTCGGGCTGCCATCACCACGCTCGCCCCTTCTGCGGCAAATGCTGAGGCGATGGCCCTGCCTATGCCTTTGCCGCCGCCGGTAATAATCGCTACCTTGTTGTGTAATCTCATAGCTGGTTGCCTCACGAATTTATTTGAAGGGTAACAGGTTTATCAATGTATAACTATGAAACTAATACTATAGACTTGTCAACAATTGTCATAATAAAGAGTGAAATACTTCCTCAGGCAACAAAAGCGGGTTCTCGTGCACTTGTTGATCCTCTTCAGCTTCTCAGGGGAAGAGACCCTAGAAGACGAATAGGTCAAGACCGCCCAACATATTCACCATAGCTCCAGTCATGTACCGGGCCTTATCCGATACCACATAGGCGACGGCATCGGCAATCTCCTGAGGATCAGCAGACCTGCCGATGGCTGTCCTCTTCTCGACCTTTTCAAGGGCCTCTGGTTTGAGCAACGAAGAGGCGTCCGTAGCGGCTAATCCGACTAACACGCAGTTTGCAGTGATATTGGATCGGGCCCCCTCCAAAGCTACCGACTTCGCCAGGGCAATCAGGCCCGCCTTGGCAGCACCGTAGCTCGTCTGTGCATAACCGCCCAGGACACCGGCAACAGAGGTGATATTGACGATCCGGCCCCACTGATTGGCACGCATATCCTCCCATGCCTCCTTGATACAATAGAAGGCGGAATTCAGGCAGATCTTCACCTCATTATCCCATTCCTCTATGGTGGTCTTGGCAATGGTAATATTGTGACCCATGAGGGCAGCATTGTTCACCAAGATATTCACAGGCCCCAGCTCATCTTTTATAGCGGCAAAGCCCTTCTGAACATTCGCATACTCCCTTCCGTCCATTTTGATCGCCATCGATTTGCGGCCGAGGGCCCGTATCTCTTCGGCCACAGCCTGGGCCCCTTCCACATGACTAAAACCGGTCACCGCGACGTCCGCCCCGTGTCTGGCCAAGGTAAGGGCAATGGCCCTGCCGATGCCTTTCGGCATTGAGGCGCCTGTCACCAATGCAATCTTGCCTGCTAACGACATACTATATCCTCCTCGTTGGTCATTATAAGATAATAATAAATCTCACCCTTTTTCCGCCAGTTGTTGTACACGTACCTTATCACATCCCGCCTCCTCAAACAACGTAAAGTCCCCTCTATAAGAGGGGCTATATTGACTGCTAAATTCTTGAGAAGCAAACCCTTCTTTATTCTCGGCACTCCGTCAAGGGCTCATTACCGATCCACTCCCTACGGATACATCCCTGTTAAGGTCGCTTCTCCCAGGGTGTGCTCTTTGAGTATCTTCTTGCTCGGCCTTTTAATCTTCTCCACATCAAGGGCCGTAAGCGTAAATATGTATCGGTGCGTTGCTGGAGGATCAGGCCCTTCGTAGCCGACAGAGCCGAAATCATTCCTCCCCTGCTCGGCACCATTGTCCAACACCTTCTCCTTCGGCACTCCTTCCTGCAGACCCGTTACATTTCCGGGGATATTGAAGATAACCCAGTGCGTGAACGTGCCGGCAGGCGCATCAGGATCCTCAACCGTAAGGACATAGGATTTAGTGCCTTGCGGGGGATTCTGCCAGGTGAGAGGCGGAGACGCATCATCCCCCTTGCGGCTGTACTTGGCGGGGATCTTACCTTTTTCGGCAAACGCCGGGCTCTTGAGGACAAATTGCCCGGACCCCGCCCCTGCATGCTCTGTAAATGCCGTGAACGTAAAAACCATTGTAAGCGTTACCACCAAAAAACCGATACCCAATATCCTTTCCATCTTACCCCCCTCCTTTCTGTGAGAGCCTGACGGCCCCATTCCTAATAACTCTCTACTTCACCAATGAGTCCCTCCCGGCTAAAAAAGGTTCAAAGGAAATGAGTATTGCTGATGGGTACTTATTAACCCCCCCATTATAATAGCGTCGTAACTGTATTATATGCATAAAAAACCCCATTCTTCAAACACTAAAAAGGCTCTCCCGGCCATTGCACATCGTCGAAAACCCCTCTACTCTTGACAGAACCTCCCAATTCTCCTACAGTTACTATTGGTGAAGATATGTGGTCATCTTTGTTCCCTTTAATCTATGCTTTAAAGAATGGGGGGGATCATGAAAAAAAGCCTAATTATTGTAGGATTGATGGTCGGCTTGCTCATCTTAGTGGGGGCCAAGTATGATTATCTGCTGGAGATGGGAGACAAGACGGTAAAGGCCTCGGAGTGTAACAAGTGCCATAAAACGATCTACGAGGAGTGGTCACAGAGCTATCATGCAAAGGCCTATGACAACGACCCGTTCAAACAGGCAACGAAGGGCTACCAGGAGCAGGCATGTCTCCCCTGCCATGCCGCCCAAGAGATAGCAGAAGAGAAGGCCCTTAAGCTCAAACCGGTCCACATCGAGGAGGGGATCAACTGCACCACCTGCCACCTGAGAAATAATATGATCTACGGTCCCTATGACCTTGTTTCCAAGCACGAGACCAAGCAAGAGGAGTCGATGCTGAAGTCTGAATTCTGTGCTGGATGTCATATGCCGGCCTATCAGGAGTGGAAGGCGAGCGGTTCGCAAAAGCAGTGTCAGGAATGTCACATGCCGAGGGTGGAGAGGAAGTCGGTCCAGGGGTTTCCGATCGCCTCGTTAGTGCCGAAACGGATGGTAGGGCAGCATGTCCAGATGTACGAAGAACTCTTAAAAGAAGCAGCCTCCATCACCGGCGAGATAGGTGCGGGGTCGGTCACGATATCCCTCACCAACAAGACAGCGGATCACAACATGCCCACGGGAAAATATGGCGACTATCGCATCGTACTCACCACCACAGTATCGGACCCAGAGGGCAAAGCGGTATTTACAAAGCAAGAGATCTTTTCGACGCAGAAAAACACCGGGATCCCCTTTCAAAAGACCGTGGTCTTTGAATACCCTGTCTCGCTGAAAACAGGGAAGGCCAGCGCAACCCTCACTTATCAGGTCCCAGAAAGACCCCCTGTCTCGATGGCGACCTGGAGTGCAGATATGGAGGGTGGCAGGTAAAGAGGCGTTCATCTCAGCCCTAACCCTACCAGGCGAGGAACAATTTACCCCTTGACAAAAAAGGGGGAAATTGTTATCAAAACAGGGAGTTAATAAGATAGGCACGTAGCTCAGGGGGAGAGCGCTACCTTGACGCGGTAGAGGTCGACGGTTCGAAACCGTCCGTGCCTACCATTTGTCTTTATTATTTCATGATAAAAAGGGAAAGGGTCACGCGCATCAGCATATTTTAATTATTTAAGAGGAAAGGCGTCATTAATTTTTACTTATATTAATGATGCCTTTCCTTAGTTTTTTGTGAGAAATTGACAGATGGTCCGTCATCCTGCAACCAAGAAAAAAGAAGACGATGCCCTCCTGAAGTTGAGGCACAGTGCGTCCCATGTCATGGCCCAGGCGGTCCAGGAGTTCTTCCCCGGGGTCAAACTCGCTATTGGCCCCTCGACAGCGGACGGTTTCTACTATGACTTCGACTACGAAGGCACCTTCTCCCCCGATGATTTTCCTAAGCTCGAAGCCAGGATGAAAGAGATCATCGCCCAAGACTACCCGTTCGAACGGGAGGAGATCTCTAAGAAAGAGGCCCTGCAATTTTTTAAAAAAGAGGGGGAACTGTATAAGGTAGAGCTCCTGCAGGCAATCGAAGACGAAGCGGTCACCCTCTATCGGCACGATGCATTTGTCGATCTCTGCCGCGGCCCCCACGTGCCCTCAACCGGGGGCATCAAGGCCTTCAAACTCCTGAGCGTAGCCGGCGCCTATTGGCGGGGTGATGAACATAACAAGATGCTGCAGCGAATCTACGGTACGGCCTTCCCTACGCAGAAGGAGTTGGATGAATACCTTGCGATATTGGAGGAAGCCAAGCGGAGGGATCACCGCCGCCTGGGGCAGGAGCTTGATCTCTTCAGCATCCATGAGGAGGCAGGGGCCGGACTCGTCATCTATCACCCGAAGGGGGCCCTGCTGCGTTCCATCCTGGAGGATTTTGAGCGGGGCGAGCATCTCAGGAGGGGATACCATCTTGTTATCGGTCCTCAGATCCTGAAGTTGAACCTCTGGAAGCAATCAGGGCATTTTGACAACTATAAGGATTACATGTATTTTACCGAGGTGGAGGAGCAGGAATACGCACTAAAACCCATGAACTGCCTGGCCCATATGCTCATCTATAAATCGAGGCAGCGCAGCTATCGAGATCTTCCCCTGCGGTATTTTGAATTGGGAACGGTACATCGTCACGAGAGATCAGGTGTGCTGCACGGGCTGCTGCGGGTAAGGGAATTTACCCAGGACGACGCCCATATCCTCTGTCGGCCCGATCAGCTGCACGAAGAGATCCAGGCAATCCTCACCTTTGTCAAAGACGTCATGGCCGTTTTCGGCTTTCCCTATGAACTCGAGGTAAGCACCAGACCTGAAAAGTCCATCGGGAGCAACGCGGATTGGGAGATGGCCACTCAGGCCTTGCTGGCAGTCCTCGATGACGAGGACCTCGCCTACGAGGTCAACGAAGGAGAAGGGGCGTTCTACGGCCCCAAGATCGATGTGAAATTACAGGACGCCTTGGGCAGACAATGGCAGTGCGCCACGATCCAGTGCGATTTTACCATGCCTGAGCGTTTTGACCTCTCATATATCGGTTCGGACGGAGAAAAACACCGTCCGGTAATGCTCCATCGGGTGATCCTGGGGGCCATGGAGCGTTTTATCGGTATCCTGATCGAACATTATGGCGGTGCCTTCCCCCTGTGGCTTGCACCGGTACAGGCCGTCATCCTCACCGTCACGGATCGAAACATCCCGTATGGCGAGGAAGTTTACCAGCGGCTATGCGAAGAGGGGATCAGGGTGGAGCAGGACTTCCGGAACGAGAAATTGGGTTTCAAGATTAGGGAGGCCCAGGTGCAGAAGATCCCTTACATGCTGGTCATCGGCGACAAGGAACAAGAAACAAAGACGATAGCCCCTCGGAGAAGGGATGGAACAGATCTCCAGGGAATGGAGTTTGAAAAGTTTTTGACCTTGATTCACAAAGAACGCAAAATCCCAGAAGCTCATCTTACCCTAAAGGAGGTGAAAGGACATAGAAAACAAGCAAGTCCGTGTCAATAGAGATATCAGGTCTCCTCAGGTGAGGGTCATAGACCCAGAGGGAAACCAGTTAGGGATCTTGTCCGTCGCAGAAGCTTTGGTAAAGGCGAGCGATTTCGGGTTGGACTTGGTGGAGGTTTCCCCCAAAACTGACCCGCCTGTCTGTAAGATCATGGACTATGGTAAGTATAAATATCTCCAGAGCAAAAAGGGGCACGAGGGTAAAAAGAAACAGGCGGGTGGACAGCTCAAAGAGGTCAAAATGAGACCGAAAACAGAGGAACATGACCTCCAGGTTAAGCTCAGAAACGTCGAGCGCTTCTTGAAGGAAGGATACAAGACGAAGATCTCCATCGTCTTCCGAGGCAGAGAACTGGCCCACAAGAACTTGGGAGAACGGATGATGGAGCGGGTCATGGAGGAGACCAAGGAATGGGGGGTAGCGGAGTATCCCCCTAAATTCGAGGGGCGCAGCATGGTAGTGATTTTAGCCCCTCACTAAGCGATTCGAAAAGCAATGACTTTTAAAAATAGAGAGTACTACATGGAGGTGACGTGTGCCTAAACTGAAGACCAGCCGCGGGGCAGCAAAAAGGTTCAAAATCACAGGATCGGGGATGAAGGTCAAGCGACAGAAGGCCTATGCCAACCACATCCTCACCAAAAAGAGCCCCAAGAGAAAACGAAACTTGAGGAGTGCTGATCTCGTGCACAGTACCAATATAAAATCAATCAAGCGATTGATCCCGTACGGGTAACGAAGAGAGGAGGACGTTGTCATGCCGAGGGTCACCAGAGGAGCCAGAGGAGCTCGCAAGAGAAAGCGGATCCTCAAGATGGCTGAGGGATATCAAGGGGCGCGGGGAAATCTCCTGCGCAGCGCCCGTCTGGCGGTAGAACGGGCCCTGCAGTACGCCTACCGCGACCGGCGGGTCAGAAAGCGGGAGTTCCGAAGGTTGTGGATCACGAGGATCAATGCCGCAGCCAGGACCCACGATATCACGTATAGCCGTTTCATGGAAGGGCTGCGCAAGTCCAATGTAACCTTAGACAGAAAGGTCTTGGCGGATATAGCCATCCATGATGCCGATGGTTTTGCCGATCTCGTTCAGCTAGCCAAGAAGCATGGCTGATTCTTTTGAACAAGCCCTACAAGCGGTCCGCGAGTCGGCGCTGGCAAAACTAGCCCAGGCCAGCACCGAAGAGGAAGCAAACCAGATACGGATAGAGGTTCTGGGCAGAAAGGGTAACCTCACCCTCCTCCTCAGGGGGGTGCGGGAGCTCACCCCTGACCAGCGGCGTAGGGCTGGCGAGCAAGCCAATACCGTAAAACAAGAATTGGAGGAGCGGATTGAGGAAGCCCTCGTTCGCCTTCACGATGAGGCGAAGGAACGGGTGCTTGCACAGGAGCGGTTGGATATCACCCTCCCCGGCACTCGGCTGCCGCGGGGGAGCTTGCATCCCATCACCCAGGTAATGGCCCAGATGGTGGATATCTTCACCACAATGGGCTTTCAGGTGGCGGAGGGGCCACAGGTAGAATTGGATTATTACAACTTTGAGGCCCTCAACATCCCCCGCGATCACCCAGCACGGGATATGCACGATACCTTCTACTTCTCCGACGAGGTACTGCTGCGCACCCACACCTCCCCTGTCCAAATTAGGGTAATGGAGAGCCAGCGCCCCCCGGTCCAAATCATCGCCCCTGGTCCTGCCTATCGACGCGATTCCGATATATCCCACACCCCTATGTTTCACCAGGTAGAGGGGCTTTTGGTAGATGAGGGGATCTCCTTTGCCCATCTCAAAGGGGTCCTGACGTTCTTCGTCCATGAGATGTTCGGTGAAGGGACGCCGTTGCGATTCCGCCCCAGCTTTTTTCCCTTTACAGAGCCCAGTGCCGAGGTGGATATCGGGTGTGTTATGTGCCAGGGGGAGGGTTGTCGCGTGTGCGGGGGGACCGGGTGGCTGGAGATCCTCGGTTCGGGAATGGTTGATCCGGAGGTCTTCCGTATTGTAGGCTATGATCCTGAAGAGGTGACGGGGTTTGCCTTCGGCATGGGAATCGAGCGAATCGCCATGCTGAAGTACGGCATCAATGATATCCGCCTCTTCTTCGCCAACGATCTTCGTTTCCTTAGGCAATTTTAGAACTATGAGAGTAAGCTACAACTGGCTACAAGAATATATCGATTGTGAGCTCCCCCCTGCTGAACTTGCCGATCTCCTCACCATGGCCGGCCTGGAGGTTGAGGGCATCGAGGAGGTGGGCTCCGCATTGAAGGGCGTGGTGGTGGCCCAAATTTCCTCCATTGCACCCCATCCCCAGGCTGATCGACTCTCCCTTTGTCGCGTCATGGTGGGCAAGGAGGCGTATCCCATCGTCTGCGGTGCCCGAAACATGAAGGAAGGGGACAAAGTGGCTTTGGCCCTGGTGGGGACTGAACTTCCCGAGGGGCTGAAGATAAAGAAGGCACAAATCCGGGGGGAGCGCTCTGAGGGGATGATGTGCTCCGAGGCAGAGCTGGGACTCTCCTCCAACGCTGATGTCATCATGATCCTCCCCCCTGACGCCCCCGTAGGCACTCCCGTGGCGGATTTTTTCAAGGTAAGAGATCATATACTGGAAATCACCCTCACCCCCAACCGGGGGGATTGCCTCAGCATGATTGGTGTGGCTCGGGAGGTGGCTGCCTTGACCGGTGCCAGGTTTCACCCCCCAACCCCCCAGCTTCGGGAGGGGGACGATCGGATAGAGGACACGGTACGAGTATCCGTGCTGGACCCAGACCTGTGCCCCCGATATTCCGCTCGGTTCATCACCGGGGTGCAGATCGGCCCTTCTCCCTTCTGGTTGCGGACCAAACTTGAGCGGGCTGGGGTGAGATCAATCAACAATGTGGTCGATGTAACCAATTATGTCATGTTGGAGTACGGCCAGCCACTCCACGCATTCGATTTCGATCTCCTTGAAGGGGGAGAGATCGTCGTGAAGCGGGCAGCGGAAGGGGAAACCTTTGTGACCTTGGATGAGGTGGAGCGGGCCCTGGACAAAGACACCCTTATGATCTGTGATGCTGTTAGACCGGTGGCCATCGCTGGGGTCATGGGAGGTTTGAATTCGGAGATTCGAGACAACACCTCCCGCGTCCTCCTGGAGAGCGCCTATTTCTCCCCAAATGGGACCAGGCGCACCTCGAAGGCCTTGAGTCTACAGACAGAATCGTCGTACCGATTTGAACGAGGAATCGATCCCGAAGGGGTGCTCGATGCCGCCCTGCAGGCGACCGCTCTCATCGCCCAGCTTGCTGGCGGTGAGGTTGCACAGGGGACCATCGATTGCTATCCAACTCCCATCCCCCGTGCAGAGATCAATCTGCGTCTATCCAAGGTCATCGCCGTGCTGGGGATGACCCTTGAGCGGGAGGAAGTGCACGGAATCCTGAAGCGCCTCCATATGGAGGTAAAAGACAATAAGGGAGAAGAGTGGGTGGTGTCACCCCCCGCCTATAGAGGTGATATCACGAGGGAGATAGACCTCATCGAGGAAATAGGGCGTCTCACGGGATACGATCGTATCCCAGTTCAGACCCCCAAGATGTGGGTGTTACCCCTCCGGAAAAACCGACTAGAAAAGATGGAGAAACGGGCCAAGGACGCCTTGGCCGGTCTGGGATTCTCGGAGGTGATCACCTACAGCTTCATCCCCCCCCAGGCCCTTGAGGCCCTCCGATTGCCCTCAAAGGATCCCCGGCTTCATCCTTTGGCCCTCCTCAATCCCCTTGCAGAGGGACAGTCGGTGATGCGCACCACCTTGCTCCCTGGTCTGCTGGATACTGCCAGGTATAATCTGAGTTATAACAACACGGACCTGAAGATCTTTGAATCGCGAGAGGTCTACCACACCCAGAAGAAAGAGAAGCTACCACAGGAGAGAAGGTCTTTGGCAGGACTCGCGATGGGGAGGGTCGCCGGAGAGGGATGGAATGTCCCGCCTCAGGAGATGGATTTTTACTATGTCAAGGGGTGTGTCGAGCAATTGCTCGCTGAGTTGAGGGTCCCTGCTCCGACCTTTACTCACAGCGAGGGGATCTCCTATCTCCACCCCAGCAACGGTGCGGTAGTAACGGTGGATGGAGTGGCGGTAGGGACAGTAGGAGAGCTACACCCTGCGGTGGCGGAGGCCTCTGAGCTCCCCCCCGGCGTTCTCGTCTTTGAAATCGACCTCCCTACCCTTGCGGAGCGCTTCTGGAGAGAGGTGACTTTTACACCGCTACCCCGGTTCCCCTCCGTGGACCGAGATGTGGCCGTGGTGGTAGATGAAGGGACAAGCGCGGAAGAGCTCAGGGAGATTATCCAAGGGGTTGATAATACCTGTATTGAGATGGTAGAGGTCTTTGACTGTTATCGAGGTGACCCCATTCCCTCAGGACGAAAGGGGTTGGCTTTTCGGATTCGGTACCGGTCGGGGGAGAGGACCTTGACCGACGAAGAAGTGAATGATTTTCACCAGGAGGTGCTGAAGCAGCTGCACACAGTACCTGCATTGACGATCAGGTAGGGCGTAACCTAAAGGAGGTGAGGGGATGACCAAGGCCGAAATCGTTGAAAGCGTCTACGAAAGGGTTGGATTTGCCAAAAAGGAGGCGGCTGAGATGGTGGAGATGGTCTTCGATCTCATGAAAGAAACCCTCGAACGAGGAGAGAAGATCAAGATCTCCGGTTTTGGCAACTTTGTGGTCAAGGAAAAGAAGGCCCGCAAGGGGAGAAATCCTCAAACGGGCGAGGAGATCGAGATCGCACCACGGCGGGTCCTGACCTTCAGGCCAAGCCAAACCTTAAAGAAACTGTTAAATACCTAAGAGGCCGCTTCCGTGGTAGTAGTGGGGAAGCATGTTTATCCTGATAAACTGTATTATCGTATTGGGGAGGTCTGTCGCATCACCGGGGTGAAACCGCACGTCCTGCGATACTGGGAGCAGGAGTTTAAGCTGCACCCCGAACGGTTCGGGGGGACACAGCGCCGATACCGACGGGAAGACCTGGAAACAATCCTCACCATCAAGAAGCTTCTCTATGAAGAGCGGTTCACCATTACGGGGGCAAAGAAGAAGCTGCAGGAGTTGAGCCGGCGGCGGAGGGGTCAGCTCGCGATGGATTTTTTAGAAGAAAACTATAAAGAGGTCTTGCGGGAGGTCAGAAAGGAACTACAGGAGATCAAGGAGGCCCTTGACTAAGCAAGGATAATCTGCCAAGATAGCCTGTGATTCGGGGCGTAGCGCAGTCTGGTAGCGCACTGGCATGGGGTGCCAGGAGTCGGAGGTTCAAATCCTCTCGCCCCGACCATCTATTAAAAATCCTGGTAGCAATTCTCCTCCTTTCCTTTCCCTCCAATGAAATGATCATGAAGATTTTAGTCACCAATGACGATGGTGTTTTTTCAGAGGGGCTGCGCACCTTGGCAACAACGATACAGGCCCTGGGCGAGGTGTATGTGGTGGCCCCTGACAGAGAGCGAAGCGCCGCCGCCCACTCCTTGACCCTCCATCGTCCCCTTCGAGTGGAGGAGATCGAGCCGAGGGTATTTGCGGTGGATGGGACGCCGGTGGATTGTGTCACTCTGGCTGTGTACGGAATCCTGAAAGGGCATCCTGATCTCGTCATCTCAGGGATAAATAACGGACCTAATCTGGGCGAAGACCTCGTATATTCGGGAACGGTCTCCGCCGCCTTTGAGGCCACTTTTCTGCGCATACCCGCCTTTGCCATCTCACTTGCCTCCCGAAAGGACTTCAAGTTTCAGGTGGCAGCCAACTTTGCCCTGAAGGTGGCGGCACATATCATGGCGGTGGGACTCCCCAAGGAGACCTTCTTAAACATCAACGTCCCCAACGTGGAGGAACATGAAATACGATCCTACAAGATCACCCGCCAAGGCAAGAGGGTCTTTGAAGATGCGGTGGTAGAAAAGGTTGACCCGCGAGGCAAAAAATATTATTGGTTAGGTGGAGCGGATCAGGGATTCGAGGAGATAGAGGGGACGGATTTTCACGCTATTGCGAACCAGCATATCTCCATCACCCCCTTATGTGTCGATTTGACCAACCACTCCACCGTGAAGGAACTGGAAGGATGGACGTTATAAAGTACAGGAAGAATAAGAGGAGAAAGGAGAAAAAAGTATGAAGACCACATTGAGTATTATCAAGGCCGATATAGGGAGCATAGGGGGGCATATCAAGCCCAGTCAACAACTGATCGACAGCGTTCGAGAATTTGTGGACAAAAACAGCAAGGGCTTGATCAATGACCTGTACGTGAGCCACACAGGGGATGACATAGCCCTGCTCTTCGCCCACCAAAAGGGAACGGGTCATGAGGCACTCCACAAGATGGCCTGGGAGGCCTTTGTGGCGGGGACCGAGGTGGCTAAGCAACAGGGGCTCTATGGAGCAGGGCAGGACCTGCTGAAGGACGCCTTCTCCGGAAATGTCAAGGGTATGGGGCCCGCGGTGGCGGAGATGGAGTTTGAGGAGCGGCCCAACGAGCCCTTCCTCTTCTTTGCCGCTGATAAGACCGATCCCGGGGCATATAACCTGCCGCTCTTCCTCGCCTTTGTCGATCCGATGTACTGCGCTGGTTTGATGTTGAGCCCTGCAATGGCTCAAGGGTTCAAGTTCACCATCATGGATGTGGCATACACCGAGGGGGACAAAATCATCGAGCTCAACGCACCCGAAGACCTCTACGATATCGCTGCGCTCTTGCGGGACAACGAGCGTTTTGTGGTTGAGAGCATCCACTCCCGCAGCACGGGTGACATAGCCGCAGTAGTAAGCACCTCCCGCCTGCACAATATAGCGGGGAAATACACGGGCAAAGACGACCCGGTGATGCTCGTGAGGGTCCAGGGGGGCTTCCCTGCCACCGGCGAGGTCCTTTCACCCTTCAGCATCGGGCACTATGTGGCAGGGTTTATGCGGGGAAGTCATACCGGTCCCCTGATGCCGGTAACGATCAACTCTCCGGTTTCCTATTTTGACGGTCCCCCAATCGTGGCATGCCATGCCTTTTGCGTGCATAATGGCACATTCACCGAGGCGGCCGATGCCTTCGATCACCCCTTCTGGGACTATATCCGGGAAAAGGTATCGCGCAAGTCCGTTGAGCTGAGAGAACAAGGATTTTCAGGTATTGCCATGCTCAACTATAGTGAGTTGGAGTACGGGGGTATCGTGGAGAAGATGAAGCGGTTGGACAAGCAGTTCAAGGTCCGGAAATGATGAAAAGGGGCGGGGGTCAACCCCGCCTTTTTTTGAAGTTGATTACCCTCCTTACCCTCAGTGGGGTGTTAGGGAGTGCAACCACGGCAAAACCGATTCTATATGAGGGCCTTCTCCTTATATTCCGTAAGCGTTATTACTTATCAGTTTTACATTTTTTGGAGGAGACATATAATAGTTAGGCATTGAGCCGAGAGTGGGGACTAAACATTTCTCATAAGGGTTTCTTTGTGCTGATGTATTCTGTGCAGAAGTTAATATTTGATCGCTGGCATGTTGTATTACGGCATATACTGGATACTTCTAAGATGTTATTATGAATAAGAAAGGAGGGTAACATGACTAAAGCACAAAAAAAGAAGACATTAGGTTTAGCCATTACAAGTCTGGTTTTTGGTTGTTTGTTTCTTATCCCATTCTTAGGCTTTCTTTTTAGTTTAGCAGCTATTGTTTTGGGGATAATTGCCTTGGTGTCTATTTCTAAAAATAAGGAAACCATTAAAGGACAAGGTTTGGCAATCGCGGGAATTGTGTTAGGTTCAATAGGCGTAATTGTTATTCCCATAATAGCTATAACTACGGCTATTTTTGTTCCGACAGTATTAAAAAGTTCGGAAAAGGCACGTATGGAGAGTGCAAAAGTGGCATTACGTGCAATCGCGACTGCATATGAATCTTACTATGTGGACAATAATAAATACCCCACATCAATAGCTGATGTAAAAGAGGCAGATCCACCGTATTTAGAATATGAAACTATAGATTTCGCTTCTAAAAACTATCATTTCAATTGCGACACAACAGATTCACACAACTACATTTGTACTGCAACCCCTAGTGAATGTGATGTTACCGGAACTAAGATTTTCAAAATAAATAATAGCTTCGAAATATACGAAGAAGATTGTAAATAAAGAATGCTTATTTTTATTTTATTGAGATATTTACAATACTGAATCTGTCAGTAAGTTTTGCTTAATTTCGTCTTTCCTTATACAACGTAGTCCATGAAACTTTATATTAAGACTTTTGGTTGCCAGATGAACGAACATGACTCAGAGCGGATGCTCGCCCTCTTGGAGGAGTGCGGCTATCAAGAGACCGTGAGGTGGGAAGAGGCCGACGTGATCCTGGTTAATACCTGTACGGTCAGGGAGAAACCTGAGCAGAAGGCCTACAGCATCTTAGGACGCTTCCAACAGCTTAAGGAACAAAATCCCGATGTAATCATCGGCATAACAGGGTGCGTGGCCCAGCAGAGAGGAGCAGAGTTGCTGGCTCGTATGCCAACCCTTGATTTCGTCCTCGGGCCGGGAAAGATCCATACACTCCCCGAGATCCTGCGGGATGTTCAACAGGGGATACGGGGAATCTGCTCGGTGGGCTTTGAGAATGGGTACCCAACCGATCTCACCATCCCTTCCTCCCAGCGCTTGCGCGCCTATGTCACTATCATGCAAGGGTGTGATAACTTCTGCAGCTATTGTATCGTCCCCTCAGTGCGGGGGAGAGAGCGCAGCCGTCCCAGCAATGAAGTCCTTGCCGAGATAGATGCCTTGGTTCAGAGGGGAACGAAGGAAGTGATGCTGCTGGGTCAAAATGTGAACTCGTACGCCAAACATAACCCTGGTGAGTTGACTTTCCACCAGCTGTTGGCTAAGATAGACGCAATTCCGGGATTGGAGAGGATCAGATTTACCACCTCTCATCCTAAGGATCTCACGGAGGAGCTTATCGAGGCCTTCGGAAGGTTGGAACATCTCTGCGAGCATTTCCACCTCCCCTTCCAGGCGGGATCCAATGCTGTGCTGGAGAAAATGAACAGAGGGTATACGAGGGAAAAATATCTGACTCAGATAAGGAGGCTGCGGGAGGTGGCTCCGCAGATCAGTATCACTGCCGATGTTATGGTGGGCTTCCCAGGAGAGGGAGATGACGATTTCACTCAAACCCTGGAACTGGTACAGGAGGTTGAGTTCGACGGACTCTTTTCCTTTAAATATTCCCCCCGTAAGGGGACACGGGCTGCCCAGTGGAGGGACGATTGCACCCTGGAGGTGAAGCAACGGCGCTTGGCGATCCTCCAAGAACTCCAGCGGGAGATAACGCTGAGGAAGAATAAAAGGCTGGAGGGGACCGTAAAGGAAGTGTTAGTAGAGGGCCGCAGCCGAAATTCCCCTCATAGAATGATGGGGAGGACGAGGTGTAACCGGATTGTCAATATCCCCGGAGGGTCAGAGATATTAGGAGAGTTGGTTACGGTCAAGATCGACGAAGGTTTGCAAAACTCCTTGCGGGGAGAACGCTGTCGATAGGGAGGAGACAGGATGTTTCAGGAGATGAAGGTAAGCGGGTTAACGGTAGATCCATACACCAATACCCCCATTGTGCTGCTCAAGGACTTGGCGGAGAAGGAGGTTGTCCCCATCTGGATAGGCTTCTTTGAGGCCAGCGCCATCGCCACCCAATTGGAAAAGGTGCAGCTCTCCAGGCCAATGACCCATGATCTGATGAAAAACCTATTGGACACCCTGGGAGTCACGGTGATCAAGATAGAGGTCACTGAATTACGGGAAAATACTTTTTTCGCCATAATCCATTTGGACATGGATGGAACGCACGTTGCCATCGACGCACGCCCCAGCGACGCCATCGCCCTGGCTCTGAGGAATGAGGTACCCATTTATGTGCATGAAGAGGTGATAAAAAAATCACGCAAAATAGATCTGCATCAGCAAAAGGAGGGAGAGGAGGTCCTAGACGACCTCTTGGAAGGATTATCATCCAAGGACTTTGGCAAATATAAGATGTAGGTGGCAGGGGCGATTCTTTCCCATCTTTTCCCCATTTTTTGCGTAGCATGTGAACAACAACCTGCGTATTGGTTATCCCAGCTAGAATAGTGGATGATATACAATACGTAGTGAAAATCTTCAGGAGTTAATTACTCCTGATCTTTCGTACCATTTCTCTTCTGGACGTGAACTATGATAGATCTACACACCCATTCCCTGTTCAGCGATGGGGAACTGGCTCCGGCCGAGTTGACCAGAAGGTTTGAGGTAGCCGGTTATAGAGCTTTCGCCATCACCGACCATGGTGACCAGTCAAATATCGACTTAATCATCCCCCGACTCGTCGCCTTTTGTGAAGAGCACAATAGTCGGGGAGGGATGCGGGTGATACCTGGAATCGAACTGACCCATATCTCTCCTGAGTCGATACCGACGCTGGTCAGTAGGAGCAGGGAGTTAGGGGCGAAACTGGTGCTGGTCCACGGAGAGACTATCGTAGAGCCGGTAGCCCCAGGGACCAACAGAATGGCCATCGAGTCCTCTGCGGACATCCTGGCCCATCCCGGTCTGATCACTGAGGAGGAGGTTGTGTTGGCCAAGCAACGCGCCGTATACTTGGAGCTGACCTCGCGCAAGGGCCACTCGTTGACCAACGGCCATGTGGCCCAATTGGCCAAAAAGACAGGGGCCCCTCTGGTGTTGAACAGCGACGCCCATGCTCCTGGCGACATCTGGCCAGCAGCGCACCTGCAGGATCTCGTCGTAGGGGCCGGATTGACAGAGGACGATTATCACACAATGATAAAAAATGCCGAATACATTGTACAGCGATGTCTGACCTCAAAGATATAGTGGCCAAGTATATCCTCAATTTACCCCCCTACCCCAAGGGGAGGGATTGGCGGGGTGACGAGGATCTCGTCCGCCTCTCTGCCAACGAGAACCCCCTCGGCCCTTCCCCCAAGGCCCTCGATGCCATCACCTCGGCGCTCAAGGACATCAATCGCTACCCTGATGGGGCAGGAAGGGCTCTTAAGGAGAAGCTGGCACGGAGGTTGGCGCTCTCTTCCGATCGCATCATCCTGGGCAACGGTTCCAATGAGATTTTCGAGTTGGCCGCGCGGACCGTTTTGCAGGGAGGGGAAGAGGTTTTGCTCCCAGAACCCACCTTCGCCTATTACCGGATTGCCGCTCAGGCGCAGGGGGCGCGTTGTATCGCTGTGCCTCTCAGGGATTTTAAGATCGATCTCTCAAGGGTGGCCGACAAGGTAACCGCGAAGACTAAGTTGATTTTTTTGTGCAATCCCAATAACCCCACCGGCATTATCTTCACCCGTTCAGAGCTCGATGGTTTTTTGGCTCAGCTCCCGTCTCAGGTATTAGTCGTGGTGGATGAGGCCTACGGTGAATACGTGACGGCCCCGGACTACCCTCGCTTGCAGGAGTATATGCAAGGGGAACGGTTGATCATAATCACCAAGACCTTTTCTAAGTTTTATGGTTTAGCTGGGCTCAGGGTAGGATATGGGATTGCGAGGCCTGAGCTGATAGCACTTATGGAGAGGGTGCGACAGCCCTTCAGCGTCAACCTCTTGGCCCAGATGGCGGCAGAGGCCGCCCTAGAGGATGAGGAACACAGGGCAACAACAGCTCGAACAAACGAGATGGGAAAACGGTATCTGTATGAAGAGTTGACCCGTCTTGGTCTCTCCTTTGTTCCGAGTGAGGCAAACTTCATCCTTGTTCGCTGTGGAACCCATACCCCTCAGGTAATGGAGGGACTCATGCAAAAAGGGATCGTGGTGCGGGGCATGACGGGGTATGGCCTGAAGGATTATATCAGGGTTACCATTGGTCTCCCTGAGGAAAATAAGAGTGTCATCGAAGTCCTGGAGCAGTGGAAAAAAGGCTCTTAATCGTCATCGACGGCCCGGCTGGAGCCGGCAAGAGCACGGCAGCCCGTAGTCTGGCCAAGAAATTGGGATATAGATATCTCGATACCGGTGCTACCTACCGGGTTGTCTCCCTGCATGCTCAGGCAAGGGGAATAACCCCCGAGATGACGGAGGAACTGGACAGGCTGTGCGGCGAGATCAAGATAGAATTTAAGGATACCGAGAAGGGACAAAAGGTCTACTGTGACGGCAGGGATGTCACCGCGGCCATCAGGACGCCGGAGATAAGCATGCTGGCCTCCAGGATCTCCCAAGAACGGGTAGTCAGGGAGGCCCTGGTGGATCTGCAGCGGAGGTTGGGAGGTCCAGGGGTTGTAGCTGAGGGGAGGGATATGGGGTCGGTGGTTTTCCCCGAAGCAGACATCAAGTTTTACGTGGACGCCACCCCCCAGGAAAGGGGGACGAGGAGATATGAAGAGCTCCTGCACCGTGGTATCCCCGCCGTTCGCTCCCACGTAATTGAAGATATCAATAAAAGGGACCAGGAAGATCAGACAAGGGAAGTCGCCCCCTTACAGAGGGCATCGGATGCCATCCCCATTGATTCCACCGCCTTGACTCCTGCAGAAGTGGTGGAGAGGATGCTGGTGGAGATTGAAAGGAGGAAGCAAGGCCAGCGACAAATCCCATAATTTTTTTGCATTTTCCTTTTTTTTTGTGGTATATAGGGTAGTTTCAGGATGATTAAGGAAAATAGTGGAGGGGGTTTCGGGTTAATGGAAAAAAATAACAACACACAACACGAAAAGAAAGAGGAAAAAAAGGACCTGAGTGAGTTCTACGAAGAGAGCTTCCGTGAGTTAGCAGAAGGGGAAATCGTCAAAGGAAGGGTCGTAGAAGTAGGAAAAGAGTTTGTGACCGTCGACGTGGGGTATAAATCTGAAGGGCAAGTGCCCGTATCTGAGTTTATCGCTCATGATGATAAGCCAGAGGTGGAAGCAGGGGACGAAGTAGATGTCTATCTGGAACGCAGAGAGGATGATGAGGGTATTATCATCCTCTCCAAAGATAAAGCCGACAAGATGAAGGTCTGGGATGAGATCAGCAGAGCGAGTCAGCAGGGAGATGGTGTCATTGAGGGAATGGTCACTTCCCGCGTGAGGGGTGGTTTGACTGTGGATATTGGCGTCCCCGCCTTTTTGCCCGGCTCCCAAGTCGATCTCCATCCGGTTCGAGATCTAGACAAGTTCATAGGTAAACGCTTCATGTTTAAGATCTTGAAGTTCAACCGTAGGCGGGGAAACATCGTGCTGTCTCGCCGGACCATCCTTGAAGAAGAGCGAGAGCAATTGAGAGAGGAGACCTTACAAATCCTCTCTGAAGGAGCCGTGGTTGAGGGGACTGTCAAGAACATCACGGACTACGGGGTGTTTATCGACTTGGGGGGTGTGGATGGACTATTGCACATTACCGATATCTCGTGGGGAAGGGGGGTGCATCCCTCTAAGCGCTTTTCTATTGGTGATCAGGTAACCGTCAAGGTGATCAACTTTGATAAGGATTCCGGAAGAATTTCTTTGGGCCTCAAACAACTGACGCCAGATCCGTGGGGCACGGTGGAGGAGCAATACTCTGAGGGCTCACGAGTGCGGGGGAAGGCGGTAAGCATCACAGACTATGGTGTTTTCGTAGAGCTGGAGGATGGCGTTGAGGGGTTAGTGCATGTCTCGGAGATGTCCTGGACCAAGAAGATCAAGCATCCATCCAAGTATGTCCATATCGGCGATATCATTGAGGCGGTCGTGCTGAATGTCGATCCTGAGAAAAAGCGCATTTCCCTCGGGATGAAGCAAGTCGAGCCGAACCCCTGGGATATCATCGAGGAGAAGTACCCCGTGGGGACCAAGATTGTAGGCCAGGTCAAAACGGTGACCGACTTCGGGATTTTCATCGGGATTGATGAGGGGATCGATGGTCTGGTGCATGTCTCGGAGATGTCCTGGACCAAGAAGATAAAACATCCCTCTGACATCTATAAAAAGGGACAAGAGGTAGAGGCCATCGTACTGAAGATAGACAAGGAGAATGAGCGTTTTTCCTTGGGGATCAAGCAGCTCCGGGCAGATCCATGGGAGACAGTCTCCCAAAACTATACGGTGGGACAGGTGGTGAGCGGAACAGTCACGAGCCTCACCGATTTCGGGGCCTTCGTTGAACTCGAAACAGAACTGGAGGGTTTAATCCACATATCAGAACTCGGCTCGGGAGAGCAAAAAGTGGGGCATCCGTCCGATATCGTAAAGGCGGGGGATACTGTCACCGTCGTCATCCTCAACATTAACCCCAAAGAACGAAAGATTGGTTTGAGCATTAAGGCATTAATGCGCAAAAAGGAAAGCGAAGAGACAAAAGAATACATGAAAAGCGAAGAGGAGTTCAACCTAAAACTGGGAGATATGATACAGGAGGAGATGCAAAAGAACGAATCCGAAGAGGAACCTGAGGTCGAGGAAGAATGAGAGAGTTATTCGCCGACAATAACGCCACTACTCACGGGGCACGAGAGGTCTTGGAAAGGGGATGCATCTCTATTGGTGCGCCTCTATGGTAACTTTTCCAACAGCCACCCTTTCGCTGGCCAAGGAGGCAATCGCCGATTCTGCGGGTCATGTCTCCGTCTCCAAGAATCCAGCCTTCCCATGTCCTCTGAGCTATGGGAGTGACACAAATGGCTATCCTCGGAATCATCCGTTTTTCCCTCGGCAGATATAACACCGACGAGGAGATCGATTACATACTTGAGAACCCCCCCTTCATCCAACGGCTGCGAGATATTTCTCTTTATTGGCTTCAAGAGAAAAGGGCGCCGGTTAGATCTTATGCCTATTTTTCTCTTCGTTCTGTTGCATAATTTTAGTTTCATGCGCTTCCCTGCAATTTAACCAACTCGATCTGCTGTTGGTCTCGAAATTAGTGCTTATATGAAATTTTCTCTTGACATTTTTATTTTTTGAGGCAAAATGTTCATAAGATGAACGTTCACTTTATGAACATTATTAATCTATTGTTCTTAAATTGAGGAAAAATCCAAGATTGCTAAGGCAAATAATGTAAGATCTAAGGCTCACAGAACATATGGTTGACAGCCACAATACCCTATTTAAGCCTTCTGAATCGATGCGGGATCTCCAGTTTCTGGAGGAGCTGGAGAAGACCCCCAATCTCTCCCAAAGAGAACTATCCAATAAGTTTGGAATCGCCCTAGGTGTGACCAACGCTTGTCTTAAAAGAATGGTCAGGAGGGGCTGGATCAGATTGACTAAAGTCCCTCCCAGGAGGATTGGCTACTATCTGACACCCAAGGGGTTTGCAGAAAAGGCCAGACTCACCATGACCTTTTTTTCCTATAACATTCATCACTACTCAAATCTCAAGGCCGTGATAACAGAAAAATTGCTGGAGATGGCATCCCAGGGGGTAAAAAGAGTCATCTTCTGGGGTGTGAGCGACGAGATGGAGATTACCTATGTGACCCTTCAGGGAACCGAAATGGAGCTGGTCGCCATTGTGGACGATGACGATGGGGTGAATGGAAAAAATATCCTTGGGGAAAAGATAAAAAGTCCTGATGCCATAGATAGTTTGAAACCCGACGCTATACTGATTACCTCGATCCTTGACAAAGAAAGGATTTTAAGAAACCTGAGGGAGAGGAAGAACAAGATAACAACTTTTGCAATTTCCTGAGGTTTTATAGTTATTTATATTGTGCTCCTGGTTTCCAGGGGAGAATATTTTCTCGACGGTTAGAAGGCATTGTGAGTTCATGCTCCCTCTGGAAGAAAAACTACTGAAAGGCAAATACAGGTTAGTTGCTGTTCAAGGACCATGTAACTGACAGTGGCGGAGCCATGTTCTGGTACGCAGTTTATACAAAGCCCAGACACGAACGAAAGGTTAATACCCAACTCATCCGTGAAGGGATGACGACATTTTTACCGGAGATGGAGAGGTGGAGCCGCAGAAGAGATAGAAAGAAAAGAGTATCGTACCCCATATTCCCCGGATACCTATTCGTCAATACGGAGCTCAATAATGGCAGTCGCCTCAAGGTCATAAAAACGAAGGGGGTTGTCAGGATTCTTGGCACCAAGGGAGTCCCAACTGCCATTCCAGCGCATCAAATCGATGCGATTCAAAAAGCAGTCGATAGCAAAAACGACGTTTCCCCCTATCCCTATCTGAAAAAGGGGCAGGTTGTGAGAGTCATCGGTGGTCCCTTGAACGGGGTAGAAGGTATTTTTGT
>CAYWLI010000020.1:0-23644 GCA_964459135.1 uncultured Thermodesulfobacteriota bacterium | reverse complement strand
CTGGCCTATTTGTGCCCCCAGACGAAAGCACTATCAGTAACCTTTGAGGGCGAAGGGCAGGATCTTGATTATGGATCGAGCCTTGCGAGAGATTTACAATTGGACCGCCAGGTTATCACCATCGGCATACAGGAGGCCCTTTCAGCCCTTGGGACGGTGGTAAAGATCTTGGATAGCTTTGACCCTGCCTTGCCCAATGACCTGGTCGTCTATTTTGGTATGAGGGAAGCGAAGAAACAGGGGCTCAGTTCTATCATGACTGGTGACGGGGGTGATGAACTCTTCGGGGGCTACCCCTATATGCAGGAGCTAGAGGATCTCGAAGGGTATATCCGAAGGATAAGCCCCTCGTTGAATTTTAGTTCAAATAGGATAGGGAAACACTTCGGTCTGGAGGTCAAGCAGCCTTTTATGGATGCGGATTTTGTGGAGTTTGCCGTGACTGTGCCGGGCGAATTAAAGATAAGAGAAGATAAGGGACAGATATGGGGAAAGTGGTGTCTTAGGAAGGCCTTTGAGCCCTTTCTCCCCCCTGAGTTCATCTGGCAGGGGAAGCGTCCCCTGGAGATGGGTTCCGGGATGACCAACCTGCGGAGTATAATTGCAAAGCAGATCACTGATAAAGAGTTTACAGAGAAACAAAAGCAGTATCCCGTGAAGTTTCTCTGTAAAGAACACCTCTATTTTTACGAGATCTACCGGGAAGAGGTAGGGGATATCCCACCACCTCAGCCTGGCGAGGATCGATGTCCAGGGTGCGGTGGCGGTCTTCCCCGAGCAAAGAAGCACTGCAGGATCTGTGGGGCCGTGCTGTGAAGGTCTTTTGTTCCTGGAGTGGAGGGAAAGAGAGTTGCCTTGCCTGCTATAAGGCGATTCAGGAAGGGCATGAGGTTGCGTCGCTTCTGACCATGGTTACCACTACTGGAAGTTATTCCCGCTCTCACCGTTTGAGTAGGGAGCTGCTCGGCGCCCAATCCCAGGCCGTGGGTATCCCTCTCGATCAGCGACGGGCCTCATGGAATACCTACGAGAGGGAGTTCACCAAGGCTTTAACTTATTTGAAACAGGAGGGTATAGAGGGTGGGGTTTTCGGCGCTCTCTACCTCCGCGATGATCGAGCATGGGCAGAACGGGTTTGCACCGAGGCAGGGATCGTCCCGCTCCTTCCCCTCTGGGGCATGGGAGGGAAAGATCTTTTACGCATACTTATCGAGGCGGGTTTTGAGGCGATCGTGGTAGCGGTGCGGAGCGATATCATGAATGAACACTGGCTTGGAGCGAAGGTTGATGGAGAGTTTATAGAGCACATGGAAAAGAGTGAAGTTGACGTGTGCGGCGAAAACGGAGAATATCATACCCTGGTGGTAGATGGGCCGATCTTCAGCAGGCGGATAGACATCAGTGAGACAAGGGTTACCAGGAGGGGGATGATGGCCTTCTTACATGTCTTGAGTTTTGCTTTGAGACAGAAATCATGAGGTCAAAAAAGTATATCTATGCTGGAGCGCTTTCTTGCGCCTTCTTCTTGTTTGTTCTCGGGCATACCCCTGCTTTGCCCAAGGCCCCCCAGCCCCAGAGGATAGTCTCCGTGGTCCCCCATATAACTGAGGAGCTCTATCTTTTAGGGGTGCAGGATCGCATCGTCGGCGTCACGACCTATTGTCAAAGGCCCCCTGAGGCTCAGAACAAGGAGCGGGTAGGGGCAGTCGTTGAGGTGAATCTGGAGAAGGTCCTGAGTCTCCAACCGGATCTGGTGATCGTATCTCCCCTCACCGACCAGAAGCAGATACAAAAATTGCGGGATCTGGGCATGCGAGTGGAGATCTTCCAAGCCCCTCAGGATTTCGAGGGGCTCTGCGCAGGTTTCTTGGAGATCTCCCGTTTGGTGGGCAGAGAGCAGGAGGCTCAGGAGATCATCAAACAGGCCACGGGAGCATTAGCTCATATAAGAGGAAAGGTGAAAGGGCTACCCAGGCCGAAGGTCTTCGTCCAGATTGGTGAAAAGCCCCTCGTCGCTGCCGGGGGAGATTCTTTTATCGACGATTTTGTTGCCTTTGCCGGTGGGGTGAATATTGCTCACGAGGTAAAAACAAGCGTCTACAGTCGTGAGGAGGTGGTTAAGAGAAACCCTGACATCATCCTCATCGCGAAGATGGGCATTGCCGGTGAAAGGGAGAAAGGGCAATGGGCCACGTACACGACCATCAAGGCCGTGCAGACCAATCAGATCTATACGGTGGACCCCTATCGGTTCTGTAGCCCTACCCCCCTCAGCTTTGTCGAAACGGTGCAGGAGTTGGTGAATTTGTTCCATGGTACTGAATAGACGTTCACTGTGGTTGTTTTGGATCTTTCTACTGACGGCACTCCTGGTAGCTGTCGGCCTCTTCTCCCTCGGGGTGGGGGCGGTGCATATCCCCTTACAAAAGGTCTTGCTTGCACTCACCGAGGGGAGGGGGACCCCTGAATACGCCATTCTCTTTGAGGTGCGTCTGCCGCGCATCTTCCTCGGTTTGGCTGTGGGAGGTGGGCTTGCCATAGCCGGGGTGGTCCTCCAAGGTATGTTTCGCAACCCCTTGGTGGAGCCCTATACGCTGGGCATCTCCGGAGGGGCGGCCTTGGGGGTAGCTCTGCATATGGTTGCTGGCGGCGCCGTAGGGCTCGGCCTTTTTTCTCTGCCCGTCAGCGGATTTTTGGGGGCAGTAGGAGTCATGATTGTTGTCTATTACCTCAGCACTAGGGGAGGGATCATAAAACTTTCCCGCCTCCTCCTTATCGGGGTTATGGTGAGCTTTATTGCTTCGTCCTTGATCATGCTCATTATGGCCTTGACGAAGGTGGAGGATCTACACGGGATTATCTTCTGGATCATGGGTTCCCTTCAGGAGCCCAATTCTTCCCTCATACGGGCCATCCTCTTGATCTCCCTGGTGGGGTTGATCATCGCGTTGTTTTATGCGGTAGACCTCAATGCCCTCTCCCTGGGAGAGGAGGAGGCCTTCCACCTGGGGGTGGAGGTGGAGCGGGTCAAGAAGGTCCTCTTTCTCCTGGCCTCTTTCATCACGGGCTGCTGTGTATCGGTGACCGGGATCATAGGGTTTGTCGGACTCGTGGTCCCCCATCTGATGCGCCTTGTGGTGGGAGGTGATCATCGAATACTCCTGGTGACCTCGTATCTGTCGGGGGCCATCTTTCTCATTCTCTGTGACACCCTGGCACGGGTGGTCTTGGCGCCTACGGAGCTGCCCGTCGGAGTGATCACAGGGCTTGTCGGGGGGGGTCTCTTTATCTATGCCCTGAGCAGGAGAGGGGCCTCTTTGTGATGGAAGGATCGATGCTGGAGATCAAAGGAATTTCATGCGGTTACGGAAAGCGGATCGTCCTGTGTGATGTGGGCTTCGAGGTGCAGAAGGGGGAGTTTGTGGGGGTTATTGGTCCCAATGGCTCAGGCAAGACTACCCTCATGCGCGCGATCAATGGTTTCCTCCCTCTCACAAAAGGGGCTATCCTCCTTGAAGGAAAGGGGATACAGCGTATGGTTCGCAGGGATCTGGCAACCAAAGTGGCCGTGGTAACGCAAGCACCTGAGGGGGTGTCCCCCTTTTCTGTGGAGGAATTTATCCTATTGGGGAGGATTCCCCACTGGGGCAGACTGCAGCTCCTGGAGACCAAGAAGGATGTGGAGGTAGCTGAAAGGGCCATGGCGCTGACGAGGATAGATCATCTGCGGACAAGGGAAATGAAGGAACTAAGCGGCGGCGAGCGGCAGCTCGTCTTTGTTGCACGAGCCATTGCCCAGGAACCCCGCTTGTTGTTCTTGGACGAGCCGACGGCCCACCTCGACATCGGTCATCAGATCCAGATTATGGATCTATTGAGGCAGTTAAACCGGGAGCGATCCCTCACCATCGTGGTTGTCCTGCACGACCTCACCCTCGCAGGCCTCTACTGCGACAGGCTCATCCTTCTCCATGAAGGTCGGCTCCACAGGATCGGTCTTCCCATGGACGTACTGACTGAGGAAGTGATCGAGGAAGTTTATCGGACTGCGGTGACGGTTATGGAGACCCCGAGGGGTGGCAGACCTGTTATCTTGCCGCTTACGGGGGAGGATTAAGTGAACAGTAATCCGTTATCGGTTTTCAGTGATACTAATAGCTGGACGCTGAGTGTTTTTGTAATCAATCTTCTAATTGGAATGTGACCGGGACGATCACTGTCCCGAATCGAGCAGGAAAGTGCCAATCCTTCACTGTCTTTAGCGCACTGCGGTCCAGTATCTCATAGCCCGATGACTCCTGCACTGTTATGCTTCCCACCTTCCCACTGGCTAACACTTCCACTTTGAGCCTCACTGTTCCCTCGTATCCCCTGAGCCGTGCGATCTCAGGGTAAGGAGGTTTGGGGTTTCCCTCTTGCGGGATGGCCAGGGCGGAATCACCGCTGCTGTCTGGCTTGCTTTCCCCCGAGGTATCATCCTCAACCTCCGCGTCCTTGACCCGGTCCTCAGCTTGAGGAGAGGATTCCCTCATAGTGGCATCGATCTTTTGTCGAGTGGGAGTGGGTTCCATTGCCGGCATTGAGACCTCTTTTTCTGGTGTCTGTTGCGGGGCACCCAGCGATATCTCAATAGATCCGGGTATTTCTTTTACCTGCAGGATGGGCGCTGGGGAGAGGGGTGAGAAGAAGATAGCGAGGTGGATACTTCCGGAGACGAGGGCACCGATGATGAATCCTTTTATTTCTCTTTCCAATGGGTCTCCAGAGCAAGCTTGTTGATGCCTGCCGACCGCACCAGGTCCATGACCTCTACCGCCCTCTGGTAACTTACCTCCCTGTCCGCTCGCAGGTAGACCTGCACTTGAGGATTTTTCTTTCTCTGCTCTATAAGGGAGGCAGGGAGGGTGTGCATGTTCATTTCTCGATCTTCCAGAAAGAGTCGGCCATCCCGCTGAAGGGTGATGGTGATAAAGGTTTTTTTATCCACGGTGGCGGTGGAGGCTGTGGGCAGGTTTACAGGAAGCCCCCGGTGGATGGTCATGGAGAACATGGAATAGATGAAAAAGACCAGGAGCAGAAAGACCACATCGATGAGGGGGATCATTTCAATCCGGGGCCTCCTCGAGAACTCCCGTCTAATTCTCATGTGTTCACCTTTCGAGGTTTGAGACCCATAGCGCTATTCCTTTGTCGCTCGAAGGTGAGTTCCAGGCTGTTGGCGAATTTCTCTATCTCCCGTGCAGTGCGCTCGATGCGGGAGAGGAAATAGTTGTATGGTATCAAGGTCATAATGGCGATGGCCAAACCTGTGGCCGTAGTGATAAGAGCTTGGGCGATTCCCTCGGTGACCACCCGGGGACTCTCAATCCCTGCTGCCCCAAGAAGGTGGAAGGAATCAATGATCCCCATGACCGTACCCAGGATTCCCAAGAGGGGTGCCAGGGTGATAATGGTATCGAGGATGGTGAGGTTCTTTCTCATCCGCTTTACCTCCTCCTCGGCCCCCATCTCCAGGGCCTGCGAGAGGGAGTAGTTTCGGTGCACGATACCCTCCAGCAGCACCCTGGCAATGTAGTCCCGGGAGCCCCTGGCCCGCTGGACCGCCTTCTCATAGTGCCCCTTTTCAGCCAATTGCAACATCTCGCTGATCAACAAAGGTTCTCTCTCTTTCTTCGCGCTCAGCCAGAAGATGATTCTTTCCACGATGATAGTGACGGAGATGAGTGAGCAGATCAGCAAGGGGTACATAATGGGTCCACCCCTGATAAAGAAAGTCCACATGGATTGCGCCTCCAGCAAAAGTTTTATAGTGTTTTCTTAAAAAATCCCCGGCCTTCTGAAGGCGACCGGGGATTCAACAAAATCTCGTCCTTCACAGTCTTACCTTCGAAGACCTCTACGTGAAGCATATTTAGGCAAGTTTTCTGGCTTGCGCATCATCCTACTCCCTGCGCCTTCCCATCCCACGTTCACGGAACAGTGGCCTTCTGCAGGTTTCGTCCGCGCTCACAGAGGCGGGCCCGCTCCCGCTTTTAACGGGATTCCTTTTTAACCCTCCGTCGAGGGCACCTAAATATGGATTATACTATTACTATTTATATAATGCATATCAGGAATACTCTAACTTGTCAACAGAGCAGGTGTGTGCCCTCTTCATTGGGTAATGGGAGAAATCTAGAGGTGGTAGTGCATTATGAATGAAATAAGGTTGGTGGTACGGTACTCCCAAGACCTGGAATCTCGTTTTTAATAAGGGAGGTCTACAAGGGTGCCGTCAACTTCTAATGTGCTGAGTGATGAAAAGACGATGAATATACGCTCGTTATTACTCTGAGGGTCGGCGGGGAAAAGAAAAAGCCCTGGTTGATTTAAGTTGAGGACATGAGTATGTCCGGAAACTATCTCCCCATCCTTAAACATAGCTCTTATTTTCTTTCCTGAAGGGGGGTGATCAGAAAAATCCTTTGTTTCTTTGTGATCTCTATTTCCAGTGAAATCCTTTACAAAGAAGATCGCTTTAAGATTATCCATAAAGATCTTCTTTACTTCCTCGCCGCGGATTCCTCCAACAGCAATATGAAACAGAGGCTTTTTGGGGAGAAAATCAGCCGTTGTACCCTTTAAGACATTTCCGCCTTTGTCATGTACCACAATCTTATTTGCGGGCATAAGGTTTCCTCCTTTCACCAAGGAGCTACGCTTATGTTGTTAGATTAATCGATTTTTGTAGGAATGTTTCAAAAGACCTTAGTTAATAATGAGGCGCTTGTCAAGAAAAAATATTGGCCTATGACGGGTTTCACGGGCTTTGCAAGCAAGGACTTACAATTCTTGAGGAGTATAAAGCTCCCGTTTTAGTAGGTGTGTGAAGAGCAATACAGGTTCTGGCATTATCTTTCGTACTCCTTGGAGGGGTGGTTCCCAAGCCTTATGCGTTTCTTACACAAACCGGTAAAAACTGTTGCTTCAAGATGGGGTTTAGCATACTGCAAATGTTTAGAGGTTCACTCTTTGCAACTCTTAGAGGGGTGTGCTACAGTTAAATAATAACATGGCGGCCTTGCGAATATGAGTGAGATAAAGGCTGTATACCGATTTAGATGGATTGTTATATAATGTTAGTTAACATTGAGATTGGCTCCCCTCTTGCATTGGCAGCGTTTTTATTTTTTGGGTATTCATATATACAATGAAGATGCCTTTCACGATACGAATTCCTTTTTCAATCACCATCAAATTATTGCTGGTTGTTCTCCCACTCGTATGTATTCCCATTGCGATAGTCGGGTATTTTTCATATCAAGCTTCAGTCGATAGTGTTACTCGCCTTTCACGCGAAGAACAAATCTTGCAAGCAAAAGCTGTTGCCGCTGAGATTAATACCATTTTTGAGTCTTGCTGTAGGGATTTGGAAACCATGGCAGAGTTTATCATCAGAGATCTTAGATACAAAAACAGATTTCCCCTTGAAGCAGATGAAGAAAATGATCGAGAAAAAATCTTGAGGATATTTCGAGACTTTGGTTCACGCTCTCCCTATTATATTCAGTTTCGTCTTGTCGATCCCATAGGCCGCGAGGTCCTCACTCCCCGGTTGGAGGATCTCGATAAAGATGTATCAAGTCAATCGCCAGAAACATCTTTTTGGGGGTCTATTGGTAACGGTGAAAAGGGATGCCGTGTCTCGAGGATCACGTATTCCGGTTTGCACCAACGTTTTATCGTTCATTTTTCCAAGCCTGTGCTTTACAGTGACAATGGGCGCCCTATTGTTGAGCTGGTTATTGACGTAGATTTTGACAAGGTGATTGAGTTAGTGAAGGACATCCGAATAGGAAACAATGGATATGCCTTCTTGGTGGATCAATCAGGACGAACAATTGCACATCCTTTCATCGAGCCATACGAGTACGATCTGACAAAGTATGAAGATCCACGGCTGCGGGAATTCATAGTTGACATAATTACGGGTGAATCCGGGTGGAGAACGTATTATGATGATTTTGGAGAAAAGGCAGCTGCTTTTGCGCATGTGCCTGCAACTGGATGGTCCTTGGCCGTGAGTATTCCCATTGAGGAATTCAAAAGAGAGGCCAAGGCCATTCGTGCAAGAGTGTTTGAACTGGTCTTGGCCATATTGATCTTTGCAGGGGCTGGGGTAGGTATTTTATCTTATCAATTATTAAAACCGGTAAAACAGCTGGTTGTGGCCACGGAACAGATGGCTGGTGGTGATTTGAAGCAGGCAATTCCGGTCAGATCACGGGACGAACTCGGAACCTTAACCCGATCTTTTAACCGTATGGTCAGAAACCTGAGGAAGATCCAAACCGAGTTGATCCGTTCTGAGAAACTGATCTCTCTGGGAAGACTCTCTGCAGGAGTGGCACACGAGATTAGGAATCCATTGAATGCCATGAAAGGAGCTATTGTCTATCTTCAGAAGCGCAGACCAGAAGATTCTGTGATCCATGAATATACCCACCTCATCCTGGAAGAGATAAACAGGCTGAACGAGTTCGTGACCGATTTTCTATACTTTGCCAAACAATCCCCTCCCAACCGGGTGCCTACGGATTGCAATGAATTGCTCCAAAATGCCCTGAACCTCCTCGATGAAGAATTCAGGAATAAAGGGATTACAGTTTCCTTTCATGTGAACTCGTCGTTGCCCCTTCTGGAGATCGATCCTCATCAAATGGAACAGGTGTTTTTAAATCTTTTTGTCAATGCCGTGCATGCCATGCCGGATGGAGGAACTTTGACGGTATCAGCCGCTGTACACAAAGATGTCCGCAAGGGTATTACACATTTAAAAGCTGTGGTCGAAGTCAAAGATGACGGGATAGGAATCTCGCACGAGCACCTTAGGAGTATTTTTGATCCCTTTTTTAGTACAAAGGAGACCGGTACTGGTCTAGGCTTGCCTATCAGCCTGGGAATTATAGAAGGTCATGGGGGCACAATGCAGATCTTGAGTAAGGAGGGTGAAGGAACCACGGTGCTTGTTGAGTTGCCTCTGGAAGGGTATAATTCCGACAGGGAGTTTGGAGATGAAAAGAAAGATTCTAGTCGTTGATGATCAAATAAACACCTTAAAGGTTATCAGTGCGAATCTTGAGGATGAAGGCTATAATGTGTTCACGGCACAGAGTGCTCAAGAAGCTCTGCAACTCTTTGAAAGCCATAAGGACATTGATGTTGTTCTTGCTGATCTCAAGATGCCGGGGGTTGATGGATTAGAGCTGTATCACAAGATGAGTGCCATAGAGGTCGATATTCCCTATGTTATCATGACAGCGCACGGTACCATTGAATCCGCGGTTGAAGCCGTGAAGGAAGGCGTGACTAATTATCTCATCAAACCGGTCAACTACCATGAATTGAGCATCGTTCTGGAAAAGGCCATCCATGAAAAAAATATCTCCGAGGAATTGGCTGAGCTGCGACGGGAAGTCAGAGAAAAGGACTATTTTCATGAAATAATCGGGGTCGATCCGAAGATGCAGGAAATCTTTGAAATAATTCGGACGGTGGCCCCGACGGACGTACCGATTCTTATAAAGGGGGAAACCGGAACCGGCAAAGAACTTCTCGCACGAGCAATCCATTCCTTGAGCAGGAGGCATGATCGCCCTATGATATGTATCAATTCGGCCGCTTTGACTGATAGCTTGTTGGAGGCGGAGCTTTTTGGGCATGTCAAGGGGGCCTTTACCGGTGCAATCGCCAATAAAAGGGGCCGACTTGAAACGGCTAACAAAGGTACCCTTTTCTTGGATGAGATCGGGCACATGAGCTTGAATCTTCAGACAAAGCTCCTTCGTTTCCTGCAGGAAGGAACATTTGAACCAGTAGGGAGCGAGGATACTCGGAAGGTCGACGTCCGAGTGATTACGGCCACCAATCGTGATTTAGAGGAAGACATATCGGCAGGGCGCTTTTTAGGCGATCTCCTGTATCGTATTGAGGTGATATCAATTACCCTTCCACCATTGCGAGAGAGGAGAGACGATATTTCCCTTTTAGTTAATCATTTTATCACATACTTTGGAAAGAAATACGAGAGGAAGATAGAAGGCGTTCATCCAGAGGCGATTGAGGCATTGGCGAATTATGACTGGCCGGGTAATGTGAGAGAATTGGAAAATTGTATTGCGAGGGCCATTATCCTCTCTAAAGGGAGACATATCGTCCTGAAGAATCTTCCGGAGAGGATAATAAATTATGGCGATCACGCTCAGATTGATCGAGACAAGAAATTTGATCTCACCATACCAGATGAAGGGATAAGTATCAGGGAGATGGAACGAGAACTTATTGAGAAGACTCTCCAAAAATGTAATGGTAATAAGACATTAACTGCCACTTGCTTGAGAATCAGCCGTAAAGCCCTCTATGAGAAGATGGAACGTTATAAAATTGGCATGTGAAGAGCAATACAGATTTTGAAGCTTTCCTCTTGTGCTCATAGAAATGATGCTTCCCAAACCTTATGTGTTTCTTTTATAAACAGATACAAAAAAGACGCATCTTTTCTTAACAACTATTTAATACCCTGTAATTCTAAATTATTTTCCCTCAGAAAGAAGAGCAACTTCATTTCCATGGTAAATCGTGTTACTAAAAGTAACAGAAACTGAATGCCGCACGTTTTTGGCATCCCCTAAAAATAGTTTTATCTCAGTAGGTTAGAGAGCCAACCCCTTTTTGGCACAGCCCTTGCTGCTACAATGTACAAAGTATGTAGTGTGTTCGGATGTGGGTTGATGGCAGACCTCTATAATAACTAAGGAAAACCAAAAGGTAGTAATCATTACAAGAACTATGCAACTGTTCTTCTTTTTTGTGTGTCTTCTTTCTATATTGTTAAATGTTTTTTTTGTTCATCCGGTTTTGGCGAGAGAGGAGAAGAAGGAAATCCTCATTGGCAGCCATCTTCCCTTAAGCGGGGCCTTGGCCAGCGCAGGAGTGGAGCAGAAATGGGCCTATGAGCGGGCTGTCGAAGACATTAACAAAATGGGCGGCATCTATGTAGTGGAGTACGGGAAGAAACTTCCGGTGCGTCTCATTGTAATGGATGATGAAACCAATCCCGGGATGGCGGCTGCGGTTGTTGAGCAACTGATTAAGCGAACAAAAGTTGACCTCCTTTTGAGTGGCTGCACAGGGGCCCATGGCGTGATCCCCGGCATGATTACGGCAGAAAAAAATAGAATATACTATCATGGCGCAGTTCTCTGGGTTTCTGACTTCTTGAAGCATAACTTCAAATGGTGCACCATGTATTTCTTTGATATAGCCCAGGGAGGCGCCTTGGGATTCGAGGTTTGGAATTCCCTGTCTGAAAAGCAACGCCCTCAGAAACCGGCCGTTTTTGAGGAAGACACCTTTGACGGTAAGCAGCTAGGTGATCTCTGGATAGCACTTGCTGAAAAATATGGATATAGAATCACACTACGGGAATCTATGGGCATGATGGTGGGGGCAAAGGATTTCACCGCACAGATTATTAGGGCCAAGGCAGCGGGTGTCGACGCGATTCTTCTGATGGCTAACACGGCGGATGCAATAACACTGGTGCGCCAGATGAAGCAGAATAAGTTCAGTGTAAAATTCTTTCATGGATGGAAAGGCACGTGGGAGACAGAGTTCTACCAGGCCCTGGGAAAAGATGCTGACTATATCTTTTGTGATGGATTCTGGTCAGAGGATTACCCCTTCAAGGGGGCGAAAGAGTTGGGCAATCGTTATTTCGATGAGTTCGGAAAGCGTTCCGTGGGAATCGGCCTCTATTATGCCCTTTGTCAGATCCTGTGGCAGGCCATAGAGAAGGCAGGGACATTGGATGGCGAGAAAATTCGCCGTGCCGTGTTGGATAATGTATTTGAGACAGTAAATGGCACAGTGGATTATGACAAACGGGGGATCGCAATGTTTCCTCTGGCTGAATTCCAGTGGTGGAATGGCAAACAACAGATTGTCTATCCTTTGGAGTATGCACGGTTAGAAGCAATGCCTGCACCACCGTGGGATGAGCGTTAGGAGAAGCTGATGCCAGGTTGACAATTGTAAGATTGAAGAGTAAGGTTGCGATGAGTCGGAATCATAGAAATCATAATGAGAATAGGGAATTCGGTTTGAACAGACTTACAAGGTCCTATTTGCCTGCGTTACGGAGAGTCATACAGCGGGAATTTGAAATAGAGGGAGAGGAGGTGAGAGCTGCATACATAAAAAGGAGGGAGTGAGTGGGATTGAATCCTTTGTAAAGGGGATGGTCATTATTGCGCTTGCCCAGAACGATTGCGAACCACAAAGCGTCTTTCAGGGTTCCCTTGTCAGGGTTCAATCGAAATAGTTCCTTGAGGACAGGGTTAATCACAAACCTATTTTCCTAAGGAGGTAATTAAGATGAAGAGAACGATCAAAATAATGTCGTTGCTGGTGTTTCTATGTTTCCTTGCGTCACTTGTTGTGACTGTCCAGCCGGTGCTGGCGAAAGATAAAGATAAAATCGTTATTGGTGCGTCAAGATCTCTCTCAGGACCCTTGGCCTTCTTTGAGGAAAACGCCTTCGGGCCGCTCTATAAGATGTGGGTTAATAAGAAAAACGCCGAGGGTGGGCTCTATGTAAAGGAGTATGGGAAGAAACTGCCGATCGAGATGCTCGTCTATGATGATAAGAGCGATATGGGCACCATGACGAGACTCCTGGATAAATTGATCTTGCAGGACAAGGTTGATTTAATATTTCCTCCCATCAGCACGGCCTTCCTCTTCGCGGCCAGTGCTGTCGCCAACAGGCACGAGTATGTACTCATAGGTGCCGAGGGCGGTGCGACGAGTCTCAGTGAGATCATGGACACGGTGCCCTATTTCTTCATGGTCCTGGAGTTTTCCAACCACTACCAGATGCCGGTTATGGCTGATGTCTTTGAGGAATTGGGTGTTAAGTCCGTCGCCATTAATTTCATTGAGGACCTCCACGGCATAGAGTATTCTGGTGAGGCCGCTAAGGAACTAAACAAAAAGGGCATAGAGGTAAGAATGATCAAGAGCACACCGCCGGATATCAAGGACGTATCGCCTATCCTGAAGGAGGCCCAGAGACTTAATGTGGATGCCTACCTTTCCTTTACCTACCCACCGGTTACCTTCCCCACGGTTTTGGCGGCACAGGCGATCGGCTATAACCCAAAAGTCATGTTTCTTGGTCCTGGTGGCAATTTCGAGGTTATAAAAGCCGTATGCGGCGGTAATGAGGTGATAGAGGGCATCATGGGTGAAGGCGCCTGGAATGCCAAATCCTCCCCGGCTCACGCACAATTCGTCGAAGACTTCTTGGCGGCGGGTAATAATCCAATGCAACTTGACTGGTGGGGGCATGATGTCTATTGGGCCGCTCTGGAGGTTTTGGAGCAGGCTATCCTGGAGACCGGTTCCCTTGATCATAAGAAGCTAAGGAAAGCAATAGCTACTAAGAAGTTTAAGACGATCCTTGGAAAGACCTGGTTTGAGAACCAGATGCTGGCAAGGGAGTGTTACGCGGGTCAGGTCGGGCAGTGGCAAAACGGGATATTTGAAGTCATCGATCCCGGGCCGAAACGCACCGCAGCGCCCATATATCCCAAGCCGGCTTTCCCAGCGCCAAAACCAAAGTAGACATTAACGTGAGGAGTTGAAGAGCGGTAATGGTAAGCAGGCTGTCGCAAAGGGTGCAGACATAAGATGCTTCTGGATAAATATTCTCAGATGTGTTATCCTGTGCCCTTTGGACAGCCTGTTCATATTAATAAAAGTTAGGAAGCTATTATAATGATTGTAACATTCCTTAACGTAGTCATAGCGGGTTTGCTGTTGGGCGGCATCTACGCCCTGATCGCCGTGGGGCTGAGCCTGCAGTATGGTGTCGCCAGAGTGTTTAACATATCCCACGGTGAATTTATCATGTTAGGGGCCTTTGCCACCTGGATGCTGTATACAATGGCAGGCATAAACCCGCTGATCTCCCTTGTTATTTCCGGCCCTTTTATTTTTTTAATCGGCTTTTTTCTGCACAAAACACTTTTCAGAAGCCTTCTGAATGCGTCTCCGTCCATGAATATCTTTGAGAGCAAATCCATGTTGGCCACTTTCGGCCTTCTTTTTATAATCCAAAATATTGCCATATTGATATGGGGCGCTGATTTTAAGGGATACTCATATTTAAATGTTGGTGTTAATTTCGGGGGAGCGGTATTTGCCGCCAATCGCCTGGTAACTCTTGTATATGCCGTCATTATAGGCACGGCTTTCTATCTCTTTCTGGCCTTTACCCGCATGGGTAAGGCGATCAGGGCGGCGGCCCAAGACCCGAAGACCGCTGGACTCATGGGCGTAAACATCAACCAGGTCCTGGCCTTATGTTTCGGGTTTGGCGCCATAATGGCCGGTTTTGCCGGGGCGCTCCTCAGTATGTGCTACCCTATTCAAACGACCATGGGTCTGGAATATACGGTAATTGCTATTATCGTGGTCACCCTCGGCGGAATGGGGAGTATCGTCGGCAGTTTTATCGGCGGTTTCATATTAGGTATTATAGGCAGCATAGTAACCACAATAGAGCCGAGCCTATACCTGGTTGTCTTCTATTTCATCTTCTCACTCATGCTCTTAGTGAGACCGAAAGGTATTTTGGGGAAATAGGGAAATGGATATTGCCACGTTAAAAACAAAGCAAAATCTAATAACAGGAGCGATTCTTCTTATTTTGTTAATCCTTCTAGCGACCCTGCCTCTTTATAAGCCGGGTTATTCCGTGATCCTGCTCAGCAGCATCCTCATGTATGTAATCTTAACGGTAAGCTGGGTTATATTCTCCGGTCCTACCGGATATATCTCTCTGGCACCTGCCGCCTTTTTTGGCGTTGGCATTTATGCTTCGGCCATCATAGGAAAGGCAATACCCTTTCCTGTAGTCGTCCTTATCGGAGGGGTGGCCAGTTTCGTTCTCGCCCTCCTTGTCGGCGCCCTGACCCTGAGGCTGAGGGGCATCTATTTCGCCGTATTCACGTTTGGACTCGTTATGCTTATCTCGAACGCTATGAACTACTATGAAATTCATTTTACAGGCACACGCGGCAGATTCGTCATGGTCATTGATTACAACACGATCTATCTCTATATGCTAGGCATTTTTGTGCTGTTGATGATCGCCGCCACCATTATAAAGCGTTCCAAATACGGCCTAGCCCTGATGAGCATTGGCCAGGAAGAGGAGGCTGCCGAACATACCGGCGTCAATGTGGTCATGGTGAAGGTGATCATCTTTGCCATCAGTGCTTTCTTTATGGGTGCTGCCGGGAGCGTCATGGCAACAAAATGGACTTACATAGATCCAGGTATTGCCTTTAATCCCTTCTACTCATTTATGCCGGTTTTAATGGCCATATTCGGCGGTATGGGTCAGCTCTTCGGTCCGGTAATAGGATCGGCCATCTTTACCTACCTTGAAGAATTCCTGATAACCAAGTTCGCCGAACTATATATGCTCATTTTCGGCGCCATATTAGTGGTTTCCATTCTATACTTGCCAGACGGACTGGTTGGTTTGATACAAAAATTATGGAAACGATTTTCAGAGAGGAAACATGCGAATACTTGAAGGTAAAGGAGTAACCAAGTATTTTGGAGGTCTGGCCGCCATATCAAACGTGGACTTTCACGTCAAAAAGGGTGAAGCCTTTGGCCTGATCGGTCCCAATGGCGCTGGTAAAACAACGCTGTTTAATGTGATATCTGCATCATTAACTACCACCTCAGGGACAATAAGATTTAAAGGCGAAAACATCACCGGCTTAAAGCCATATAAGATCTGCCGGATGGGTGTGGCAAGGACCTTTCAAACGGTTAAGATTTTCCCCGATCTGCCTGTTATAAGCAATGTCATATTAGGCCTGCATTTTGGAATGTCAGCCAAAATATCATCAGCGGAAAAAACTCAGAAAGCCGCCGAATACCTCGAATTTGTTGGCTTATCAAAAATGATAATGGCTCCTGCCAAAGATCTGACCCTGGCTAACCAGAAGAGACTCGAGGTGGCCCGAGCCTTGGCCACCAAACCAGAGCTCTTAATGCTTGACGAGCTGATGGCGGGGTTAACCCACACCGAGGTAGGCGAGGCAATGGAACTGGTCACCAGGATTCGAGAAAGGGGCATTACCATCATCATGATTGAACATGTCATGACAGCAATTATGAGCGTGTGTGAACGCATTATGGTCCTTCACCATGGTGAAAAGATTGCCGAAGGGAAACCGAAAGAGATCGCCACCAGCAAAGAGGTGATAGAGGTATACTTAGGAGAATAGGCTTATGCTGGATGTGAAAAAGATCAACACGTTTTATGGTAAGGTTCAAGTCTTATGGGACGTTTCTTTAAAGGTCGTCAAGAAAGAAATAGTCGCTTTTATTGGTGCCAATGGCGCCGGTAAAACGACTCTGATCAATACGATATCCGGCTTGCTACGCCCGGCTTCGGGGACTATCAAATTCCTCGGCAAGAGCATAGGTGGGCTGGCACCGCACTCCATAGTGGAACGGGGTATTTGCCATATACCCGAGGGCAGAAGACTGTTTCCTGATATGTCGGTGCATGAGAATTTAGAGATGGGTGCGTATCTTCCCCGCGCATGGAAACAGAAGGAAGAAACCCTTGAGCATGTCTATCAGCTTTTTCCGATATTAAAAGAACGAGGAGGGCAATTAGCCAGGACATTAAGTGGTGGCGAGCAGCAGATGTTGGCCATGGGTCGGGGTTTGATGTCACGGCCGAAGTTGTGCATCATTGATGAGCCATCAAATGGGCTGTCACCTCTGTTGGTGAAAGAGATTTTTGAGATCATACAGGGGCTCCGCGATCAGGGCATTGCCATCTTATTGATCGAACAGAATGTCCGACAGACCCTGGAGTTAGCTGATCGGGCATACGTGCTGGAAAATGGGCGAGTTATCTTATCAGGCGAAGGCAGAAAGCTTCTCAAAAAAGAACTCATAAAAAAGGCATATTTGGGTCTCTAGATATCTTTCGAAAAACAGGGTTCAGCAAGGCACGATCGGTTTAGAGAATATAAATGTTATACCTCTCTTCCTTTCATCAAGGGAGAACGTTGAATGTATACTATGTAAGAGGCAACGATATATTTCGTGGTATCGTAACCGCATTAAGATATACACTAATCGCTGTAACCTAATTTGAGACTATGAACGACGTCCTTACCTGTTTTTGCATTGAGCTGACGTAAAGAGGTTTCGTGTGCCTTAAAAGACAAACTATGCTCATAACGAGAAATTAATGAAGGGGGATCAAGAGCTTACCATTTTGTGGGGAAGAGGAAGTAGGTAACCAAATTCTCAGGAGGGAAAAATGGAAATCAAAGCCGCGGTCACTTTTAAGCAGTCGGATAAGTTCACAATTGAACAACTTGATCTCAGTGATCCGAACGATGATGAGGTTTTGGTTCGGGTTGTTGCGTCCGGCATATGTCATACGGATCTGGCCGCCCGGGACGGGCATTTACCGATTCCACCGCCGCCGAGTGTCTTCGGGCACGAAGGGGCCGGCGTAGTTGAAAAGGTGGGGAAGCGGGTAACCAAGGTAAAGCCGGGTGATCATGTGGTATTAGGCTGGGACTACTGTGGGGAATGCACCGCATGCAAGGCCGGCAAGTATCTCTATTGCCTGAATTTCTTCCTGCACAATTTCCACGGTGCTCGTCCGGATGGTAGCACGACATTAAAAAAAGGTGATCAGGCCATTCATAGCAATTTTTTCAACCAGTCTTCTTTTGCAGATTTCGCGTTGGCTAACGAACGGAACGTTGTCAAGGTGTCGAAGGATGTTTCCCTGGAGATTCTTGGACCATTAGGGTGCGGCGTTATGACCGGCGCTGGTGCGGTTATGAATTCGCTGCAGGCCAAAGCCGGGGATTCCATTGCCGTATTTGGTGTCGGCCCAGTGGGGATGAGTGCTGTGCTTGCTGCGGTCGTGTGCGAGTGTGCTCCCATTGTTGCTGTGGATCTCCATGAGGGTCGTCTGAAGGCGGCGAAAGAATTCGGCGCCACGCATACCGTCAACGCCAGTAAGGGAGATCCGATTAAGGCGATCCAGGATATCACCGGTGGGGGGCCAAATTTCACCCTTGAGTGTGTCGGTAACCCTGCGGTATTTCGGCAGGCTGTGGATGTACTGCCCCGCCTCGGGGTTTGTGGACTCCTGGGGGTTGTGCCGCCGGGCACGGAGGTCAGCCTGGACATGGATCTGATCATGAACGGCCGGACGATTAAGGGGATCCTCGGAGGCGATGCCATTCCGGATCAGTTTATCCCCGAGCTTATTGAGTTGTACAAGCAAGGGAAATTTCCTTTTGACCAAATGATCCAGTTTTATCCATTCGATGACATAAACAAGGCGGTGGAAGATATGGAGCAGGGGCTGGTGATCAAACCGGTGTTGCGGATGTAGTGTGGTACAGCTATCAAGGGGTTAGTGTCCATTCGCATAACGTTGTGTGATGAGTGAAGTGCAGTAAAGAGTGCGTGCAATCTTTACGGGGAGATTTGGGGGAATCGATGAAAGGAGGCCGGGTATGAAGTTTATACGAGTGAACATGAGCACGAAAGCCCTTAGTGTTGAAGATGTACCAGAGCAATACAAGGGGCTTGGTGGCAGAGGTCTTACCTCAATCATGATCAACGAGGAGGTGCCGCCACAGTGCGATCCCCTGGGGACGGACAACAAGCTCATTTTTGCGCCGGGCCTTTTAACTGGTACATCTCTGGTGAATACGAGCCGTATATCCATAGGGGCCAAGAGCCCTTTAACTGGGGGAATCAAAGAGAGCAATGTGGGGGGAACCGTTGCTGTGGCATTAGGTCGTTTGGGCATTACCGCAGTTGTTGTCGAAGGACAGGCGCCTCAAGGGGCACTGAGTTTCATCAGGATCGACAAGGAGGGGAATGCAAGCCTTATCTCAGCACAAGAGTACAAGGGGATGCGGACGTATCAGCTTGTGGAAAAGATTCTTAAGACCTACGGTGAGAAGACCTCGGTGCTGTGCATCGGGCCTGCGGGTGAATATAGGTTGGCTGCAGCTTCCATACAGTCTTCTGACATCGATGGTCGTCCCTGTCGCGCTGCAGCTCGTGGGGGTTTGGGAGCGGTGATGGGGGCCAAGGGGCTCAAGGCCCTCATCGTCGATCAGGGGGGCAAGAGTGCTGATGCCATAGCCGATCCGAAGGCCTTCACTGAAGCGGCCAAGGATGTTGCCAAGGCCATAAAAGCGGATCATATGAGCGGTAACGTGATGCCCGAGCTTGGTACGGCGGCCCTGGTGGCGCCTGTCAATGCCATGGGCGCCTTTCCGAGTTACAATGCCACCAAGGGAGTATTGGATGGTTGGGAGAATGTTAGCGGAGAGGCCATGGCCGAACTCATCAAGAAACGGGGGGGGAATACGACCCACATGGGCTGTGCCCAGTGCATCGTCCACTGCTCCAATGAATTTGTGGATGCAAAGGGGAAGTATGTCACCGGGTCTTTGGAATATGAGACCATCTGGTCGATGGGCGGCATGACCGGCATCACTGATCTTGATACCATTGCCCAGTTGGACTTTCTGTGTGATGACATTGGTGTTGACACCATGAGCACGGGTGTGGCCGTTGCCGTTGCCATGGATGCCGGCCATAAAAAGTTTGGGGACGGTAAGGCGGCCATCGAGATGGTGGAGGAGATTGCCAAGGGCACCGCATTCGGTAATGTCATGGGGAACGGTCCCGCTGCTGTGGGTAAGCATTTTAATCACGCCCGGGTCCCCGTGGTCAAAGGGCAGGGGGTGGCTGCGTATGATCCGCGGGCCATGCTGGGCAATGGTGTTACCTTTGCCACCTCACCCATGGGAGCTGATCACACGGCGGGAAACCTCGTTGGGTTATATTTGACACAAGAGCTCGATCCATTGAAACCGGAAGGACAGGTTGAGACCTCCAGGTTCTTGCAAACCGTTATGGCCGCCTTTGACTGCACGGGCGTGTGCTTGATAGCGTTTTTATCCCTGTTGACCCCTGAGGCTGGCGAGGCATTTTTGAAGGTGCTCAATGCCAAATTGGGCACGGAGTTTGGGCCGGATGACTTCCCCGGTGCCATGGGTACCAGGGTGTTAAAGGCAGAGCGGGAATTCAACAAGAAAGCGGGGTTTACCAACGAGGACGATCGATTGCCCGAGTTTTACTACAAGGAACCCCTCCCCCCTCATAACACAGTTTTTGTCATCAGTGACGAGGAGCTGGACAGTACCTTTGACTTCTAACGGGAATCCAACATGAAGTTAAAGGTAAAATTATATGGGACGTTGAGCCAACAAAGCCCTGGTTACCAGCATTCGCAGGGTGTTGAGGTTGAGATTCCAGATGGGGGGACAGTGAAGGACCTCCTCGCCCATCTGGAAATCGCAGAAAAGCAAGGGGCATTAGTTGTTATTGACGGTCAGATACTCAAAGCGGATGATACCATGCGGGACGGGGTCCACATACACATTTTGCAATCTCTTTCAGGGGGATGATACGTTGTTGCCTTATCTGCATTGAAATATATTTCTCGGTGGAAAAAACAGAAGAAAACCATTGTTGATATGATTTGTACAGGTTGTTCATTACATACAGAGAAGGGAGGTAGCTTATGGCAGACTATGAGGCCCTCAAGGCACGAGTAGACGAGCTGGCAGCACGGGCCTGGGATGTACCGGCTATTGAGGCCAGAGTTAAAAAAATGGTTAAGGAGGGGATCCCCAAAAAGAAACTTGACCCCAAAGAGATGCTGGCCAACAAGGATCAAATCCTCGATCGCGTTCAACGGCGAGGAGAAGAATATAATTTTATTGCCCATAATTGTCCCAAGGGGACTGCTCTTGCTGTCATGGAAGAATTTGGGCTGGGCAATATGGAGATTATTACAGCCTTATCACCATTTCCTGGTTTCGGTGGGACCGGTTGGATGTGTGGAGGCGTAACCGGTGGCCTGATTGCCCTTGGACTCTATTTTGGCAGTGATGACGTGCTGGATGATGAAGCGACGGGCGCAACGATATTTGCTGCCCGACAATTTATGCCCCGCTTCGAAGAGGAAGTAGGTTCTGTACTATGCCCTTCGATACAAGAAAGCGTGATATTTGGACGTTATATGGATCCTGCAGCCAGCGCAGAGAATATGGAGGCCTTCGCAAAGGCGCAGGGCTTTGAAAAGTGCGGTCTCGTTCCGGGGATCGGCGCTCGGCTTGCAGCTGAGATTATTATCGAAAGTTTTGCGTGACGAAATAAGGCTTTTAGGTGTCACACCATCTTTTTTTCAGGTGGAAACGATTTTTAAAGTGTTCATAAATAGTTGAAAGGAGGATGTAGCTATGGCAGGGAAATTGGCGCAATTGTTATCGGATTTGAAGGAGCCCGAGGCCTTAGCATATGTTGATAAGGCCCTGGGGGAGGGGACGGCTGCTGAGGAACTGTTAGAGGAGACCAAGGAAGGGATGAATATTGTTGGCGAGAGATTTTCCAAGGGTGAGTACTTCATCCCGGACCTGGTTTTTTCCGGGGAGATCCTCAAGGGCGTCGTCCAAAAGCTTGAGCCCAAGCTCAAGGCGGGGGCAGGTAAGGAGGCCAAGCGTCTGGGCAAGGTCGTTGTGGGGACCGTGGCCGGTGATATTCATGACATTGGGAAGGACCTGGTGGTTTTTATGCTCGATGTCAATGGCTTTGAAGTTACGGACCTGGGCATTGATGTGCCGGTGCAGAAATTCGTTGATGCCGTCAAAGAAACCGGTAGTACGGTGGTTGGACTGAGCGGCTTTTTGACCTTGGCATTTGATTCCATGAAGGAGACGGTTGATGCGATCGCGAAGGCTGGACTTCGGGATAAGGTAAAGATCATGATCGGTGGTGGTCAGATTGATGATCATGTCACGAAGTATACCGGTGCGGATGCCTTCGGCAAAGACGCCATGGAAGCAGTTACACTGGCCAAGGGCTGGATAGGAGGGTGAGATCATGGAAAAACAATGGCATGAGATGACGGCAGACGAAAAGCAGGAGGTGCAGTTTCAAAAGCTGCTTACGCCGAAACTCCCTGATGGGAACGATCTTCCGTTTCAAAGCCCGGAAGCCGAGGCTAACTACAAGGCAATCATTACCAGAATCAAGGATGCTGTTCAGATGAAAAAGACCCCGGACAGAGTACCTATTGCTTTGTTTCCGAGTATGTTTCCTTTTATTAATGCCGGGATGACCATTGAAGAGGCCATGCATGACTACGAAAAATGCGCCGCGGTCTTTAAGGAATTCATGTTGGAATTTAAGCCGGATTTGCATATAGGCGCTGCAGGGCCGGGGCCGGCTAAGTTCTATGAGATCCTTGACTACAAGTTATACTCCTGGCCGGGGCACGGGGTTGCACCTGAGCACTCCTACCAGTGCAATGAGGGGGAGTACATGAAGGCGGAGGAATATGATCTCTTGATGATGGACCCGTCGTTTTACTTCAGGAACTTCTACCTGCCGCGCGTATTCGGAGCGTTAGAGGGATTCACAATGCTTGCCCCTCACACCGCCACACTCGAAATGTATGGACTTGCCTTTAATTATATCCCCTATGCACTTCCCCCTGTTCAGAACACCTTTAAGGCCCTTTTTGAGGCCGGGGCTGAAGCCCTGAAATGGGCGACGGTTATGGGTGGTTCAAATGGTGAACTGACATCATTGGGATATGCGAATATCCTCGGCGGATTTACCAAGGCGCCGTTTGATGTAATCGGCGATACCCTGAGAGGCACCAGAGGGATCATGACGGATATGTACCGGCAGCCCGATAAGCTTCTCAAAGCCATGGAGGCACTCATCCCTATCATGATCGGTATGGGAATAGGCGCGATGCAGCAGACCGGAAATCCTATGATATTCATACCGCTCCATAAAGGTGCCGATGGTTTCCTCTCCGACGAGCAGTTCAAGAAATTTTACTGGCCTACCCTTCAAGCAGTCATAGGGGGCCTCGTTGAGGGGGGATGCATACCATTTCCTGCGCTTGAGGGGCATTGGGAATCGCGTCTGAAGGTTATCCAAGATATACCGAAAGGCAAGACGGTATGGATGGTTGACCAGTCAGATATGGCGAAGACCAAGGAGACATTGGGTAAGAATGCGTGCCTCCTCGGCAACGTGCCCTCCTCCCTGTTGAAGTTAGCCACAGTCGATGAAGTGAAAGCCTACTGCAAGAAAATCATCGATACTGCTGGCAAGGGTGGTGGTTTTATCATGGCCAATGGGGCGTTTTTTGATGAGGCAAACCCGAAAAATGTCAAGGCGATGGTTGATGTCACCAGGGAATATGGCGTGTACAAGTAATGCATAATGGACACGTCCATGTCCGACCAGGGCCTCTCCCTGCAAAGGGAGGGGCCTTTTTTTGGGGTGGATATAAGAGGAACCGGAGGCTCCCCAGCGTCTTATAGAAAATAGGGCCGAGTGAGATATCCCTCGGCCCTTCTAAAAAAAAGAAAAAATTCATTGGTAGCGGGGGGTAGATTTGAACTACCGACCTTCGGGTTATGAGCCC
>CAYWLI010000019.1:0-24352 GCA_964459135.1 uncultured Thermodesulfobacteriota bacterium | reverse complement strand
CCTCCGACCCCCTGCGCCCAAGGCAGGTGCGCTACCAGTCTGCGCCACGCCCCGACTACCGATTACGGATTATACCTCGACGATCACCAATTGCCAAGACCCCGGTGGCTCACAATAGGCAATTCAGAGAAAATTGATCAGCTCCTTTTTTAAAGCGGCCAGGGCCTTGCCTCGATGACTGATCCTGTTCTTTTCCTCGAGGGGGAACTCAGCCAAGGTCTTGCCCAACTCGGGGATGATAAAGAGGGGATCATACCCGAACCCCTGGCTTCCCCTTTCTTTTTCCCCGATTACCCCTCTACATGTCCCCTCTATCGATGATTCCCGCCCCTGGGGATCAACCACCGCGATCACGCAGCGAAATACGGCCCCCCGTTGAGGCGAAGGGACACCCTTTAAACACCGGAGGAGCTTACGGTTGTTGTCCACGTCCGAGGCATCATCACCTGCAAACCTGGCAGAGCGCACTCCCGGATCTCCTCTTAAATAATCGACCTCGAGACCTGAGTCATCGGCGATGGTCAACCTGCCGGTATGGTGTGCTACGATCCGCGCCTTTTTGAAGGCGTTTTCCCGAAAGGTGCTTCCGTCCTCCACTATGGGGGGCAGAGGTGGGAGGTCCCTGAGGGATAGGATCTGCACATCCATCCCCCCCAATGACTCCTTGATCTCCCGCAGCTTACCCGGATTTTCTGAGGCGACGACGATTTCCTTCACCGGTATCTTGTAAGGCCTTTTTTTGAATGGCGCTCAGCTCTCGGATGCCCTTTGACGCCAGTGCGATCATCCGATCCAATGCATCTTTGGCAAAAGGGGTCTCTTCCGCCGTCCCCTGGACCTCAACGAATTCCCCTTTTCCGGTCATTACCAGATTCATGTCCACCTGGGCCCGGGAGTCCTCGTAGTAGTCCAGGTCGAGGAGCATCTCCTCGTCTACGACACCCACGCTGACGGCTGCTACGGAGTCCGTGATGGGGATCCCCGCGATATCCCCCCTCGTCTTAAGCCAGGCAAAGGCATCCGCCAAGGCCACATAGGCCCCGGTAATAGAGGCCGTCCTCGTGCCTCCATCGGCCTGGATTACATCGCAATCTAACAGGATGGTTCGCTCACCGAAGGCGTTCAGGTCAGTCACCGATCGCAAGGAACGGCCGATTAGGCGTTGGATCTCCTGCGTTCTGCCCCCGAGTTTTCCCCGCACCGACTCCCGTGGGGCCCTCGTGTGGGTGGAACGAGGGAGCATGGAGTACTCCGCCGTCACCCAACCTTTTCCGGTATCCTTTAAAAAAGGGGGGACCCCTTCCTGTATGGAGGCGTTGCAGATTACCCGCGTATCCCCCACCTCGATCAAGACGGATCCCTCGGCGTGCTTGATGTAGTTGCGGGTGATTCGTACCGTTCTCAAATCATCCCACTGACGTCCGTCGTTTCTGGTCATGCTCCTCAGCACAAATGAAATGGTGGAGGCGGCGGGAATCGAACCCGCGTCCGAAAGTAGTTCCATAAGGGGATCTACATGCGTATCCTGGATTTTTTGTTCACCCTGTGAGACTCCTCCAGGCAGGATCCCCACGGGCTAGCTTATGGAGATTCACCCCCTCCTTATAAGCATCAGAAGGGGCTAGCCTGCATCTCTGACGTCCTTCCCAAACCTACAGGCGGGATCAGGAGGACGTTAACCGCACATTAGGCGGCTAAGGCGTACTCATAGTTGGCAGTTATAGTGGTTCCCATTTTTTACGAGGATTGGGGACCTCGGCATGCACCCCGTATCTCGCTACCCCCGTCGAACCCATTTCGCCCCCACTCAGTATGAAAGCGCCTGCTGTGTATCTATATCCTCTGAGAGCGTTCCACCTCCTTTTCCATGGCCTTTCTCTTCAAGGCCTCCCGTTTATCGTATAGCTTCTTCCCCTTGGCCAGGGCCAGGGCTACCTTGGCCCTGCCGTGGGAAAAGTAGATGCTTAAGGGGATAAGGGAAAAGCCCTTTTCCTTAACCTTCCCCCTCAGACGGTGTATCTCCCTGCTGTGCATGAGGAGCTTTCTCGGCCTGAGGGGATCGTGGTTAAAACGGTTGCCAAAGGCATAGGGGCTGATGTGGACATCCATCAAATAAACCTCTCCATCCGTGATCCTGGCATATCCATCTTTGATATTGGCCCTTCCCTCGCGCAAGGCCTTTACCTCAGTCCCCTGCAGGACCATGCCGGCCTCATAGCTCTCCTCGATGAAATAACTGTGTCTGGCCTTGCGGTTTTGGGCGACGATTTTTATGCCTTTGCCTTCCTTCATCTGTCCGTACCCTCAAAAAAATAGTAACAACTTTTGAGAAATTTTGCAAGGAGGGCAGAGTACCCTTATATTTGTCCTTATGTCTGAATGGGTAGATCGATGATGAATTTCGTCCCCGTAGGGTGGTTGTCCCGCACTCTGATGTACCCGTTATGATCGGAGATGATGGCGTTGACGATGGCCAAGCCCAATCCGGTACCCGCTTTTTTGGTAGAAAAGTAGGGTTCGAAGAGCTTGGTCTTGTCTTCATCAGGGATGCCGCAGCCATTATCCCGCACCTCAAGGGTGACCATCTTGAGGGAGGAATCATACTTGACCTCGATCTCTATCACCCCGCCGCCATCCACCGCAGCCACGGCATTGTCCAGTATGTTGATGAACACCCGCGTCATCTGGTCACGATCCACCTTCAAGATAGGGAGATGGGGATCGGGGAAGAAGTGAAAGCGGATATCACGGTGGGCCTCCTTAAAGAGTATGAGGCTGGAGCTGATGATCTCATTGAGGTCATTGGGCGTGGGTGTTACCGCGGGCATTCGGGCGAAGTTGGAGAACTCATTGACTAGGTTTTTCAGCTCGGTTACCTGGTGGATGATGGTGTTCGTGCCTTCTTCGAAGACACTGGCATCCTTTCCTATTTTGCTCCGATATTTTTTATAGATTCGCTGGGCGGAGAGCTGTATGGGGGTGAGCGGATTCTTTATCTCATGGGCTATGCGCCTCGCCACCTCCCGCCAGGCGGACAGTCGCTGCATCTTGATGAGATGGGTGAGGTCGTCGAAGACCGCCACCATCCCCAAGTATTCCCCTCGCTCATCGCGCAGGATGTTCACACTGGCCTGGGCGGTGAGGACCTTGTCCTCCAAAGTGATCTCCATCTGTTTCTGGATACTTTCGCTCTGGGTGGTGTTTATCTCCTTGATCAACTCCCGGGCGATTTTTCGGTATCCGGGTTGCATGACCTTTCGATAGTTCTCTCCGAGGATGTCATCGGCCTTGATATCCAACATCCTCTCCGCGGATTTATTGACCGAGGTGATTCTTCCCTCCTTATCAAAGGAGATCACCCCTGCCGCTACGTTCTCTAGGACGATCTCCGTATATTTGCGCCGACGATCCAGTTCCAGATTGGTGTGCTGCAGTGCTATATTGCTCTTCTCCAGTTGGGCCTTGCCGGTTTTGAGGTCATGGGTCATTTTATTGAAAGCGCTCACCAAGGTGCCGATCTCATCCTCGGCTTCTATACCGATACGGAAATCGAGATCACCGCTGGCCACCCGCCGGGTTCCGTCGGCCAGTTCCATGATGGGGACGGTCAGCTCCTTGGCAAGACGGAAGCCAAACCACGTGGCGGAGAAGATGATCACCAGCGTAATCAGCAGGAAGATAATGATGTAGTTGGTGGTCAGGGGTTTTTGCAAAATCTTTGAGTGCCGGTAATCAACGAAGGCCTTGGATATATCCTCCATCTTGGCCACCAAGTTTTGTGGAACGTAGTAACCGACCACCACCCCCCCCTCAACCCTTTCTTCTTCAGAGAAAGGGTTTCCTCCCCAGATGATTTCTCCACCACCCAGGTAGGGGGTGATCTTTGATATCTCCTTTCCTTTCAATAATTCCTGTATTGAGTCTTGCGGAAGTCCGCCCACATTGTATTTGAGTGAAGGATCAGTTGCTTCCCCCACCACCTTACCCTGAGGAGAGAGGATGCCAACCCATGCCAGGTTATACTCCCTCCTCTTTCTCTCCAAGAACCTCGTGAGTACTTCCCCCTCCATTTCCCGCACGGCGAATCGACTCACTTCTTTGCTGTAATGAATGGTGTTCCTGGAGAGGTCCCGGTAGTAGGTCTGTGCCACCTCTAAGGAGCCCTGCAGGGAGCTTTCCACTTTGACGTTAAACCAGTTCTCCACACTCCAGGTGATGAAGATGACCGCGGTGAAGAATAGGAGCAAGGTGGGGACCAGGGACAGGGTGACGAATGCCGCCACTAACTTCGTTCGCAACCGAGTCCCCAAGACCCTCCTCTTGCGCTCAAAGAGGAGTTTGACCAGATTTCTGATCACCAGGAAGATCAGGAGCACGAGGAGGATGAGGTTGATGTTGATGATACTAAAAAGGATGATGTTGCTTCCGAACGGGACCTGAGGGAGGTGGAGCATTTGATAGGTGATCCCAAAGACGAGGAGAGCGATCCCTATAATGATGAATACTTCTCTTTTTCTCTTGCGCCTTTCGCCATTCGTGATGGTATTCATGGTTCTACCCTCATAGTACGATAGTACCAATCAGTCTCAAAATCCCACAAGGAGACAAAGAACAGGATACCTTCCAAACTCAAGGGGAGCTTTACGGGGTCGAGTTCCGCCTTGATGGCGAACTTATAATTCCCCCGCGTGAGTTCTCGTCCCTTGATCACGACAAACGTCTCTACCCGCTGCATGTATTGCTTTGCTTCCTCCAGGTCCTGTACCTGTACCTCTTCGCCCTTTTCTTCGAGCCAGATGCGAAAGGTGTCTTTAAGCGTGTCGTAGACGACTGTATGTCGAAATCGGTGAGCGACGATTTTGTTACTCCAGAGGGGGGAGCGTTTTTTATAGAGTTTTACGAAAAAGTTAAAGGTAGTGGGTATCCCCGCCTTGATGGCTTCTTCCATTTTTTTATTAAAACAGTTCGTGACGGAAAAACTGATCGATATGTTCCCCTTCCCCCTCACTATGTGGAGGCCCTCAATGAGGGCCTCTGCACCTTGTGCCAGGGTAAAGGGATAGATAATGGCCGAGAGGATTATCAGGATTCCAACTATCGAACGCTTCGACATCATCTCCGCTTTTTTCATCGCTGGGGCCAGGGAGTTACGGCAGAGATCCTTGGTAGATCATAAGCCGAGTTCTGTCCTCCCACTGGGAGTGGTGGTCATTTATCTAGGACAGACGTTGCCATCTGTCTCGAGCGACCAACCCGAGGGTATGGAGCGGGCCACCCCGTTCCCCTCCTATTTGGTCTTGCTCCGGATGGGGTTTGCCGTGCCCCCGGTGTCGCCACCGGGGCGGTGAGCTCTTACCTCACCCTTTCACCCTTATCCCGTGCAATGGCGGCAAAGCCATTGCACGGGACGGTCTGCTTTCTGTGGCACTTTCCTGACCCCTTAACGGGGCAGTCGCCGTTAGCGACCATCCTGCCCTCTGGAGCTCGGACTTTCCTCTGATCCTATTTGTCAGGACCAGCGACCACCTGATCTTCCTTGTCTCTCACCGCCTCCCTGGCCAGACGATCCGCCTCCCGATTTTCCTCCCGTGGTATGTGTCTAATCACCCAGCGGGCGAAATGTTTTAAGAGTCCTCTCACCTCCCCTTCTAAGGTCTTGAGCTTACTATCTCGAACCCGGTATACCCCATTAATCTGGTTGACCACCAATTCGGAATCGAGACAGATCTCTACCTCCTGCGACCCCAATTGCTTGGCCTCCTGGAGCCCCAGGATCAACGCTTGATACTCTGCGAAATTGTTGGTTACTACCCCCAAATATCGCTTGCTCTGCGATACGGTCCTCTCCAGTTCATCCTTGATGACAACCCCCGCGCCCCCCTCTCCGGGGTTGCCTTTGCTGGAGCCATCCACATAGAGTGTTACCTTCTGCAACCCCCTTTCAGGGGAGCCTTGTATAGGCGTAGCTGCCAACTCCTTCATTTAAGCAACGTCCTTATTCTCCCAATAGAGGATTCGATGACAATTGGGGCACAGGATGATCTCTTTATTCTTTTGGACCTCGTTATACATTTGGGGAGGGATGTTGACGTAACATCCTTGACATCCTTCATTCTTCACCAAGACGATGGCTATCCCATTTCTCTTTTCCTTCAACGCATTATACCGTTTCAAAAGGTCGGAGTCCGTTTCCTTGAGGATTTCCTCTCTGGTTTGATGCCAGTGGCCGATATCCTGCTCAACTTTGACCATCTGTTCCTTTACCTGTGCTGTCTCCTTTTCTATTTCTTCTTTTTCCTTGCGCATCCTCTCTCTGCTACTTGCATAGTCAGTCTTGAGCTGGTCGATCTCATCTAACATCCTAATGATCTCTTCCTCCCGCTGGCTATTGTGTTCTTTGCCTGTCTCGATTTCCTTCAAGAGGGCTTGGTATTCCTTATTAGTTTTGATCTCAAGGAGCTTGAGTTGGGAACGCTTGATCCGTTCGTTCTCCAACTCCAGTTCCCCCTCCATCGCTATCCGCTCTTTTTCGAGTTCCTCTATGCGCCGTCTTTCTTCCTCCTGTTGTTCCTCTTGGGCCGTGAGTAATGCCTGGAGCCTGTCCAACTCCAAGGGGTACGCCACCTTCTTCCTCTGCGCTTCTTCAATCTGCTGTTCCACGGTCTGAAGCTTCCAGAGTAGTTGTAGCTGTTTCTTCATCTTATCCCCTGCCAAGGCCCAAAAAAAGTGCACCATGGCAGGTGCACTCGTCTATCGTCGACCACTCCCCTTCCTTTCAGTCTGTTAGATACGTTGGACATCCACACCGTTTGCCTAGTGGGCCCACCTGGAATCGAACCAGGGACCTTCCGGTTATGAGCCGGTGGCTCTGCCAAACTGAGCTATGGGCCCTTCATTTTTTTTAAAACTCAATTATCATATAAATGATCCATTGTGTCAAGAAGAAAAGAAAGGCGAAAAAAGACCTCACATTTCCTCCTTCCTGAATTTAATTCTTTATAATAATATATAAAATGATTTATACTATTATATAACGCTTTTTTTCGAAGCAATCCAATGATTTGAAACATATTTCGGGATTGCTTATGTAGTTTTATTTATATAATAACGGAAGTTGTTGGTGTTCAGGCCACCAAGGTAATCTAAAAGGGGAATAGGGCCATGACCATCCGAAGAATTCTCATAGGTGCTCCCATTGTGCTTATACTCTTCCTGCTCCAATCCTATTTCTGGGTGCCCACCTATGAACAGCAGACCAAGGGGAATCCCCAACGTCTCAATGAATATCTTATCGCCTCCATTGGTGATGCCAGCATCCTGAATCCGATCCTTTCGGCAGATTCTGCCAGCAGCGAAATCAACGCCGTGGTATTTGAGGGACTCATTGACTATGATGAAGAGCTCCGCTTCAGGGGCAGATTGGCCAACTCCTGGGAGATCTATGAGGAGGCATTCTTTTATGTCAATGAGAAGGCTTACATCCCTGGGGTAGGGAAAGCGGGCGCGCCGGAATTAGTCGCGCTACTGAAGAGGTTAAAAGCAACAGATATGCCGGCTAATGCTGAAATGAAGGCCTCTTTCGATAACATCATGGATATATCCATCATCCCAGCCAGAGAATTTGTGGTGACGAAGCATGAAAAAGAGGAAAAGCAGGATCAAGAGGAGAAAGAGGTAAAGATCACGGTGATGGCCCCGACCAGGATCAAGCTCGTCTTAAACGAGGTAGACCAGGATCTCTTTCAAAACCTCTCCGGTATTTTAGGCCAAAATTATTTTAGTGCTTTCGATGGTAGGGGTTATCTCCGAATCGACCAAGACATCGAACCAATGAAACGAGCTGAGTATGCACGAGAGATCCTGCCAGCTACCGAACACAACCCTGTGGTGGTCTTTAAGCTTCGTCCCAATGTGCGGTTTCATGACGGTCACGTATTCGATGCCCATGATGTTAAGTTCACCTATGAGGCGATCATGGAGCCCAAAAATCTCTCGCCTCGAATATCCGATTATGAACCCGTAAAAAAGGTGGAGGTGGTTGATCCGCTCACCGTGCGCATCGTTTACAAACGGCTCTATTCACCGGCTCTCGGCACCTGGAGTATGGGGATACTTCCCGAGCATCTCCTCAACGATGAGGCTTTGAAAGCGGAGGCGATTGCACGGGGGAAGGATCCGGCACAATACACTATGCGGCAGAGCAGCTTCAATCGCCACCCCATCGGCTGCGGCCCCTTTGTCTTTCAGGAGTGGAAATCAGACCAGTACATCATCCTGGATCGCTTTGATGCATATTGGGAAGGGGCGCCGAACTATCGGCGGTATGTCTATCGTATCATCCCTGATCCCCTGACCCAGGAAATGGAGTTCTACGCGGGCACGGTAGACAGTTATAACGTTCAGCCCCATCAAGTTGAACGTCTGAAGCACGATCCAACATATCAAAATTTTTCCGGACTCTCTTTTGGCTATACCTACATCGGGTATAATATGAGGCGTGAACCCTTCAATGACCCGCGTGTGCGTAAAGCCCTGGGCATGGCTATTGATGTGGATAAGATCATACAATATGTCCTCTACGGTCAAGGAGAACACATTACAGGCCCCTTTGTAAAACAGACCGATTATTACAATCACCTCATCAAGCCGATCCCCTATGATCCCGCAGGGGCCCTGAAACTCCTCGCGGAGGCGGGGTGGAGGCGTAATAAGGAGGGTTGGCTTGAAAAAGATGGCAAAGCATTTCAGTTTACTCTCATTACCAATAGCGGAAACGACCTCCGTAAAGCCGTTCTTGCCATCGCCCAGGACGGGTGGAGGCAAATCGGCATAGACTGCCGCACTGATCTCTTAGAATGGGCTGTTTTCATTCAGGAACGCGTTGATAAGGCTGATTTTGACGCCCTGGTTTTGGGCTGGAGCATGGGGATTGAACCTGACCTGTATCAGATATGGCATTCGAGCCAGACCAATCCCTACCAACTTAATTTTGTGGGCTTTAAGAATTCCCAGGCAGATGATTTGATCATCAAGATCAGACAGGAATACGATCATGAGAGGCAGGTAGCATACTGCCACCAGCTTCACGAGATCATTGCAGAGGAGCAGCCCTATACCTTCCTCTATGTAACTAAGTGGACAGCTGTCCTGGACAAGAGAATTGTGATACAGGAGATTGATGCCGGAGGGGATGTGTTCTACAAAAAGATCACGCCCACAAAAACGGGAAATTATATCTTCCACTTCAACAAGTGGATAAAGCTTCCTGAAGCGCCTGTATTCAGCGCAGAGGGTTAACAATGCTGTCGTTTATCGGCCGGAGCATCATCCAAAAGATCATTACCCTGTTTTTCGTCATGGTGATTTCTTTCTTGATCATCCACCTGGCTCCGGGCGAGCCGAGCCAGGTGGACCCCCTCAATCCCAAGTTCACGCCGGAGATGGTAGAGCGGTTTCGCTCGGCATTTCATCTGGACAAACCCCTGCACGTCCAATTCGTGTACTTCTATCGTGATCTATTTACCGGCAAGTCCGTATCCTGGAAGGACAATGAGCCGGTTCTGAAAAAAATAGGTGAACGGTTTCTCAACAGCCTCCCCCTCTTTATCTTGGCAACGATACTGACCTGGACCCTTGCCTTTCCCATCGGGATCCGCTCGGCCATTGCCCGGGGAGGCGTGTATGACCGCTCGGCCACCTTTTTCTCTTATCTCTTCTATTCTATTCCAGGTTTCTTTTTTGCGTATATCCTTATCCTCTTAGTAGTCAATACCTTCCATGTACCGGTCATTGGCATGAAGACCTTCGGCTTTGGGGATGTTTCTGTGCTTCGCACCGTCATGGACCGGGTGTGGCATCTGCTGCTTCCTTCCGTACTGGGGGCTACCGTGGGGATTGCGGTGCTCTCCAGATATGTTCGCAGCCAGATGCTGGAAGTAGAAGGCCAGGATTACGTGCGAACCGCGAAGGCCAAAGGCCTCCCCTCTGAACAGGTTCATTATAAGCATGCCCTGCGCAATGCGTTGCTGCCTTTTGTCACGATGTTCGGCCTCATGTTGCCAGGTCTCATAGGAGGCTCCGTTATCATAGAATCCATCTTTTCCTGGCCGGGTATGGGGAGGATGGCATTCGAGGCCATTTTAGCCCGGGACTATCCTATTATACTGTCGGTCAATTTTATCTCCGCTGTGCTGGTGCTGGCCGGCACCTTTATCTCTGATGTCCTCTACATGGTGGTGGATCCGAGGATACGCTTGTGAAGAAGACCGATACACATACACTTCATAAGGAAACAGGGTTGGAGGAAGGGCCACTTCCCCCGAAAGAATCCCGGACGCAGGAGTTCTGGCGGCTTCTCAGAAAAAACAGGCTTGCCCTAGCGGGTCTTATTATTTTTGTGTTCTTTTTCTCTATCGCCTTAGCAGGGCTTGTGCTTACCTCCGGTAACAAACCGGTCTTTGATCCTGCAATGGTTAGGCTGCAGGAAAAATTGCGACCTCCACTTTCTCATCCTCATTTGGAGGCCATAAGTTCTGAAGAAACCCCCACGTTAGGTATCTATTTATGTGGCACCGATGATCTGGGCAGGGATGTCTTCTCACGGATGCTACAGGGAGCGTGGGTCTCTTTGACTGTTGGATTTGTGGCAGTGGGGATTGCGGTCCTCATCGGCATAGTACTGGGGGGGATATCAGGCTATTTTGGACGAAACCCGGTTCGAGTTGATCACATCCTCGTCGCGTGTATCGTGTTTGTAGGTGCAGGGTTGTTGATAGGCGGGGTCTTTTTGGCGGGGGTAGGGCTACTGTGTATCGGCTGTGCCTATGTCCTTTTTCAGCGATGGTGGAAAAAGGTAGGTGGGCAGTCTGCCACCCCCTTGATTCGTCTGTTCTCCGCGGAGACCTTTTCGGTTGATACCTTAATCATGCGTCTGGTGGATATCATGCTCTGTTTTCCGGTCTTCTTCCTGATACTGACCGTTGTGGCGCTGCTCCCCGCCAGTATGTACAACATCATGATTGTCATCGGGCTGACGAGCTGGATGGGCACGACACGCTTTGTTCGGGCCGAATTGCTCTCGTTACGGGAGCAGGACTTCGTGACGGCGGCCAAGGCCCTCGGTGTGAGCGACTGGCGGATCATCTTTCGTCACATGATCCCCAATGCCATGGCGCCGGTGCTCGTTTCAGCGACCATTGGCATTGCAAGCGCGATTCTCATAGAAGCGGGCCTCAGCTTTCTTGGATTCGGCGTCCCTCCCCCCCATGCAACGTGGGGGAACGTCCTGTCTGATGGCAAGCGTTTTATATTTGATGCGCCCTGGCTGACCTTTATCCCGGGGTTTGCCATCCTGATCGTAGTCCTCGCCTTTAATCTCTTTGGTGAAGGCCTGCGGGATATCCTAAACCCCAAGCTCAGAGAGCGATACTGATGCTCTCGGTACAGGACTTGAAAATATATTTTATCGGCGACAGGAGCGTCGCCCGCGCCCTGGACGGAGCGAGCTATGAAGTCCGCACGGGGGAGACCGTGTGTCTGGTAGGAGAGTCGGGGTGTGGGAAGACGGTATCAGCCCTGGCTATTCTTGGCATTGTCCCCCAGCCCCCTGGGAAGGTCATGGGCGGTAAGGTCTTGCTCGATGGCCAAAACCTCTTGGATCTCGATGAAGAAGAAATGCAGCAGGTCCGTGGGAAACGTATCGCGATGGTCTTCCAGGAGCCCATGACCTCTCTCAATCCGGTCTTCACCATTGAGGATCAGATCAGTGAAGCCATAATGGTTCATGAAAAGGCAGGTGCTAACGAGATACGCAAACGGTGTATCCAGCTCCTCAGGGACGTGGGCATACCATCCCCGGAGGAACGCCTGAAGGATTATCCCCACCAGCTCAGCGGCGGGCAGAGACAGCGGGTCATGATCGCCATGGCACTGGCATGTAATCCCGACGTGATGATTGCTGATGAGCCAACCACGGCCCTTGACGTCACCGTGCAAGCGCAGATTCTCAGATTGTTTCAAGAGCTACAGCAAACAAAGCGGATGTCCCTGCTCTACATCACCCATGACCTCGGCGTGGTAGCGAATATCGCCGATCGAATTTACGTCATGTACGCAGGCATTATCGTAGAACAGGGAGATACCTCCCATATCTTCCAGGACTCCCGTCATCCTTATACCCAGGGCCTCCTTGCATCACTCCCGAGTCGTACCAAGCGGGGCGGAGCGCTTCACAGCATTCCGGGATTGGTCCCGGATCCCTCGGACAAACCGCTCGGGTGCCCCTTCCATCCACGATGTAGCTTTGCCGTCAAGTCCTGCAAAATCAAATTTCCAGAGATGTACGATTACGGAGAGGGACACGTGAGTCGTTGTCCCGTGCTCTACAACAAAAAGTAACCGCACGATGAAAAAGCATAGATCATCTAGCAATATCATACTCGCGGTTGAAGGGTTAAAAAAGTACTTCCCCGTGCGGAGGGGTTTCTTGCAGAGTGTTATTGGATGGATCAAGGCCGTCGATGGGGTGGACCTGACAATCCATCAGGGTAAGACCTTGGGTCTCGTGGGAGAAAGCGGGTGCGGCAAGTCGACGATCGGGCGACTCATCCTCAAGCTTTTGGAACCGGATGAGGGGAGGGTTATGTATCATGGTCAAGATATGAGCGGCCTTTCCGATGAGGCAATGAAGCCGTTGCGGAAAGAGATGCAGATTATCTTTCAGGACCCATACGGTTCTCTCAATCCCCGCATGACCGTCGGCCAATCCATTGAAGAGGGGCTGCGCACGGTGGGTATGAAAGGACATGGTGAGCGAAAAAAGAAGGTGGCTCACCTTTTGGAGATGGTAAGGCTGAGGCCGGAAGCGGCTGCTTTCTATCCTCATCAATTCAGCGGAGGCCAGAGACAGAGGATAGGCATTGCCCGCGCCCTCGGTGTTGACCCGTCTTTAATCATATGTGATGAACCCGTCTCGGCACTTGATGTATCCATACAATCCCAGATCATCAATCTGCTCAAGGAGTTACAAAACCAATTAGGGTTGAGCTATCTTTTTATCTCGCATGATCTTAACGTGGTCGGCTACCTCAGTGATACGATTGCGGTGATGTACCTGGGCCATATTATGGAGTACGCTCCAGCCGAGGTGTTTTATGACAACCCTCTTCATCCCTATACCCTGGCCTTACTTTCAGCCATACCTTCCTCCGAACCGGGTGACAGGCATACCCTGCCATCCCTCGCCGGCGATGTCCCGAGCCCCTTTAATCCCCCTCCGGGTTGTAAGTTTCAGGGGCGATGTCCCCTTGTTGAAGATCGGTGCCGAAAAGAGGAGATTAGTTTATACCCCGTACGTGCGGAGCACCTCGTACGCTGTTGGAAGGTTATAGGGGATTAGATAGTATCAAGACAGTTGGATGCAAGCCGCAAGGGCAACACTTAGAAAAATCCTGCGAAGCGCGGGAAAGACGGGCGTTTTTCAGCGATCTCTAGGACTTCCTGAGATAGCTGACGAAGTAATGAATGCCGGACCAAACGGTCAGCACGAGGGCAATCCAGATGAGGATCGTCCCGAGCAGATGGATTTTGAGGAAAAAATAGTCATAGTGGAGGATGAGGATATTGGTGGCGGACAGCTGTGCGAGGTTTTTGAACTTGCCGAGCCTGTTGGCCGCAATGACGATCCCCTCTGCCCCGGCCACCCCCCTCAGGGTGGTCACCGCCATCTCCCTGCCGATGATTACGGCTACGATCCACCCCTCCACCCGCCCCAACGGGATCAACAAGATGAGGGCGGTGCAGACCAGAAGCTTATCGGCCAGGGGATCGAGGAGCTTACCTACATCGCTTACCGTGTTGTTGCGACGGGCCAGGTGTCCATCTAGTGCATCACTAATGGCGGCAAGCAGAAAGATGGCCGCAGCGGTGAAGCTCGGCCATCTTTCGGGGAAGAAAATGAGCAAGATGGCGATGAGGGGTATGGCCCCTATACGGAAGAGGGTAAGTTTATTGGATAGATTCCAGAAGCTCATCAAGCGGTCTCATGGTGTTGCCAGTTTACTCATCGGTGATTTCTTTTGATATTCCTGATAATATCGCAGGACCTCAGCGACATAATTCTTCGTCTCTCGGTAGTTGGGGATCCCGTTGACTTGGGCGACGGTGGTCTCCCCGGCGTTATAGGCGGCCAGGGAAAGCTTGAGGTCGTTATTGAAGCGCCCCATGAGGTATTTCAGGTACTTCACCCCGCCCCTGATATTCTCCTGGGGATCGAAGGGATTGGCGACGTTGAGCCTCTTGGAGGTATCCGGCATGAGTTGCATAAGCCCCTCCGCCCCCTTGGATGAGATGGCGTAGGGGTCAAAGCACGATTCAGCCCTGATAACCGCCTTGACCAGGGCGAAATCGACCCCATGGAGCCGGCAGGATTCAGCAATGAGGTGATCGTATTTATCGGTGTCGGGCTTTAAGCGTTTCACCACCGGGGCAGGGGAGTTGGAGTTCTCTTTCATGTAGACGCGGTAACGGCTATGGGTGGGGGCATTGGAGAAGTGCATCACCCCTTCCTTGTCGATGTAGACGAAGATATCGGCCAGGGCAGGGGTATATACCATTATTGAGACAACAAATATCACCATCAAGGCCGCAAAACGCACCCTTTTCCTCCGATGCACTTGATTGTACGCAAAAGTTACATGTTCTTTTTACACTTTACGGGGGATGAAGTCAAGAAAAACCAGCGGGGGAATTTTCTCTATATCAAAGCATTTTGTGCACGCCGCTTTTCTCGCGTGTGCTGGGTGTGATTATACCTGTTACTTTACCGGTGCGTAAACAATGGAACATCTTTCAGCCTGGCAAAAGAACAGTGAGACTTAAGAGATTTAAAAGGAAGGATACATTGATGTGCCTTTTTCCTTTTTATCGGGGGGGTCGAGCGATTTTTTTATCCTATAGAGACTGAACCTCAGTAAGCGCTTGTCTATTGGTGTTAAGGTTTGGAAGTTAATGTCAGAGTCTTTTAAGCGAAATCCATTGGTTGTCTTTGTTGTATACTTATTGATATCAATGTTCTGAGGCACATCATTATATATACCTGCAATAGCAGTATCAGCAACATTGAATTCCCTTATCTTCCATGTCCCCTTCTCCCGCACCACTACGATGAGGTCATCTATGAAATTGCCGGTGCGGCCTCGGGAGAGGGTGTCAGCGATACCTTTATCTTCTTTCTCCCTGAGCAAGATACTTACCCGTACTGAATCGTCTCTCATAAAAGGAATCCAAAAATGGTTTCTCTTTATTTCAACCTTATAGTTATAGTGGTCGACCAGGTTATAGTACTGTAACAGAGACAATTCCAGGAGGAAGTTGAAATTCAAACAATGCTCATCCAATATCTCCTGGATGCGCGTCTCGAGCGCCTTTCGCTCCTCCTGATAAACTTGCGTATCCAGTCGTCCGGCCTCAAAATCGTCGTCCAGTCGGGCCATCGCCGCTGCCAACGGGCGCACGGTACTTGAAACCCGCTCATCTTGAACGTTTGAAGAAAAGCTTTTGCATGCCTCGAGATACTCTCCATCCTTTAGATTGTTGAAATAATTAACTATCACCCTGTTTATCTTATGATTTTCCCCCAGGATTGAGACGTACGTTAAGACCCCGACAACAATGACGGCAAGTATGATAAAAACCACAGATAATTTTAAGCGAGGTTTTTCCATAAGCGATTTATTGCCTTCCTTCCTTCACATGCGAAACCGAATCTTAGTTTGCTTCACTTTTATACTTTCTCTGTCCCTTTATGATTGAATGCTCATAAGAATATAAAATGCATTAGAAATATATGTCAACAACAATTGTGGGGGTAAATTGGTATTGGTTCATCAGCGATCAGTGTTCAGCCTTAATCTTTTCACTTGAGAATTACTCTTTACTTAGCTTTTTGCGACCGAAGGGGACGCCCAGTTTCTTCATCTTTTTACGAAGGGTTGAGGGGTTTATATGTAGCATTTGGGCCGCTCCTCCCTTCCCTCCAACCTTGCCGCCAGCCATGTCCAGAACCCGGCGTATGTGTCCTGACACGACCGTGTCTAGTGCCAGTGAATGTTCGCATTGAAGTTCCGAATAAGGTTCAGAAGCTCCTCTGAATCCAACGTGCGGCTCGGATTTTAACGGGACGCTGATGTCATGAAAAGCCAAGGGATTTCCCTTGCTGAGGATCAGCGCCCTCTCCACCGCATTCTCCAATTCGCGTACGTTGCCTGGCCATGGATAGGCTATGAGGCGCTCAAGGCCATCAGGCGCTACAGACGGAATATCTTTGAGACCAATCTCCCGGGATTTCTTCTGCAAAAAGTACTGGACCAGTGAGGGTATATCACCCATTCTTTCCCTCAGGGGCGGTATTGGAATGGGAAAGACTTTGAGCCTGAAATAGAGGTCTTCACGGAATTTCCCATCGCTGATCATGGCTTCAAGATCGCGGTGTGTTGCTGCAATGATCCTAATGTCTACCTTAATTGGTTCTGTTCCGCCCACCCTCTCGATCTCTTTCTCCTGCAGGACCCGCAAGAGCCTGACCTGAGCCTCGGGCTGAAGCTCTCCCACCTCATCTAAAAAGATCGTGCCTTTATTGGCCCGTTCGAAGCGTCCACGCTTCTGTGATAGGGCGCCGGTAAAGGCCCCCCCTTCATGGCCGAAGAGTTCGCTATCCATAAGGCTCTCGGGGATGGCGCCGCAGTTGACCGTAACAAAAGGACCATCATTTCGTGGAGACAGTTTATGGATGGCACTAGCGACGACTTCTTTACCCGTACCAGTTTCTCCTACAAGCAGTACGGGACTGGAAAGCGGGGCAACCTGGAGAACCAACTCCATCACACCCCTCAGCCCGAAATCCGCACCGATAATTTCCTCCCCTATTGCCTGACGCAACTCTGTACGTAAAAATCGGTTATCCTCGACGAGAAGATCTTTGAGTCTGAGCAGTTCTTGGTATCTAATGCCGTTAGACAGGGCGATGGCAAAGGGTTCCCTCAGGATGGTAAGTAAGTCAGCATGTTTCTGAGAAAACTTTCCGCTACCCTGGGCGATGAAGATTACCGCACCAACAATATCCCCGCCCACAATCAGTCGGAGAACCAGCAGTGACGAGTCCCGGTTGAGGAGCCCTTGGGATAGCCAAGGCCTGGCAGTGGGATGTGTCTCTGCCCGATCTATGACCAAGGTTTGTCTATCACGGCGCTCCATAAAATGGCGTACATCTGACGGCATAGCAATGGCAATGTTGAGGAGCGAACTGCCTGCAGCCGATGCCCTGGCAAGAGCGATATGCTCTCCTCTGTCAACATCATAGTGGGTTAAGACCACATGGTCAGATGGGATAAAGTCGCGAATGTACATGAAGCTCTCCCAGAGGAACGTTTCCACGTCGAGACTGCCGCAGATGCGAAGCGTGGCCTCGCGAAAGAATTGCTTTTCATCAACCTGCATAGGTTCCCTTGGTTCGTTAATTATTTTTCCTATGGTCCATTTTATAGCTTAAGTGGACTATAGTCAACTTATATATGTACAATGGGATATCTTGAAAACCCCTCTAATCTAAGCATTTGATTTTATTAATAATTTTATTTGGCACGGTTCATGCTTTATGCCTGAGTAAAATGAAGCGTAGGAGGAAAAGGTTGTGAAATGGCTGGAAATGATCAAGGTGCAAGCATCAAGTGGTCAAACAATCACTACCAAGAACGAACTTATTGCTCTAGTCTCTGATATCCAGAAAAATCTTGACTATCCTGGCCTGTTGGAATTCACTATCTACTGCCACGCCTTGGTGCCCGGCGCTTTCTCTATACATCTATCGTGGAATTCCCCATATCCACAGATCAGAGGTAGTGTTGCAGGACTAACTCTCGCGCAGACCATGAAGGTGTTTGGTCTGGTAGATCATTCCGTGTGGATGGAAACCACGCAAAAGAAAGGAGGCTGAGATAATGTCCACTCCAAACAGACAGAGGAAACATCTCCCTAGTCCGATTATGCAAAAGGTAGCTTTTTGGACGATAACCTTGATGCATGATAACCTTCTACTCCCCTTTTTTAAAGATCCCTACAAGCTTTTAAAGGCAGCCGGTCTAAAAAGGGGCCAAAAGGTCTTGGAGGTTGGATGTGGCCCTGGTTTCTTTACCATTCCGGCGGCACATATTGTGGGTGCGGAAGGTCTTATATATGCGGTAGACGTCAATCCCTATGCAATAGCACGGGTGCGCGGGAAGATTGCGAGAGAAGGAATAAAGAATGTTGCGCCTCTTTTTGCTAATGCCTCTGATACAGGGCTGCAAGAAAAAAGTATTGACCTTGCCTTTCTCGTTGGTCTTGGTCACATAGCTGGAGGACAAAAAAATGTACTAGCTGAGATCCATCGTATCTTAAAAACGGGTGGTGTCCTTTCATTAGAACACACGAGAGGGGTAAAGGGAAAAATCGTTGATGAGGTTGAACAGCTAGGATTTATTTTGTCAGAGAGGAAAGCTCGGGTTTGCTTGTTTACCAAGAAAAATAACAATGGAAGATGATGTTATGAGGAAACACACCTTAAACTTCTGGACGGATATTCTTATTTTTATCGATTTTATCGCTTTGATTTTTACCGGGGTCTTACTTCGTAATATTCCCTCTGCATTGAGTGGGACCACTATCGTGGGTATTGCACGAAACGAATGGGTTGACCTGCACTGGGTATTAGCCCTTGCGCTGATTTTTTTTATTCTTATACACCTTGCTCTCCACTGGAACTGGGCGAAAGCAAGTTCCCAAAAATATCTCAGGGTGGGGCCAAAAACACTCGTTATTTCTGTGGCGCTGATCATCATCTTTTTTGGCATTGTATTGCCGGGTTATCTCACAAACGATTTCCCCAAAACGAAAGAAAGTTCATATAAGCTTGAGCACGAATCTAGGATTTCTCTTGACAGTCAAGATTAATGGTAGATGCCTAAGCGAATACTGCTTTAACATTTCTTTTTCGAGACTTTGTGCCCACTCTTCGGCTTCGGCAAAATGGGTATCGTGCTCAAGAAATGGTGCAGGAGGCTTTTCTTTGCACAGAGATGAGGGGAGAAGGGGTAATCCCTCTTCTCCCCTGAGTTATTGCGAGATGTTTTATTAGTAACTAAGGAAGTTAAAACTTTTTAGAATACCCTACAGGTTGATATTGGAGTACTTTCTCCAAGGTCTGGCCACCTGTTTGTTCTCCAGCAGTTCGAGGGAGTGGCATACGTATTTCCGGGTATCGTGGGGCATGATGACGTCGTCTACATAGCCGCGCTCCGCAGGCTGGTAGGGATGCTCAAACTTGACACGGTATTCCTCAATGCGTTGCTTCGCGATCTCCTTTGGGTTTTCTGATTCCTTAATTTCCCTAGCGAAGATGACGCTCGCCGCGGTCTCAGCACCCACGATGTTGATCTTGGCCGTTGGCCAGGCGAAGACGAGATCGGCCCCGATGCTCTTGTCGAGCATGGCATAGTGGGCACCGGCGTAAGACTTGCCGGTGATCACGGCGACCAAGGGTACGGTGGCATCGGCCCAGGCAAAGAGTGTCTTTGCCCCATGGCGCAGGATTCCCTGCCACTCATGCGGAGAGCCGATCCAGAAGGCCGGGCAGTCGACAAAGGTCACCAGCGGGATGTTGAACAGATCGCAGAACCGAACGAACCGTGCCAGCTTGTCAGAGGCGTCGCAATCAAGTCCCCCCATCAGCACCATGGGTTGATTTGCCACGATTCCGGCCACCCTGCCGTTGAACCGCGCAAATCCGACGATAAGGTTGCGGGCAAAATACTTGTGTATTTCATAGAAACTTCCCTTATCGACCACCATGTCGATGAGCGGATACATATTATAGGGGACGCGCAGGGCTGGGTCGGGAATGAACTCATCGAATTCGGGGATCTCCCTGTTCGGATCGTCGCCGGACTCAATAATCGGGGGCTTTTCCCTGTTGTTGGATGGGAAATAAGACAGCAGTTTTCTGGTCAGCTCAATAGAGTCTTTATCATCTTCACCGACGATGTGGGTGCCCCCCGACTTCACTGCATGGGCCTCCCAGCCGGCCAGTTTCTCAAGGGTGATATCCTCACCGGTCTGGGTCTTGACAAAGGCGGGTCCTGCAATGCCCATGTAGCCGGTTGTCTTGCTCTGGATGAGAAAGTCGTTCATGATAGGGTGGTAGGCTTGACCGCCGAGGCAGGGGCCAAGAAGCAGGCCGATCTGGGGGACGATTCCCGAGGCGAGGATCTGGGCACGGAAGGTCCAGCCGTAGGCCTCCAAGGTGTCCAGCCCCTCCTGGAGCCGGGCACCGCCCGAGTCGTTGATCCCGACAAAGGGCCATCCCTTGTCCTTGGCAAAATCCAAGGCCCACACAAACTTCTTGCCATGATACTCCCCAAAGGTGCCGGCCATGGACGTGAAGTCCTCAGAGACCACCACGACATATCTGCCGTCCACCTTGCCATATCCGGCAACGACACCTTCAGCGGGTATGAGCTTGTCAGCCATGCCAAATTCGTACTGTCGGTGCCGCATAAAGGTGCCGACCTCTACGAAGGTGCCGGGATCGATGAGCATATCGATCCTCTCGCGCGCATGGGTCTGCCCCTTGTCTCGACGCTTTGCCAGGGCCTTTTCACCGCCCATTTCCAGAACGGTCTTGCGCCGCTTCATATAGTCATCATAGATGCCGTCAAATTTACCCATTACCACCCTCCTTATAGGTTATAAGATCTCATTTGTTCAAAATATCACAAATGCACTATAGTTCAAGATTACACCCTTGTCAACACAAAAGGGGCCAGTTTGTTACAAAAGGTATGGGCATAGTTAGTTACCAGGTAGGGGGAGAATGGGAAGTGATGAGAGCGGGTTGTAAGGGAGGAATGAGGGAAGGGCGAAGAGAGTATTATAAAATATTGGTTGCTGATGGCCTTATTATATATACATTGGTCAAAGCATATCTGCCACTTCCGAAATTTTCAAAGAAGGTCTTGACAAGGGAGGTAAAATATCCTAAGTTACTTCCCTCTTGTGAAGGAAGGAACTTTCCACCTATTTAATATACGAAAAGAATAACTTTATTTGACAATATACTGCTAGGATGGAGGAGGGAAATTATGGCAGCCAAACTCATCAAGGGGGCAGAAGTAGCGAAGGAGATCCGAGAGGAACTCAAAAAGGAGGTAGAGGAACTTCAGGTACAACATAAGGTAGTACCAGGGTTGGTTACCATCCTGGTGGGGGAGGACCCGGCCTCACAAAGTTATGTGACGGCGAAGCAGCGGACCTCCAAAGAATTGGGATTTCACTCGATCCAGGACAACCAACCGGCCGATATCTCAGAAGAGACTCTGCTTGCCCTCATCGATAAGTACAATAAAGACCCTAAGATCCACGGTATTTTGGTTCAGTTGCCCCTGCCCAAGCAGATCGACGAGACGAAGGTCCTCTACGCCATCGATCCAAAGAAGGACGTGGATGGTTTCCACCCCGTGAATGTGGGTAAACTGCTGATCGGGGAACCCGACTTTCTCCCCTGCACCCCGCACGGGATCTGGCAACTGCTGATTCGCTCCGGGACCCAGATCGAGGGTGCAGAGGTCGTGGTGGTGGGGCGCAGCAACATCGTCGGAAAACCCATTGCCGCCATCCTCATGCAGAAGTTGCCCAATGCCAACGCTACGGTGACGGTGTGTCATACCAGAACCAAGGATATGGCCTTTCATACCAAGCGGGCGGATATCCTCATTGTGGCAGCCGGTCGCCCCAAGGCCATAACGGCGGATATGGTCAAAGAGGGGGCGGTGGTGATCGATGTGGGGGTGAACCGCATCGGCAAGACTCCGGAGGGGAAGGCCAAATTGGCCGGGGATGTAGACTTTGAAGAAGTCCAGAACAAGGCCAGCGCCATCACCCCCGTCCCCGGTGGGGTCGGTCCTATGACTATCACCATGCTGATGCTCAATACCGTCAAGGCGGCTAAGCTGGCTGCTGGATTGAAGTAGGGAGGAACTGTGCCCTTTCATATCGCTGTCTCCGGTAAGGGGGGTACGGGAAAGACGACCTTGAGCGCCGTGATCCTGCGCTACTTGATCCGTTCCGGCAAAGGGCCCGCCCTCGTTATAGATGCCGACGCCGATGGAAATCTGGCTCAAGCCCTCGGCCTGAATGGCATGCAGACGGTCGGTGAAATCTTGGATGAGATTGAGAAGAAGGCCTCTCAGTTGCCCCCCGGCGTTTCCAAGGATGCATGGCTGGAGGGGAAAATGGCGGAGGTGATGGTTGAGGAGAAGGGGTTTGACTTTCTGAGCATGGGCAGAGGTGAGGGACCTGGGTGTTACTGCTATGTGAACACTGTCTTGCGCAGGATCATGGACAACCTCGAAAATAATTATCCCTATTCATTGATGGACAACGCCGCAGGGATGGAGCACCTGAGCAGACGGACCACCCGGGCGGCTGATGTCCTCTTCCTCGTCTCCGATCACTCCCTCAAGGGGGTCCAGAGCGGTGCGAGGATCGCCGAGCTGGCTCAGGAGCTGAAACTCGATATCAAACAGATGGGTTTTGTGATCAATCGGGTGCCTGGTGAGATAGACCCTGTGATCCGCCACAAGGTGGAGGAGAAGGGGTTAAAGATCATCGGCTCCATGCCCGAGGATAAACAGATTGGGCAGTTTGATTTAGCGGGGAAGTCTTTGCTGGAACTGCCCGAAGATAACAACGTGACACAAGCAGTACGGGAGATGGTGGAAAAGATTTTAGCCAATTGAAGGAGGATGGAACAGATGCTATTAATCGGGGAAAATATACATATCATTGCCAAACAGGTCTCCGACGCCGTAGATCAGAAGGATACAAAGGCCTTACAACAGATGGCCAAGGAACAGGCCGATGCAGGGGTTGACTATATTGATCTCAATGTCGGGCCGGCGCGCAAGAACCCAGAGGTCATGGGGTGGTTGGCAGAGACCGTACAAGAAGTGGTCGATTGCCCCCTCGCCTTGGACAGCACGAACCCGTTGGCGGTGGAGTCAGGCCTCAAGGTGGCCAAGCGGCCTCCTTTGATAAACTCCGCCTCGGGCAAAGGGGAAAGTAAAGAGAAGATGCTCCCCCTGGCTGCCCAGTACCCGTGTGCGGTGATCCTCTCCGTGCTGACCGATCAGGGTATCCCCTCCGATGCAGAGGCCAGGGCCGAAAGCATCATGGAGACGGCGGCCTACGCCAATGAGTTGGGGATCGAGAATGAACGGCTGTGGATTGACCCCATTCTGCTCCCCGTCAGTGTTGCTCAACAGGGGGTCGTGGCATGTCTGGAGTTCACCCAGATGTTGCCGGACCTCCTCCCCGGGGTAAAATCGACCATTGGGCTTTCCAACATCTCCAATGGAGCGCCCGAGGAGGTGCGGGGGATCCTCAACAGGACCTATATGGTAATGCTGGAGCGATACGGCATGCACTCGGCCATTGTGGATGCCTTTGATGCTGAGTTACGGGATCTGGCGCACGGTAAGCTTCCGGGAATCGTAGAGGTGATCCACAAGGTCATGGACGGAGAGGATGTGGATCCGTCCGTCCTTCCTCCTCAGGAGGGGGATTACGCCAAGACGGCGAAGGTGCTCATGGGGGAGATCCTCTATTCTCATACATGGTTGGAGCAATAGTAAGGAGGTATGGATATGGCCTATAAGGCACCGTTCGAGAGCTACAAGGGAAAGATTGCCGAGGTAACCATTGGAAAAGACAAGCGGGCCGTAACGATAGGGGGAGAGAATGTCCTTGCTTTTAACCAGGCCTTTGATGAGGGGGCATTCCCCAATCCACCCAAGCTCGCCCTGGAGGTATGGGATATGGAGCCGCAGAATTGGGCCCCGTGGGTGTTGGAGCCGTACAAGGATGTGGCCGCCGATCCCGCAGCCTGGGCCAAGCGGTGCGAGGAATTGGGGGCTGAACTGGTTTACCTTTATCTCATCAGCGCCGATCCGAACGAAAAGGATACCCCCCCTGAACAGGCGGCTGAGCTCGTCAAGCGGGTCTATGAGGCAATTAGTCTCCCGATGATTGTCTACACGACGGGGAATGAGACCAAAGACCCTGCCGTGCTCGCCAAGGTGGCCGAGGTCTTGAGCGGGGAAAATCTGCTCCTCGGGCCGGTCATCAAGGAGGACTTTGAGCCCATTGCCACTGCTGCCAAGGATCATGACCACTGTGTGGTGTCTCAGGCTCCCGTCGATATCAACCTCCAAAAGGAGCTCAACGTAAAGCTGAGCCGGATCTTATCCAGTGACCGGATCGTCCT
>CAYWLI010000018.1:0-24880 GCA_964459135.1 uncultured Thermodesulfobacteriota bacterium | reverse complement strand
GGATTACGGCCCAGACCCCGGTGGCACCCCGCGCCTACCAGATCGCGGAGGAATTTCGCAAGCGGGGGGTACCGGTGGTCATGGGGGGCGTGCATGCCAGCGTGCTCCCCGAGGAGGCCCTGGAGCATGTGGACACGGTGGTGATCGGGGAAGCCGAGGCTACGTGGCCTCAGGTTCTGGAGGACTTTCGCCAGGGGAGATTACAAAAGATATACCGATCCAATGGATGGATTCAAGGAAACGAGATACCTTCTCCGAGGAGGGAGCTGTTAAACTACCGCCACTATTTTCCCCTCAAGCTCCTCGAGACGACCCGGGGCTGTCCCCACCGGTGTGACTTTTGCCAGGTATCACGCTTCTTCGGCAACCGGTATCGCACCCGTCCTATCACGGAGATCGCCAAGGAGCTCGATGCCATGTTCGGGCACGGACCGGTCATGCCGCTGTGGGCCAAGCGACCTCTCTCCTTTATCAGCAAAGACCTCCCGTACTTTTTGAAACGGAGACTTATGTACATCATCGATAATAATGTGGTCTCCGACAGAAAATTCACCATCAAGCTCCTCACCCTGTTAAAAGAGTATGACCTCCTGTGGTGGGGCCACGCCCCGGTCTCCATTGCTGCAGACAATGAGCTCCTCAAGCTCTTCGCCGCAAGCGGCTGCATCGCCGTCAACATCGGCTTCGAATCCCTCTCCCCCAAAAATCTGAAGCAAATAAAGAAGGGGTTTAACAAGCCCTCTCAGTATCAGGAGGCAATCAAAAAGATCCACGGGTATGGGATGGGGATCATGGGGACTTTTATCGTTGGGTTGGATGACGACGACCCAGGGGTATTTCAGAGGACCATAGACTTCATTTACAAGAACCAACTCGATTGGGCCTTGGCCTTTATCATGACCCCCTATCCCGGCACGGAATCCTTTGAGCGGCTCGAAGGAGCGGGAAGGATCCTGCACCGGGATTGGGAGCGATATGACTCCCTCAACGCCGTCTATCAACCCGTCCTGATGAGCACGGCAGAACTGGAGCGGGGTATGCGGCGGATATGGAAGGAGGTCTTTTCCCTGGGATCCCTCTTCCACAGGATCATCAAATCCCCGCGTATCCATCCCCTCTTCTATCTCCCCATGAACTGGAGCTTTCACCGCCTGACGAGGAACTGGTAGCCTTTTCAAACAATTCTATTCTATGATAGGATGAATAAAAAGTGTCCCACACGGTCAGTAAAGAAAACAGCAAAAAGGGGCTGAGGTGATGAACGTCTATCTCTTTCAGGTCACCCTGATACTCTATCTGTGCGGCACGATTACCTATCTCATCTACCTCATATTCACGTATGAGAGGGCGGCCTGGGTCGGCAGATATCTTCTGGGGCTGGGTTTTATCTCTCACTGTCTTACCTTCATTCTGAGATATATCGAGGCAGGCCATACCCCGGTGGTCAACCTCCATGAGTCGCTTTCGTTCTTTGCCTGGATGATAGTCGGCTTCTTCTTGCTGATGCGCTCTCAATACAAAGTGGAAATTCTGGGGGCCTTTGTCTCCCCCCTTGCCTTGTTGCTGATCATATGGGCCGCGGTGCTGCCGAAGGCAATACCCACCCTTCCCCCTGCCTTGAAGAGTTGGTGGCTCCCCATCCACGTGACGTTTGCCTTCGTGGGGGACGCCATCTTCGCCCTCGCCTTCTGCGCCGGGGTGATCTATCTCATACAGGAGAGACTGGTCAAATCCAAGCGCGCCGGGGGCGTTTCACAACGCCTCCCGTCTTTGGAGGTCCTCGACGAGATCAATTATCGAGCCTTGACCATCGGCTTTCCCCTGCTCACCATAGGGATCATCACCGGCGCGGTATGGGCCGAATACGCCTGGGGGTCGTATTGGAGTTGGGACCCCAAAGAGACCTGGTCCCTGATCACCTGGCTGCTCTATGCCGCCCTCCTGCACCAGCGGCTGAGGGTGGGGTGGCGGGGAAAAAAGGCGGCCATCATGGCCATCGTGGGATTCGGCGCAGTGCTGTTTACCTTTCTCGGGGTCAACCTCCTGTTGGAGGGACTCCATACCTATGTTCAGTGGTCTGGATAACCCATGAAAGAAGTCATATTGGTCGGACTCAATCACCGCACGGCCCACGTCGAGATCAGAGAACGGATCGCCTTTCCCGAGGAGGGCCTTGATCGATATATGAAGGCGCTCTATAACCTCCCTAACCTTGCCGAGGGGCTCATCCTCTCCACCTGCAACCGCGTGGAGATCTACGCGGCCACAAAGGACCCGGAGAAGGGGGTAGAGGATATCAAGGGCTTTCTCGCCCAGGAGCATCACCTTTCCCTGTCCGAGTTCGAAGATACCCTCTATGTCCTGCAGGGAGAGGAGTTGGTGAAACACCTCTTCCGGGTGGCCTCAAGCCTTGACTCCATGGTGGTGGGGGAGCCTCAGATCTTGGGCCAAATCAAGGGGGCCTATCGCGTGGCCCATGCCAGCAAGACCACCGGCACCTTGTTAAACAAGCTCCTCCATAAGGCGTTCTCCGTGGCCAAGCGAGTACGGACCGAGACCAGCATCGGGAATCGGGCGGTTTCGGTGAGTTTTGTCGCCGTGGAGTTGGCAAAAAAGATCTTTGCCCATCTGGAGGGGAGAGAAGTCTTGATCATTGGGGCGGGGGAGATGTGCGAGCTTGCCGCACAACACCTGGTCCGCGCGGGTGTTCAGAAAATCCTGGTAACCAACCGAACCTGGGAGCGAGCCATCGAATTGGCCGAACGATTCCACGGGGAGGCACTCCCCTTCTCAGAACTCCCTCATGCCCTGTTGCGGGCTGACATCATCATCAGCTCCACCGGCTCACCTGACGTAATCGTAAGAAAGGAAGAGGTCTCCACTATCATTAGACAGCGAAAGCAAAGACCCCTCTTCTTCATCGATATTGCCGTGCCGAGGGATATTGATCCACAGGTGAACACCATTGATAACGTCTACCTCTACGATATTGATGACCTGCAGGGGGTGGCGGAGGCAAACATTAAGGATCGGCAGCACGAGGCCCGCAAGGCAGAGACGATCGTCGCCACTGAGGTAGAGCAGTTCTGCCGCTGGTATCAGTCCCTGGAGCTGGTACCAACCATCGTCTCATTGCAAGAGAAAATGGAGGAAATGAGGAAAAAAGAATTGGCAAAAACCCTCACCGCCTTCCCCAAATGCTCGGACAAGGAACACAGGGCCATGGAGGCCCTCTCCGAGGCCATCGTCAAAAAGATTCTCCACGGTCCTATCACCCTCTTGAAGAAACAAGGCCGGAACTCCGAAGGGGAGTCATACGTGGACGTCGTCAAAAAGCTTTTCCAGTTAGATGAGGAGTAGATAGCTATGATCGTACAGGCATTCGCATCCCTTCCCATGAGATCTCTTGTCACCCTCTTGGCCTTCTGTTTTATCCTCTCCGTCTCACTCCCGAGCGCGGGGGTTGCCTCTATGACCGTGGAGGAGGAACAAGAGATGGGAGACGAACTGGCCCTCGAGATCCAACAAAAGCTGGATATGGTCAATGACCCTCTTATCACGGCATATGTGGACGAGGTCGGCAGGCGCATCTTAGAGGAGGCTCATGATCAACGCTTTCGCTACCGCTTTTATGTGGTCAAAGAGCAGGAGCCCAACGCCTTCGCCATCCCTGGAGGGCATATCTTCATCACGAGCGGTTTGATCAGATTGGTGGATACAGAGGATGAATTGGCCGGGGTCATCGGCCATGAGACCGGCCATAGCGTGCTGAGGCATATCGACAAGGCAATCGATAGGGCCAAGCGCATCTCCCTCGTTACCCTCGCGGCCGTCATCGCCGGGGCCTTTCTCTCCAAAGATGCCAAGGGCGCCGCTACCTTGACCACCGGCGCCATGGCCATGGCCCAATCTCTGATGCTCAAATACACGCGGGAAAACGAGGTCGAAGCGGATCAAAGGGGAATGAAATACCTGACCGATGCCGGCTACGACTCCCAGGCCATGGTAGTCTTTCTCAAAAAGATCTATCGCTGGCAGCGATTTAGCTCACCAGACGTCCCCACCTACCTTTCCACCCATCCTGGAATCGATGCTCGCATCGCCTTCCTGTCTGACACCTTCATGACTGCTCCCACATCCCTCACACCACATCCCCCTCCTGCCGGTGATTTGAAAAAGCTCCAGATACGGCTTTTCCTGAACGAAAAGGGCGGTGCGGAAGGGATCAACAAATTCTCCTCGCTGCTGTGGGAAAACCCAGGGGATGCGAACACACTGTACGGCCTTGGGGTCTCATATGTTATGGTGGGGAGGGTCAACAAGGCCACAACCGCCTTATCGAAGGCCCTGCAGGCTGCACCAGGGGATGGATATATCATGAGAGAGCTGGGCATCGCCTATTTCCAGGCGCAAGAGGTGGATAAAGCCCTCGATGCCTTACAGGCCGCCTCAGATGCTTTCCCGCGCGACACAAACCTCCTCTTCTACCTGGCTCAGGGGTATCAGGAAAAGGGGCAATGGGATCAAGCCCTCTCTTTCTACCGGCACGTGTTGAAACTAGACCCTCGAAGGGTGGAGATCTATCACAACCTGGGTGTAGTCTATGACAAAAAGGGACTTCTTGGCCCAGCCCATGAGCATTTTGGCCTCTACTTCAAAGAGAAGGGGGAACAGGAGACCGCCCTGTTCCACTTCAGAAAGGCCTTGGAGCACACGCAGGACGGCAACAAGAGGAGAGAACTGGAAGAATTAATAGAGGAAAGTGAGAAGTAAGAGCCACGTTGATAATGTGTCCATGAAATACCTCACCGAATCCCCACGCTACTTCTATGCCCTAAGGTCTCATACAACAACCCTCAGCACCAATCTTGCCCTTAAGGAGCAATGAACTACGTTTAACTTCAAGAAGCAGGTAACAATATGGTTTCTCCGCTCAGTAAGCATCTTTGCTTGACGAAGATATGCGCTTTCAGTATAACGAATAATGAGTAGCGAAGGATGAATATGTCCCTCTGGATGCAATGCTATGGGTTTTGACAAGGAAAAGCAGGAAATCAGATTTTGGGGATCGCAGTTACATCTGCGCGGGATCAACTACGGACGAGCAGGCAATATATCGAAGAGAGTCGGCGACGAAATCCTTATCACAGCCCACGAGAGCTACCTGGGCTTTTTAGATGAGGAAGATATCCTCGTTATGGATAATAAAGGAAGCATCGTAAAAGGAGACAAGGAACCTACTGCGGAAAAATCCCTCCACCTGTCCCTCTATGAACAATTTCCTCAAAGACACGTAGTCATCCATGCACACCCACCCTATACGGTACACTATTTTTACCGCCATGAAACCTTGAGCCCGATCACACTCGAGGAGAGGGTGTATCTCGGAAAGGTCAGCGCAATTCCCCAAGAGACCTCCACCATTACGGACCTTGATGCTATCCATCAGGCCCTGGACAACAACGATATTGTCGTCATAAAGGATCACGGTGTGGTGGCCATAGGAGTTGATTTTAAGTATACCTTCTCCCTGATTGAACTCTTGGAGGTCAATGCCCGGTTACGTTTGACCACGACTGTGTCTCCGTGATTGAACTGTTTAATACCGAGCCTGAGATGTTACCTGAAAGGAGCAATGTTGACATGTCTCCTTTGTTTATATAGCATAAAACGGTAGTAACAAAATGGGAAGAAAGGTACCGGACGCATGAAGATCAGAAACCCCAATCTTCAGAAGATCATAGAGTCTCAGATTAATGAGTGGTTCATCAAAGAAAAGACTAAGCTGGAGCGAAAGAAGAAGGGGAAAAAGCCCCTCATCCTTATCTCGAGACAACGCGGGGCAGGGGGGCTGTCGGTAGCCGAGCGGCTCTCAGAGAAGCTCGGGTGGCCCTATTATGACAAAAACATCATCAAAGAAATCGCTGATACAGTGGGAGCAGATGAGAAACAGTTAGCATTCTTGGATGAAAAGGATCGCAACATCTTTCATGAGTTTCTCAATGTCTTTCGCCGGGAACCAGAGGTCTCTCATGACGAATATGTCGAGCACCTCAGGCGTTTTATTAAGACATTAGGGGAGGTCGGAGGGAGTATTGTCGTGGGGAGAGGGGCTGACTTCATCCTTCCCCCCCATGACGCCTTGCGTGTCCGGCTGGTGGCTGAACCAGAGACCCGAGCGCGTTTTGCCGCGCAAAAGTATGGGCTTCAAGAGGTGGAAGTCCTCAAGCTCCTGGACAAGTGGGATCAAGAAAGAAGAAAGTTCATCAAGCGACATTTCGACAAAGACATCGATAATTCCGTACACTATGATCTAGTGATCAATACCAGTTATATCGACCTCGATGGCGCCATGGAGGTTACCATCGCTGCGTACCAGAAAAAATTCCCCGACGTGCTGCAAATATAACCCCTCAATCGTTAGGAAGCTAAAGAAAACTAGCAGAGCTGACTCAATCCACAGGTGAGGACCTGTCCCGGCCTTGTCCCGCTCCGGTAGATGGTGACCCCTTTACAACCCATGCGATAGGCCTCAAGAAAGGCCTTCCGAACATCGTTCTGGGGGGCATCGGGCGGAAAGTTTATGGTCTTGGAAACGGCATTGTCGGTATGCCGTTGAAAGGCTGCTTGCATCTCGATATGTCGGGCAGGAGGGATCTCAAAGGCGGTGACGAAAAGCTTACGCATATCAGGCGGCATCTCAAACCCTGAGGCCAAGAAACCTCTCTTGCAGAGGGTATCCTCCCATTCAGGACGCCAAAAATCCTTCTCTTTGCTCACCCGCAAAAAGATCGGGTCGATCTCAAAAAGCTCCATGTCCTCTAAGGCCCGCCTGGTGTAGCTGAGGGCGAAGAGTGGTTCGATCCCCGAAGAGCAATCGGCGATAATGCTGAGGGTCCCGGTCGGGGCAATCGTGGTGATCGTAGCGTTTCTCAGAGGGGGTTTCCCTTCCAGATCATAGCGGCTGCCGGTAAAGTTCGGGAAAGGCCCGCGCATTGCGGCCAACTCCTGGGAGGCTTTAAGTCCCTCCTCGTGGATGAACCGCATCACCTCTTCACCCAGCTTGACCCCCTCTTCAGAATTGTAGGATACCCCCATGAGTATGAGGAAGTGGGCAAATCCCATCACCCCAAGGCCGATCTTGCGATTTCCCTGGCTGACCTCCTCGATCTGCGGCAGAGGATAGTGGTTCACTTCGATGACGTCATCGAGGAAGCGGACCGCAAGGCGCACCGTGCGCCTGAGTTTCTTCCAATCGATACGCGGACCTTCTGGACAGTCCTCAATCATCCGCACTAAATTGACAGAACCCAGGTTGCAGGCCTCATAGGGGAGGAGTGGCTGTTCCCCGCAGGGATTGGTGCTTTCTATCTGCCCGAGGTGGGGGGTGGGGTTATCCTTGTTGATATGATCGAGAAAGACGACCCCAGGCTCCCCACCCCCCCAGGAGCACTCCACAATGAGGTCAAAGATCTTCTGCGCCTCAACCGTCGCGATGCCGCGGCCCGTGCGGGGGTCAATGAGATCAATCCCCCCTCCCCTTTCCAAAGCCTCCATGAACTCCCGGGTGATCCCTACAGAGAGGTTAAAACTGGTGAGCTCCTGATGATCACTCTTGGCCGTTATGAATTCCATGATATCAGGGTGATCCACCCTCAAGATCCCCATATTGGCCCCCCGACGGGTCCCCCCCTGTTTGATGACCTCAGTGGCCATGTTAAAGACTCGCATAAATGAGATGGGACCGCTGGCAACACCACTGGTTGTGGATACGATATCGTTTTTGGGACGTACGTGGCTGAAGGAAAAGCCCGTGCCACCCCCGCTCTGGTGGATGAGGGCAGTATGTTTGACTGCCTCAAATATGGATTCCAGAGAATCTTCTACCGGGAGAACAAAACAGGCGGCCAACTGCCCCAACTCCCTCCCCGCGTTCATCAGGGTAGGGGAATTGGGGAGAAACTCCAGTGCAGTCATCATTGCATAGAAGGCATCTGCCTGCTCCGCCACCTTCGCCTGAGGATCAAAGATCGCCTCAGCCGAAGCGACATGATCGGCCACGCGGCGAAACAGCTCTTCGGCAGACTCCATGACGTGGCCCTTGTCGTCCTTCTTGAGGTAACGGGCCTGCAGAATGCTTAAGGCGTTCTCATTCAACTCCAGTGCCATGCTCGCTCATGAGTAACACCTTAACGTATGCTACTCCAATTGTTTCTTAAGCCCCTTGAACAACTCATCCTCGACCTTTTTTCCCGCTTCCTCTGTGGTAGTCTCTTCAAGGCCCTCTAATTCCTTTTTACCTGCTTCTGTCACCGCGCTCTCAACTGTCTTCAAGGTATCTCCCACATCTGCCTTGAGCGTGCCTAAGTCGAAGTTGGCAAGCTGGGCAATATTCGTTCCCTGAAGGGCACGCACGATAATGAGATTAACCAGCTTCTTCGGATCGGTTATGTCATGGTAGACCTCATCGATCCCGAGCGTGAAGGTCTTGGTCAAGGGTTTTTTGCCCCATGAATAATCTTTGTACACAACCTTGCCAATCTTCAGTACAAGCGTATCAATCGTGACTTGCGGCGCTTCTTTCTCCTTTTCTCCCTCCTTCTGATCAACTGGCTTTTTCACCTTCTTCTGCTTTTCACTCACCGATTTTAAGGCAGAAAGATTGAGTATGCGGTCCTTGTTGCGCACCACCATGAGCTCTTTAAGGTCTAACGTCAAGGTTTGAATGTGTGCTCGCTTTTTGAAAAACGACGCAAGTTCAACGTCAACGAGGAATTTCGTAATGTCAATCATAACCGTATCGGGGAATCCAACAGGGTTAAGCAACTGCATGTCAGTGATATCCACCTTTGATGCCAACAGGCCCACATCCATATCCCCGATGGCCAGCTCTAACCCTGTCGTCCTTTTCGTCCCCTGCTCAACAGCCGTCTTGATAAGCACATTCTTAAAGATCAGGAGCAGGGCAATAACGACCACTATGATACCGATTATAATACCGAGCTTTTTCATAATCACACCTCCCTTCAGATGCCAAAACTGTTTACTATTTATTGCAATGAATCTCTCCCTGCCGCATGGGTATCGTATATCGTACCACAACGTCCATGTTCGGGCAATAAAAAGGCCCCTCAAGGGGCTGGAGGATTAATAAATTTCAGGGGGCGTTATCTAACTCTTATAGTGCAATAGTGCATGATTGGGGGTCCCTCAAAACGCCCGCATCCACTCCGGCCTGAGCCCGATTTCCCCCCTCAGGGCCGCGTCGATCGCGTCCAGGACATCCTGCTTACCCTCGGGGAGCCACGCCCTGATGGGCAGGTAGTTGGATGCATGATGAGAAGCAAAAAAGCAGTGGCTCACGTTGGTGTGGGCGATTATCTCCCTCATCTCCATGAGCAAACCCCGCTCATCCGGCATTGCAAAATCACCCCGCTCATGTTCCTCCCACAGGGGTGTGCCGGGGATCAAGATCACGGTCAAGAGACTAAAATATTCGGGATCAATGGCGCTGATGAGCTCGCCGGTCGCCCTTGCATGGACCAGGGACTTCGTCTTTCCCCCAATTCCCAGAAGGAGGGTGAGCGTAAGTTCCATCCCCGCATCCTTCACCCTTCTGCCCATCTCGAGGCATTGCTGAGCTGTTGAGCCCTTATCGATCTTTTTACGGATCTCATCATCCCCGGTCTCAACGCCGAGGTAGAGCATGCCCAGTCCGTTCTCCCGCAGCTCGATCAATTCTTGGGGAGATTTCATACTGATGCTCTTAGTATTGGCATAGGCCCCAACCCGTTTGACCCAGGGGAGATGTTCTTGTATGCGCTCGAGAATCCACAGCAGCCTTTTCTGGGGTATAATAAGGGCATCCCCATCCATCAGAAAAACCTGATCCTGCCCTTGCATATACTTGGAGGCAAACAGTATATCGCTCAGGATAATGTCATCTGCCTTAATCTGAAACTGCTTTTCCTTAAAGGTCCCGCAAAAGGTGCACTTGTTGTGTGAACACCCCAGGGTTACCTGTAGCAGGATGCTAGAGGCCTCAGGGGGTGGCCGGATACAGGTCCCTTCGTAATGCATCCCTTCGCTTTCTCTTATCCTCTCCACAGAACTTCCTTTTCCTGTTTCAAACACCAACTAATTTAATGGTTGTTAATATTAAGATATGTATGAGTAATGAAATGTCAACTCGAAATGAAGTGGGATTCTATTAAAGGACTACTCGATCGGTTCTAACTACATAAAATCATGACTCTACTCAATAGTGTTCTCTTCATATGTGATGGCGTTGTCTTGTCCCGAATTAGAGATCTGGACTTCGCGTTCTATAGATCGAACCTTCGAACAAGTTATATTGTTGACACATAAACTAAACTTCCCTATACTCACACGTATATAAACATGTCTTAATGTCTGTTAACCATTCTTCATGAATTACAAACCCTCTAAGTTGTAATTTATGGGAAATTTGTCCTACAGAACATAAAAAACGTATTAAAAAGCGTAACAAACAGAACAGCTCTAATTCACAAGATTCTAACCAAAGACTCAAACGGCATCTAAATTTTTGAAGTGGATTGATTATACGTTGAGCCTTTGATCCCCTCCACGTAAGTAGTTTGGAGGACGTACTCCAATGTTAAAACGATGGTATCATCCGGCGGGAACTATTGCCGAAAATCTCCACGAAGACTGACTCGAAGCTAGCCCACAAACTGAAACAGAATGTTAGCTCAATAGCGGAGTACTGGGGCCTGCCCTGAAAATATTTAAAGACGCTCGTGCCAATTGAAGCGTCTATCAAGCAATATATCAATAAACCAAAGAAAAGGAGTTTGCAATGACCACCGACAGACCAGCTGATTGGAAGAACTATGAAGACTTTGCAGCAGGTATTGCAACCAATCGCCTGCCCACCACTGACCGTCTTGCCGGTTCGGAGTTCAGGATCACCCTCTCCGACGCAACAGACATGACGCTCAAGTTCGTTGACGGAAAAACTTTTGAATGGGATGTGGCAGCAGGCCCTCACGCCGGCACAACGGGGAAGGACTGGTATGAAGCAATCGACGTGGCCGATGACGTTATTTTTATCGACACATTATTTCAGACACGACCTCGCGATGCCATCACCATTATTGTTAACAGCAGGACGAGCAGGGTACTGGCCATTTTCTCCACCGTCGCTGAAGAGAAGGTGCCTGGCGAACCTCAAGTCAGCCAGCAATTTCTTCCGGGTGTGCTTGGTGATCCGGGCGTGAAGCCTACCGGTCCCGAACCAGCACCGACAAGGGACCTTATCGGGCTTCGCGGACTGTACCGATACAGTCCGAATCATGTTTACGAACACATCTATTTGAGCTCAGAACGCTATGGGTGGCAGTGTCTGGTAGGGGTACAGAGAGGGCATGGTGATACCGACCTGGCCACAACGTACAAATTTGATGATGATCAGTATATCTTCACCTTCCGCGAGTTTGCTATCCCGGTGGCCTCAGTCTTTTTTTATAACATGAAGCAGTTACGCTCGACCGGTAAATTCCTCGGGGTCACTTCATCCGGTGCGATTGAGAACAATGCTGCAGGGGCCACAATCCAAAAGCTTTCCATGACCTTCTACCCTGAAGATGCACAACCCATCTAATATTTTATCTGAAAGGGGCAGGAAAGGTTTATGTGCCCAAGCACGAAAAACAAATTATAAGAAAGGCAATGACCGTGACACAAAAAGATTATATTCCCCAGGAGGTGTTTGCCGGCGATGCGCCGCCACAACAATCCCCCCGCGTTATGATCGCGCCCGCCCGCTACATACAGGGTGATGGCGTTTTGGATCACTTAGGACGTTACCTCTCACTTGTTCATAGCACCAGTCCAGCCCTGCTCATCACAGAGGGTGGGCTCAAACGCATTGGCGACCGGGTACTGCGAAGCCTTCAACAGGTGCAGATCGAACCTCTCACGCTTATTTTCGAGGGTGAATGCTCAGATGAGGAGGTTGAGCGACACGTAAAAAAACTTCGTGGCAGTGCTACTGATGCGTTGATCGCCGTCGGGGGGGGTAAATGTTTAGATACGGGAAAGTGTGTCGCATCTAGTATTGCAGCGCCGGTAATTATCTGCCCAACTCTGGCCTCAACCGATGCCCCCTGCTCAGCCGTATCAGTAATGTATACACCGGAAGGCGCCTTTGACCGTCCCTGGTTTTTCACAGACAGCCCAGCGCTTGTTGTGGTAGATACCGGTGTTATTGTTCGAGCACCTGCGCGACACCTCGTCGCGGGCATGGGGGATGCCATGTCCACCTACTACGAGACACGAACCTGTTTTCTCAACCCCGAGGCCCGGACCATGGTCGGGGCGCGCCCCACCGCTACGGCAATGGCTATTGCTGAACTAGGCGCCAAGCTCCTCTTTGAAAATGGGGTGAAGGCCTTGAAGGCAGTCAAAAAGTCAGAGGTAAACGAGGCCGTTGAAAATGTGGTTGAGGCGAATACGCTGTTAAGCGGGATAGGTTTTGAAAGCGGCGGGCTTGCGGCCTCCCATGGCGTGGCTCAGGTCTTCCCAGCGGTACCCTTTTTGCACGAACAGTACCTCCACGGTGAGATGGTTGCCATCGGGGTACTCACCCATTTATGCCTTGAAGATGATCATGACGAGGCCAAACGGGTAGGAACCTTTTTTGCCCAGGTAGGTCTGCCTGTTCACCTTGCTCAGCTTTCTTTGGACCCGGAGCGTAATGCTCACGAGCTAGACTTCGTGATCAATGAGGCATCCAATGTTTTTTTCATTCATCATGAACCGTTTGAGATAACCCCGCAGAAGCTCAAGCAGGCCTTGTTGCAGGCACATAGTCTCGGCCTAGAAGTGTCAAAAAAAGTGGGAGATGAAGCATACCGCAGTCTGCACCCCGAAGCTTGAGTATAAAGCGCTGTACATAGATGTTAAGGGTGAATGATGAAATTTCGGAGCTGCTCAGTATATGGCAGGTCAGAAATTTCAAATACCTTATAATTAGCAGCACATACAAAAAAATCAGCACAACGTCCCATCTTACCCAAAATTATACTTTAGTATAATTTACACCGGAGTTCTTCTATAAAGAACAACTTCCTCCTCATAACACGGTAGTGATGATCAGCGACAAGGAGATGGACAGTACCTTTGATTTTTAGCAGGCCTTCAATATAAGAATCAAGGGCAGATTATAAGACATACTATCCCAGAAAAAAAGGGCCACCTACCCGTCTCCTTACGGGCAATGAAATAGTGGATACCACACTCTCATCATAGAAAAATAGAGGGGTCAAGCCTGTGGTTGACGTTCGAGTCAAACGACTTAACCCCTCACCCCTAAACCCCTTAGCCTTCAATGCTACAAGGGGCTTTTTTATCACATTTTACCGATAATTTTTTGACCTATCTTGCTTTTCTTTTGACATATTTCGGCTTTTTTAGGGTTAAGAATGGAAAAACGTGAAGGTTTTTCGTGTTTGTGTATTGGTTGCTACTTTCAAGCATTGATCGAAGGCATGAAAAATGCCCCTTCCCTTAATGGGAAGGGGCATTTTTACAGAACCGTGAAAACGGTAAATAATCTATTGAGCCTTTTTGCCCATCGCCTCGAGGACCAACTCAGCAAGGTCGGAGGCCCGATATTTTTTCTCCAGCTCTTTTTCCTTGATCCCGTCCGCCAGCATTGTATAGCAGAAGGGGCAGGCAGTCCCCACAAGCTGGGGATTGCAGGCAACCACATCCTCCAGTCGGGCGTGGTTGATGCGGGTTCCGAGGTGTTCCTCCATCCACATCCTCCCGCCGCCGGCCCCGCAGCAGAACCCCTTTTCGCGGCTGCGCTTCATCTCCACCACCTTCACCCCAGGCAGGGCCCGCAGGATCTGGCGGGGGGGATCATAGATCCCATTGTGCCTACCGAGATAACACGAATCATGATAGGCTACTTTTAGATTCAGCTGCTTGGTAAAGGTCATACGCCGCTGGGCAATCAGATTCGCTAGGATCTCCGTATAGTGATAGACCTCAAAATCACCGCCGAGTTGGGGGTATTCGTTCTTGAGAGTATTGTAACCGTGAGGGCACAGGGTGATAATCTTTTTGACATTATACCCCTTCATGATCTCAATATTTTGCTGGGCCATGATCTGGAAGAGGTATTCATTACCCAGCCTTCGCGCCGAATCTCCACAGCAGCCCTCCTCAGCGCCTAAAATCCCGAAGCGCACCCCTGTGGTCTGCAGGATCTTGGTCACCGCAGTGCTGACTTTCTTGTTGAGGTCGTCAAAGGAGCCAGAGCATCCTACATAGAGCAGGTACTCGACGTCGGGGTCGTCGGCCAGAGTCTTGACATCCAAATCCGCGGCCCAGTCTCCCCTCGTGGCCGAGCCGATACCCCATGGATTGCTGTTGTTTTCCATATTACGCATGGCTGTCTGCACCTCGGGGGGAAAACGGCTTTCCATCAGGGTCAGGTAACGCCGCATATCGATGAGCTTAGGATAGGGCTCGATGAAGACGGGGCACTGCTCTACACACGCACCGCAGGTGGTACAGGACCAGATCTCATCTTCCAACACCCTCTCCCCGATCATAGGGTGTTCCTCAGAGGCAGGGGAAGCGTCGGCATCCTCCTCTACTCCCCATGTCCTCATACGTGCGATGACCCCCTTCCCTTTCGCTTCCATGAGTCCTTTGAGATCCTGGATCACCTTCTTGGGGTTGAGGGGTTTATCGGTAAAGGTGGCGGGGCACTGCTCCTGACACCGGCCGCAGCGGGTACAAGCATCCAAGTGCATGAGATCCACCCAGGTGAAGTCCTCCAGCCTGCTGACCCCGAAGGTCTCCGCCTCCTCCATGTTTTCAATAGGCCGCAGGGCGGCAGGAGGATTCAGGTTGCGGAAGAAGATGCTCAGAGCGGATGAGATGATGTGCAGAAGCTTGGAATAGGTGATATAGATGATAAAGCCGAAGGATAGGGCGAGATGTATCCACCAGAGGACCTGGTGCGTAACTCTGAGCCCCTGGAGGCTTGCCTGATTGAAGACGAGGGAGGCAACGCTCCATCCCACAGGGGACCATCTCCCCCACGGGGGCATTTCAGCCGCCAACCGCGCCCCCTCCAGGAGAAACCCCGTTACGAGGACGGCCAGGATGAAGCACAGTGCAATGGCGTCATCTGTCTTGTTATCCAATCGTTCCGGCCGCGTGATATACCTGCGCACCAGGGCCATCAAGACCCCGATGATGGCTAATAAGCCGAAAACGTCTAAGGCCAGGGAATAGTAAAGGTAAAAATCCCCATGGAAAAAGGTCGTTCCCCAGATGGGGAGAACAAAGTCCTCCTGTACCACGATGGTAGCGGTGCCCAAAAAGAGGACCGCAAAACCCCAAAAGATGAGCAGGTGCATGATCCCCGGATACGCATCCCGCAGGATACGGGCGTGCCCCAGGGCATAGGTGATGAGGGAGCCCACCCTGGTTCCAAGCCGATCAAATCTCGGCTCACCTCCCCCCAAGCGCCAGAGTCGAATCCGTTCATACAGGGTATAGGCAAAGATTAAGACGGGAATGGCCGCAAGGATATATACGGCTATCCGTACATTGCCGACGTTCCAAAATATCTCCCGTGTCGGAAGCATGTTACCTCCTTAATAAGATCCACCAAGGGGGAGTAATACTCCCCCTTGGTGCTTATTCTGCTTTGAGCTTTTTGCACTCCTCGGTGAGGGCAGGAACCACCTTGAAGAGGTCATCTACCACCCCGTAGTCTGCCTTTTTGAAGATGGGGGCCTCGGGATCCTTGTTGATGGCCACGATCACCTTGGAAGTCCCCATCCCCGCCAGGTGCTGTATAGCGCCGGAGATGCCAGCAGCGATGTAAAGATTGGGGGTGACCACCTTGCCGCTCTGCCCTACCTGGTCCGATTGAGGGCGCCAACCAGCATCGACCGCCGAGCGCGAGGCCCCTACCACGCCGCCCAATATATTAGCGAGTTCCTCTAAGATCTTGAAATTCTCCGGCCCCTTCATACCCCGTCCGCCGGAGACGATGATCTCCGCCTCGGTCACGTCGAGCTTCTCACCCCCGGTCTTGATGACCTCTGACACCGTGACCATGATGTCCTCGGCCTTCACGGTCGCGGCGACCTTTGCCACCTCGGGCTTGCTCGATGCGTCAGGTTCAGCAGCCGTCAGGACATTTGGCCTGACGGAGGCCATCTGGGGCGAGGCATCGGCAAAGGCCATTTCCGCATAGACCTTCCCCGCAAACATCGGCCTGCGCACCTGGAGCTTGCCTGCGTCATCAAGGCCAATCCCCGTACAGTCGGTGGCAAGCCCTACCCCCAGCCTCCCCGCCACTCTGGCAGAGAGATCCTTGCCGTTGACGCTGGCCCCGAACAGGAGGATGGAAGGTTTCTCCTGCTGCACCAGATCACAGAGGGCCTTGGCAAAGCCGCCCGTCGTGTATGTGCCGAGGTCATTCGCCTCCACGCAGTAAACCTTTTGCGCTCCGTACGAACCGAGGGCGGGGGCCATCCCTTCGACCCCTGATCCAATCAAGACCGCGCAGAGGGGCTCACCTTTCTTTTCGGCCATCTGCTTAGCCTCACTCAAAATCTCAAATGCCACTTTTTTTACTTTGCCTTCTTTGTGTTCCGCATAGACCCAAATTCCCGCCATAGTATCTTCTCCTCTCGCTCGTAATGTAGCGTTATTAGATCGCTTTAGCTTCTTCTCTGAGGAGCTTTGCGAGGTTTGCCGCCTTTGCCTCAGGGGTATCTCCGTCTACGACCTTGCCGGCCTGCCTGAGGGGAGGGAGGGAAAACTGTGACACCTGCGTTAACGCTCCCTGCTTCCCAACCTCTCCCTCACTCAATCCCAGATCAGCCAACTTGACCGGCTTGAGCTCCTTCTTCTTTGCCTTCATGATCCCGGGGAGGGAGGGATAACGTGGTTCATTCAACCCCTTTGTTGCGCCGAACACCGCCGGCAAGGAGACTTCCAGCACCTCCATCCCACCCTCAACTTGACGGTGTACCGTCGCCTTCTTCTTGTCCCCTGAGAGTTCAAACTTGACGATTCCCATAACGGAAGGCAACCCTAAGAACTCACCGAGGATATGCCCTACTTGGAAAGAATCATCATCAATTGCTCGCATCCCACATAAGATGAAATCGTAGCTCATCCCCTCAATGGCCTTGGCCAACGCCTTGGCCGTTGCATACGCATCAGCGCCGAGAAAGGCGGGGTCATCGAGATGAACCGCCTTGTCCGCACCCATGGCGAGGCCCGTCCTAATCGACTCCACCGCCCGGTCAGGACCCAGGGTGACGAGGGTGATTGTCCCCTCTCCCACCTTTTCCTTTACCTTCAGGGCCTCCTCAACCGCATATTCATCATAGACATTGATCACAAATTTGACGCCATCGTAGTTGATCTCGGTGTTGTCAGCGGTCGGTCTAATCTCCGCCTCGGTGTCTGGCACCTGCTTTAAGCAGACAAGGATTTCCATTTTTTCCTCCTCTTACATAAAAAATAGACTTAGTAAATTGTGAATTTAAGCTCAAACTGCCTTATTTACCTAACATAACCCACTAGGCACGTCAAGCCTTTTTTCGTACCCAAGAGGCTTTTCCCCGGCAGATAAGCTAAGGATTGGTAATGCTAAAATAAGTATTATGTGAAAAATTTCTCTTGACAAGAGGTCGGGGGGACAGGTAGGATGTAAGGGATTGGAAGGATGAGGGATAGATAAAAGAGCCCCTTTTCTCCCCAGATCTTAGTAAAGGAGTTAATACATGCAAATTGTCACATGCATCAAACAGGTACCGGATACCACGCAGGTCAAGGTCGATCCGGCAACCGGCACGCTGGTTCGAGAAGGGGTGCCGTTCATTATGAACCCCTTCGATACCCATGCCCTTGAGGAAAGCCTACGGTTAAAGGACAAGTATGGCCTGCGGGTAACAGCGATCTCCATGGGCCCCCCGAGCGCCGATGAGACCCTACGCAAGGCTTTATCATTGGGGATCGATGAGGTCGTGCTGTTGAGTGATCGGGCCTTTGCCGGCGCTGACACCTGGGCTACGAGCGCGGTCTTAGCAGAGACCATCAGCCAGCTTGCCAAAAAAGAAGAGGTGATCATGGTGCTGTGCGGCAAGCAAACCATTGATGGCGACACAGCACAGGTGGGACCAGGAATTGCTACTCGCTTGAGCTATTACCAGCTTACCTTGGTAGACCACATCGCAGATCTGGACCTCAAGGCCAAACGGGTTCGCGTAAGGCGCAAGCTGGAAGGAAGGCATGAGATAGTGGAAGCACCCCTTCCGGCCATGATTGCTGTCGTGCGGGAAATCAATCGTTGTCGTTATCCGACCGTGCCCAGACGGTTGATGGCTGAGGATAAGGAGGTGGCTCTCTGGGATAACAGCGTATTACAGATGGATCCCAAGGCCATTGGGCTCAATGGTTCCCCTACCCAGGTACGCAAGATCTTTTCGCCGGAACGGGTGAAGGGGGAGATGTTGGGTGATGGGCTCAACGCTCCCGAGGAGGCTGCCAATCTATTGGTGAACACACTGATTGAAAAAGGCTTCTTTTCTCTGTGAGCAAGCACACAGGAGATACCCTCAAAATTGTATGGTAGGGAGAGAAATTAAGATATGGCAGATAAGAAAAAGAAGGTAAAGAAACCCCGAGGAAAGGCCCAGTTAATCACAGGCAAGTGCATCGCCTGTGGGGCTCGATGCGAGGCCGCATGCCCTGTGGATGCCATTGCCATGAATGACAAGGGCGAACCAATCATCGACACAACACAATGCACCGGCTGCCGAAAATGCGTCAAGATTTGCCCTGCTGAGGCCCTTGAAATCTACTATACCCCAGAAGAATTGAAGATCCTCGCTGAGCTGGAGAAAGAGAAGGGCGGACCCGCGGAGGTCGAAGAAATAGATGAAGAAGAGGCGAAACAAGCGGCCAAACTCAAAGAGTACAAAGATGTCTGGGTATTTGTCGAGCAGACTGAAGGTGAACCGGCAACGGTCTCATGGGAGTTGCTGGGTGTCGGCGCCAGATTGGCTCAAGCCCTCGGGGTAAAGCTCTGTTCCGTGGTGGTCGGCAGTAAGGTGGAAGCGTTGTGCCGAGAATCATTTGCCTACGGTGCCGCCCTATCATACCTGGTGGATGACCCTATCTTTCTCAACTACCGGACTGAAGCCTACCGGGATGCCGTGTGCCATCTGGTAAAAACGTATAAACCGCAGGTACTCTTGATGGGGGCAACCGGTCTCGGAAGAGACCTGGCTGGTGCCGTGGCCACACAATTGGCAACCGGCCTCACGGCGGACTGTACCGGCCTGGATATCGATGACCACGGCTTCCTCTTACAGACCCGTCCTGCCTTCGGCGGCAACATCATGGCCACCATCGTGACCGAACGTCATCGACCACAGATGGCCACGGTCAGGCCGCACGTGATGCCTATGCCGGAGAAAAATGCCTCACGCAAAAGGAAGATCATTCGAGAGTCCCTAAAGGTGGGCAAGGCAGACCTTGCCGTCAAGGTGCTGGAGATCATCCACGATAGCAAGGGTAAGGACGCTGTCGATGTGACAGCAGCAGAAATCATCGTCTCCGGTGGTGCCGGCATGCAGTCTCAGGAAAACTTCGCCATCCTGCAGGAATTAGCCGATGAGTTAGGGGGGGTCGTTGGGGCCTCGCGCAGGGCAGTAGACGCCTGCTGGATGCCTCCGGAATGTCAAATAGGCCAGACCGGTAAGACCGTCGGACCAAAGATCTATATCGCCTGCGGCATCAGTGGCGCTATTCAGCACCTGGTGGGAATGCAGAGTTCAGATATCATCATCGCCATCAATAACGACAAACAGGCACCCATCTTCGAGGTAGCCACGTATGGCATCGTCGGAGATGTCTTTAAGATAATCCCCGCCATCACCCGTCGCATCAGAGAACTGCGCACACAGAAGTAAAGGGAGGAGATTCATGTCGAACAGCATAGCGATATTCGCCATTGTCTTTGGAGCTTCAGTCCTATTGTTCTGTTGGAGTTGTTATAAACGTTTCCGCCTCATAACCTTGGGCAAGCCGGAGAACCGCTTCAGCCATGTGGGGAGGCGCATCTGGTCTATGTTGTTCTATGCCTTCGCCCAGAGGCGAGTGCTCAGCAGGCCCTTTGGCCTCAATCATTCTATCCTCTTTTGGTCGTTTCTCTGTTTATTGGTCGCCAATACCGAGTTTCTTCTGCACGGCCTCTTTCCGCAGACCATCGCCCTCTCGCTCCTTCCAGCCCCGCTCTATTACGCCCTGGCCTTTATCTTTGATATCGTCTCAATAGTCGTTTTGATCTGTGTTGCCAACGCCTTTTCACGCCGGATCTTCTTTCCTCCCGATTACATAGAGGCCCGCAGCCGTGATGCCTTTGTCATTCTGAGCCTCGTCGCCGGCTTGATGATCTTCTTTTTCGGGCTGCACGCCAGCGAAATCGCCCGTGGGGTTGAAGGCGCAGCCGCATACATGCCCATATCCAACCTTGCCGCCTCCATCTTGTTCTCTGGCATGTCAGAGCACAGTCTCATCACTGCTGCTGAAATCTTTTGGTGGGGGCACGCGTTGATACTCCTCGCTTTCTTGAACTATCTCCCCTACAGCAAGCATATGCACATTCTCACTGCTATTCCAAATTGCTTTTTCCAGAGCCTGGAAAAGGTCACGACCCAGCCGCGGGAAGAGTTTAAAAAGGGGAACGCATTCGGCGTTGAAAATATCGGTCAATTTCGGTGGAATGATCTTTTTGACTCCTATTCCTGTACCGAGTGTGGTCGATGCACCGATGTCTGCCCGGCAACGAATACCCATAAGCCGCTCAACCCACGGCTGATCATCCATGACATCAAGGAAAATGTGGTCCACAATGGTCCATTACTTATCAAAGGGAAAAAGCCGGTCCTGCCGTTGATAGGCGGCGACCACGAAGGGAGTATTTCCGAAGATGCCATCTGGGACTGCACCACCTGCCGCGCCTGCATGGAGGTGTGTCCGGTCTTTATCGAGCACGTGCCGAAACTGATCGGTATGCGGCGGTACCTGGTAGAGATGAAGGCCGAATTCCCCGAAGAGCTCTTGAACTTCTTTGAAAACATAGAAAACCGCAGCAACCCGTGGGGTATCGCACCGCCAGATCGTGTGAAGTGGTGTTCCGACATTGATGTGCAACCCTTTGAGGCCGGCAAGACCGAATATCTGTATTATGTCGGGTGCGCCGGTGCCTTTGATTCACGCAGCATACAGATATCCCAGGCCATGGCCAAGATACTCAACGCCGGGGGTGTCTCCTGGGGAATCCTTGGCGCCGATGAACCCTGCTGCGGTGACAGTGTACGTCGGCTGGGAAATGAATTCTTGTTCGACCGCATTGCCAAAAACAATATCCAGTTGTTTCAAGAACGCGGGGTTCAAAAGATCATCGTCTCGTGCCCTCATGGCTACAGCACCTTGAAGAATGACTACCGCCAGTACGGTGCCGAGTTGGAGGTAATACACTACACCGAGCTCATCAACACGCTCATCACAGAAGGTACATTGCAATTGAAAGACCCGGACGGCCTCGGGAAGGTAGTATTCCACGATTCGTGCTATCTCGGCAGGTATAATGAAATCTACGCGGCCCCGCGCCAGGTCATCGCTGCAGTCAGCGGCCAAAGACCAGCGGAGATGGAGCGGCATCAGGCGAATTCCTTCTGCTGTGGTGCCGGTGGGGGACGCATGTGGCTGGAAGAGAGCCGCGGTGAGCGGATCAACATAGCACGCGTCAAAGAAGCGCTAGGAGAAAACCCCGATACGCTCTGCTCCTGCTGCCCGTATTGCCTGATCATGTTTGAAGATGGTCTGAAAGACGAAGGGGCCATGGATCGTGTGAAGGCCCTCGATCTGGCTGAAATGGTGGCAGGGGCTTTGAAATAAAGGTTTGGACTGAGCGGGTCGGTCACAGAGTGCCTCTTTATTACGCCTGTGGTGTCCTCCTCCCACCTCGCAGGTGTCACCCTACCCGCAACAGATAATGGGCTGCAAGCCCTGCCAAAAACCCGAAGGCCATATTGCTGACCAGGGAAACAACGACGGTTGCGGCCAGGGGGATCACCTCTCTGCCCAAGCGGACATCTTTGGCAAACAGGATCAGCTCTATCCCAACCATAAAGAGCATAGCCCCAATGATGGCCATGGGAAAGACGGCAAAGAGTCCGGCAATGGACGTGGCCAGGAACAACCCCATGGCGATCTCCATCAGTCCTTCCATAATATTCGCCCCCCCCGTGCGGGCACCAAAATAGTACTGAGCAGCCAGGCCCCCGGCGCCATGACAGAGGGGCATGCCGCCGAAGAAGGGCGGGATCAGGTTCATGATCCCCGTGTTCAGAGCGAGGCGGCGTTCAGCCACAGGCTTATTTGGCCAGTATGTCACAATAAGCGCGGCAGTAGCGATCACCGCATTCGTCGCTGTCAGGGGAATCTGGGCAAACCCGGCTCGTAACAACCCCTGCCATAGTTCACCAATGCGAAAACCCGTCAGGGGTGGAAGCGTGAAGCCTGGGGAAGCGACCCCCCCGAATTCGCCCTTCACCAGCATGATCCCCACACCGAGCAGCATCAACACGATGGCGGCAGGAGCATAACGATTCTGTCGCAACACAAGGACAACAAGAATAGCAATGATCCCCAACACCCATGCTGTCGCAACCAGCTTCAAGGCTTGGAAAGCCAGGAGCACGCCGAGCGCCGCCTGGATGCCCCGGATAACGGACTGGGGGGTGATCCTCACAATCCGATCGATGATTCCCGTTACAGCAAAGAGCAGCCAGATAAGCCCCATTGCGAATCCGGATGCATAGACCAGAGACGGTGACCAGTGCTGGGCAATGGCAACTACCGCAAGCACCTTCATGGGTTCAATGGGCATGGGGAGTTTGTATATCAACCCCGTTGCGATGTTCGCCAGCCCCATCATGACGAGCAACCCTGCCGGGTTGAGACCGCAGACAGCGATATAGCCGATGGCCAGCGGAAAGAGTGTGCCGAAATCGCCCATAGACCCGGCCAGCTCTCTCAGATTGAACTCAAATGACTTAATGTTCATCAGTTAGGGGGAATGGAGAGGTTATCATGCATAAAAGGTCTGGGTATCAGTTTCCTTCGTCGGTCATACGATTGCGGTATAATACGGCCTCCCATAGATACCACGATGCACCTTCTCGTAGAGCAATTCCTCCGCCTTGTGTGGCGGCTTCTGCATATCAGGATACCCGATGGCGATTATGGATGCTACCTTCATCTGAGCTGGAATGTTAAGAATGCCGGCGACATACTCCTCAGCGCTCTTCGTCCCATCATGCATCCTCTCGCGTATCTGTATCCAGCAGCTCCCCAAACCCAGCGACACCGCCGCCAACTGGATAAGTATCGCAGCGATAGAGGCATCCTCAATCCACACGTCGCACTTCTCCGGGTCTGCGCAGATGACAATCCCCAGGGGAGCATCCTCGAGAAAAGTCGATCCGTGCTCCTTCGCCCGGGAAAGCTCTTTCAACAGATCCTGGTCAGTCACCACGACAAGCTCCCAAGGGTTAATACCCCGTGAGGAAGGGGCACGGAGTGCCGCTTCAAGCAACACGTCGATCTTCTCGGGCTCGACGGGCTTTCGTACAAAATGTCTGATACTCCTGCGCTTTCGGATGAAAGACATAACCATAGCAGACTCCTCTCTGATGTTTATTGAGTAGGTCTACGCCATATTGCACGTTGTATCACACTCTCCTTCTCCGGGCAATAAAAGAGGGCCTTCGATAGTATAAAACTCTTCTCTCCCCGGTCCAGAAACCTATTGTATTTGGAAATTGATAATTGCGTATGTCAAAAAAGCCGAATCAAACAACAGTCACCGACTGCGCAATAATCATCTTGCTTTCAGGAACTGCTGATACATCTTTTCCACCTTCTTCTTCGTCACATAGGGGCGGTGGCTGCGAAAGCCGCCGCCAAAAGCATGGGGGATATGCATCAGCTCGTGGATGAGCACTTTTGTCTGATCCGCTTTACCGAGTTTGTCGAATTGTTCGGATATGATCTCAATGACGTAGTGGGGCTTGAGGTCAAGGGCAAGCTGCATGATCCTGGGCAGCCCGTGACACCGCGCCAAGGTTCTCCTGCTGGCAGATCCCCTGCTCCTGATACAGACGACCCGCGACTCGTCTATGTGGGTCATGTCGAGTTTGCGGATAATCTCGTTGATCTCTGCGCCGATATCCTCGGCCAATGCATAGTGGATCATAGACAACCATTATAAAGCGTGGCATACAATTGCGCGAGAATAATTGACCTGTCCCGTTTCATAATCTGCTTTTGCTCAAGCAACAGAGAGGTTACCTTTTTCCGTAGCAATCTTATCTGCAAGGCGCTTGCTTATGATAAAGGGTATGCTGGGACAGCGGTCAAATCGAAATACTACCTGCTGCATAAAAAACTTCTTCCGCTCGGTCATGGTGATATCGCGCCACGAAATAACAAGGGGAGGATGGCCGAAACGGAACAAAAACCATACCGCAAGATAAAGCCCAATCCTATTCACCCCTACGGTGAGACAGCCACCGTAGTTTGTCCCAAACCGCATCCCCGCGCTCTGAAAGCGGAATCGATTCCCATCCGGTGGAGCGTCAGTCCGATAGTGGCTTGCCAGCCTCGCCCAACCGCTCAGGCGTGCGATCAAAATCGAGAGGGCGATCCAGCAGAAGATGAATAGTAGATACCCACGGCTAAAGCCGTGGCACTTAAAATAACTCAAGCTGCGCTTGAC
>CAYWLI010000017.1:22252-25243 GCA_964459135.1 uncultured Thermodesulfobacteriota bacterium | reverse complement strand
CACTGGGTCGTCATCAAGGATAAAAAGATCGGGAAATATCAGTGTGTGGTGCCCACGACGTGGAATGCATCCCCGATGGATGACAAAGGGGAACACGGTCCCATTGAACAGGCCTTGATCGGGACCACGGTGAAGGATGAAGAGAACCCCTTTGAGATAGTCCGGATCGTGAGATCCTTTGACCCGTGTATTGCCTGTGCCGTTCACCTCTTGAACCACAAGGGGCGCGAGCTGCGAAGGTACGTCATAGCCTAAAACGAGGAGGAGAGCGATGTTACGGTCAGAACAAAAGCCGTTTGATGAGATACAGGGGTACCTGGAAGGCGAAAAAAAGGTCTTCATCCTGGGATGCGACGGATGCGCCCAATCAAGCCAGACCGGAGGGATGCCCCAGGTGCTGGCGATGAAGGAGCTCTTGGAGGGGGCGGGGAAAAAGGTAACGGGTCATACCGTGATCGATTTCCTCTGCCAGAAGGCCTTGGTCGCTTCGAGGCTTCGTCCCCTCGAAGATCAGGTGATGGAGGCGGACTCCCTGTTGGTATTGACCTGCGGGGTGGGGGTACAATCAGTGGGGGCCATGGTGCAAAAGCCCGTCCATCCCGGCTGTAATACCATCTCCCTCGGAGGTTCCCGGGGTGAATGGCGGGGGACGGAGCGATGTCTGGAGTGCGGCGATTGCCTCCTCCATTATACGGGTGGTATTTGCCCGCTGACGGCCTGTTCAAAGGGCCTCAGGAATGGTGCCTGCGGCGGGGCCTCCGATGGGCGGTGTGAGGTCAGCCCGGAGAAACCCTGCGGCTGGGAGCTGATCTACGAGCGGCTCAAGGAGGTCGGGAGGCTCGATCAGCTCAAACAGTTTATCCCACCCAAGGAGTGGAACAAGCAGAGGCCCAGACCAGAGCTCCTGTCTACATCCCTGTGGGCCCTGGAACAGAGGAATGAATCTAGCGAGGAGGGCAGAGGATAATGGCATTACGAGAGGCAATAGAGAGCGGAAAATTCGTTGTTACCACCGAGGTCGGCCCCCTCAAGGGGACGGATACGTCGGAGGTCATGGAGGTAGCGGAGATACTCAAGGGCAAGGTAGACGGGGTCAATGTGACCGATCAGCAGAGTGCCGTGATGCGGCTCGGTTCCCTGGCCACCTGCGCCCTTCTGGTGCAGAAGGGGTTGGAGCCGGTCTTCCAGATGACGTGCCGGGATCGCAACCGCATCGCCCTGCAGTCCGACCTGCTCAGCGCCCATGTACTGGGGATCAAGAACGTCCTAGTTATCTCCGGTGATTTCCCCACCCTGGGTGATCACATCGATGCCAAAGAAGTCTATGACCTTGACTCCGAACAGTTGATCTGGACCATAAACCAAATGAACGGGGGGCACGATGTGGCCGGCAATGAGCTGCAAGGGAAGACCGACTTCCTCGTCGGGGCGGTGGTAAAACCGGTATCGGATACCGATGCGTCCACTGAGCTGCAGCTCGCGATGATGGAGAAGAAGATCAGCGTGGGGGCCCGTTTTTTCCAGACCCAGGCGGTCTACGAGGTCGATGCCTTCGAACGGTTCATGAAGCGGGCGGCGCAGTTCAAGGTGCCCGTCCTGGTGGGGATCATCCCCCTCAAGTCCGTCGGTATGGCGCGGTATATGAACAAGAACGTCTCAGGGGTGTTTGTCCCGGAGGAACTGATCGACGAGATGGGCAAGGCGGAGGACAAAACGGCAACGGGATTGCAGATTGCCGCCAGGCTTATCAATGACTTAAAGGACCTGTGCCAGGGGGTTCATATCATGGCCATCGGCTGGGAGAAAAAGGTCCCTGAGCTCCTGCAGATGGCAAAGCTGGCATAAGGGAATCGTTACAATCTAAGGAGTACTCGATGATATCCCTTAAGGGCAAAGTCCCTTAAGGGATATTTTACCGAGCTGAGCGGAATCCGGGTAACTGAGAAATGTTTATATTTTGGTGTTCGCGCCGGAGGCGCTGCAAGTCGTCTGCGTGGTTAGCTCAGCTCGGCATTCGCGCCGCAGTCGCCTTTCATCTATTTCATTTTCTCTTTACGACCGGTTACGCCGTCCGCGCCTGTTTGTTATCATAAGGCGGTGCGAACATACGGATGACAGATAAGAAGATACTTATATTAGGGATCGGGAACCTGATCCTCAGGGACGAAGGGTTAGGCGTGCATGCGGTGCGGGAGCTGGAGAAGAGAGATCTCCCCTCTCATGTCGAGGTTATAGACGGCGGCACGTTTCTCATGGACCTCCTCCGTGTAATCCAGGAGGCGGAACGGATCATCGTGATCGATGCCCTCAAGGGGGGAGGAGAACCCGGCACCATATACCGGGTCTTCCCTGACGACCTCATGGCTGAGACCGAACGGACCCTCTCCCTCCACCAGGTAGGCCTCCTGGAGGTCTTGGGGATGGTGAGACAGCTCGGGGGCGACCCGCAGGTGGTGATTATCGGGGTTGAGCCGAAGGAGATCTCATGGGGTATGGAATTGACGCCGGAGGTGGAGGCGAAGCTCCCGAAGGTGATAGAGACGGTCTTGGAAGAGCTACAGGGATTGTGACGAGGAGGGTTTCGGGTTATAATTATGTGTGCATGAACTTGCCGTAGCCCAGAGTCTCCTTGAGATCGTCGAACAGGAAGCCCGTCCCTATAGCGGGGCACGGGTAACCTGGATTAAACTGAGGATCGGCCACCTGAGCGCTGTGGTGCCGGATGCCCTGCGCTTTGCCTTTGATGCCATAACCCGCGGGGGTATTGCCGAGGGGGCTGTTTTGGAAATCGAGGAGGTGCCGTTGAAGATTCGGTGCCATCAGTGCGACAAGGCATTCACAATCGATGATCCCTTTATGGTCTGTCCCCAGTGTGGGGGAAGCGATGTGGAGATGGTTTCGGGGAGAGAATTGGAGATCAGGAGCATGGAGATATGCGATGGAGATTAGCAGTATGGAGATAAGCGATGGAGACTAGCAGTATGGAGATAA
>CAYWLI010000017.1:17986-22152 GCA_964459135.1 uncultured Thermodesulfobacteriota bacterium | reverse complement strand
TAGCAGTATGGAGATAAGCGATGGAGACTAGCAGTATGGAGATAACATATGGAGATCGCAGATGGAGATAAAGCTCGTTAAGGACATCCTTGCGGCGAACGAGGTGATCGCCGCTCAAAACAAGGCATTCTTCACCGAGCACGGGGTCTATGTGGTAAACCTGATGGGGAGTCCTGGCGCGGGGAAGACCACCCTGCTCGAAAGGACGATCGAGGGCCTCAAGGTGAGGAGAAAGATGGCGGTGATCGAGGGGGATATCGCCACCTCACGGGATGCGGAGCGGATCGCCGCCCACGCCATCCAGGCCGTGCAGATAAACACCGGTGGTGAGTGTCACCTCGATGGGAACATGGTGCGGGGGGGCCTCGGGGAGCTGGACTTCGACGGCATAGAGCTCCTTGTGGTGGAGAACGTCGGGAACCTCGTGTGCCCGGCCGAGTTCAATATCGGCGAGGACGTGAAGGTGATGATCTGCTCAGTGACAGAGGGGGATGACAAACCCCTGAAATATCCCCTGATGTTTCAGGTCTCCTCCGTCTTGTTGTTGAACAAGCTAGACCTGCTCCCCCATGTGGAGTTTGATCTGGAGCGGTTTCGGGCAGACGCCCTCAAGGTAAACCCCCACTTGGAGGTCATACCCCTCTCCTGCAAGACAGGGGAAGGGCTCGATACCTGGCTCCGATGGCTTGAGGAAAGCTCAGCAACAGAGGGGGTGTGATGGGAAAGGTCAGGGCGAGTGTTCAGACAGAGGGGATCGTCCAGGGTGTAGGGTTTCGCCCCTTCATCTATGACCTTGCCCGACGTCATGAGCTCACGGGGTGGGTCCTCAACGATGAGCAGGGAGTGCAGATAGAGGTGGAGGGGGAAGCAGATGGCGTGGCCTCGTTCATCTCCGAGCTGTCCGTCCCGCCTCCGCTCGCCGTCGTGGAGAGGACCACGATCAATTATGTTCCCCCTGTCGGCTCTACGGCATTTCAGATACGCGAGAGCGTAGCGGGGGATGAGCGTTTCGCCCTCGTCTCACCGGATATGGCTACCTGCGATGATTGCCAACGAGAGCTCTTCGACCCCAAAGACCGGCGCTTTCGCTATCCCTTTATCAACTGCACCAATTGCGGGCCGCGCTTTACTATTATTGAAGACATCCCCTATGACCGTGCGAAGACTACCATGGCACCTTTTGAGATGTGCCCTGACTGCAGCCGGGAGTATCACGACCCTGAGGATCGCCGGTTCCACGCCCAGCCTAATGCCTGTGAGGTCTGCGGCCCTCACTTACAGCTGCTCGACTCAAGCGGGCGAGAGGTGCCCAGTTCAGATCCCGGCCTTGATCCCGGTAGTGATCCTATTGCAAAGACCCTCGCACTCCTCAAAGGGGGAAAGATCGTGGCCATCAAGGGGCTGGGGGGATTTCACCTCGCGTGTGACGCTGCTCATGAAGAGGCCGTTGCCCTGCTGCGGGGGAGAAAATACCGGGAGGACAAGCCCTTTGCCCTCATGTGCAGGGATATCGAGGTCATCGAGGGGATCTGCGTCCTGGATGATGCATCCCGGGAGCTGCTGGTGAGCAAAGAGCGGCCTATTGTCATCCTCCCCCGTCGTGAAGATACCGTAGTTGCCCGGTCCGTTGCCCCTGGGCAAGGCACCCTGGGTGTCATGCTCCCCTATGCGCCGCTGCACTATCTTCTCCTTTCCGATGGGGCCGATGGGTTGACATGCCTCGTGATGACGAGCGGCAATGTGAGCGATGAGCCCATCGCCTACAAAGATGCCGAGGCCGTAACGCGCCTTGGAGTGATAGCTGATTTCTTTCTCGTGCACGATCGGGAGATCCATACCAGGTGTGATGACTCGGTGGTGAAGCCCTTCAGGGGAAAAGCGACCTTCCTCAGGCGCGCGAGAGGGTTTGTCCCCTTTCCTATTCGATTGCAGTTACGATTACAGAAGCGGAGCCGGAGTGTGCTTGCCTGCGGTGCAGAGCTGAAAAACACCTTTTGTCTCACCAAAGGGAACTATGCCTTTGTTAGCCACCACATCGGTGATCTGGAGAACTTCGAGACCATGCGATCGTTTGAAGAGGGGATAACACTTCTGCAATGCCTCTTTCAGATAGAGCCTGAGGCAGTGGTCCATGACCTGCATCCCGACTATCTCTCCACCCGCTATGCGTTAGCATATGCAGAAGAGCGGGGAGTGCCGAAGATCGGGGTGCAACACCACTTCGCCCACGCCCTCAGCTGCATGGCCGAGCATGGCCTTGAAGGGCCTGCACTTGCCGTGGTGATGGACGGGACCGGATATGGGGAGGATGGGACCGTATGGGGGGGGGAGTTCCTCCGGGTTACGGTTGATGGCTACACCCGACTCGGGCACCTGCGCACCATACCTCTTCCCGGTGGCGACAAGGCGGCGAAAGAACCATGGCGGATGGGGGCGGCATACCTCGAGAGGGTCTACGGGAGCATCGAGCGGGTCGATATCCCCTTTGTTCACGGCATTGATTGTGCCCGATGGTCCCTCCTCAGGGAGGCTATGCTGAAAGGTATCAACTCACCCCTGTGCTCCAGTACGGGGAGGCTCTTCGATGCTGTGAGCGCGCTGCTCGGGGTGCGGGAGCGGGTTCATTACGAGGGGCAGGCCGCCATAGAGCTTGAGCAGATGGCCGATTCAGGGGAGAAAGGGGAATATCCCTTGGAGATCACAGAGGAGGAAGGCATTTTTGTGCTCAACCCCGATCCCGTGATTACGGCGATTGTAGAGGCGATTAAAAAGGGTGAGGCACCGGGGGCCATTTCAGCTTGCTTTCACAACTCCATGGCCAGGGGGATCGTCCAGATGGCGCTTCAGATGAAGGAGAAGACAGGGCTCTCTGAGATCATCTTAAGCGGCGGGGTTTTCCAGAATCACCTCCTCATGGGCAAGGTCTATGACCTGCTGGAGGTGGAGGATTTTATGGTATACATTCATCACAAGGTACCCCCCAACGACGGCGGGATTGCGCTCGGCCAGGCCTATCACGCCGTCCGTTTCCTAGAGCAGTAACGATGTGTCTCGGGATTCCAGGTCAAATTGTCGCAATAACGGAAAATCAGCTCGCTGAGGTTGACTTCAGCGGTGTGCGCAGGGAGGTAAGCCTCATGCTATGTCCCGACTTAAAAGTCGGCGACTATTGCCTGGTCCATGTGGGCTTTGCCATCCAGCGGCTCGAGGAAGAGGAGGCCCTGGAAACCCTGAAACTCCTTGACGAATTCCTGGAGGCCTCTGATGAATCCTCTTCCGAGGCATGATGAGGGGAAACTCGCCCCGCTCCTCCTTGAGAAGATAGGGGAGCTTGCCGATCTGCCGATGCGCCTCATGGAGGTGTGCGGCACCCATACCGTAGCCATCTTCCGCTCAGGGATCAGGTCCCTCCTGCCGCAAGGAGTAGAACTCATATCAGGTCCCGGCTGCCCGGTCTGCGTCACCCCTGCTGGGGAGATAGACCGGGCCATCACCCTTGCCAGACGGGATGGGGTGATCCTTGCGACCTTCGGCGACCTCATGCGGGTGCCGGGGAGCAGTTCTTCACTCCAGCAGGAGCGGGCCTCAGGCGCAGATATTAGGATAGTCCTCTCACCGCTGGACGCCCTTCAGATGGCGCAGGATCATCCCGAACGGGCTGTTTGCTTCTTCGCCGTGGGGTTCGAGACCACCTCCCCTGCAATCGCTGCGGCAGTCCAGGAGGCAAAGAGAAAAGGCCTTGCCAATTTCTATCTCCTCTCCTCCCAAAGGATCATCCCCCCGGCCATCAGGGCCCTGCTCTCGGGGGGGCGGGTCAAGATAGACGGCTTCATCCTGCCGGGGCACGTGAGTGTGATCATCGGGAGGGCGCCGTATCTCCTGATTTCCGAAGAGTTCGGCCTCCCCGGCGTCATCACCGGGTTCGAGCCCCTCGACATCCTGGAGGGGATATATATGCTCCTGCGCCAGCGGGAGGAGGGGCGCACCAGCATAGAGATCCAGTACAGCCGCGCAGTAAAAGAAGAAGGGAACCAGCACGCACTCGCAATCCTCAACGCGGTCTTCACCCCTGTTGATGCCCGCTGGAGGGGGCTCGGCACGATACCGAAGAGCGGCCTTGTGCTGCGGGAGGGATTCTCCGCCCTGGATGCGGCGCAGGCCTTTGA
>CAYWLI010000017.1:15322-17886 GCA_964459135.1 uncultured Thermodesulfobacteriota bacterium | reverse complement strand
CCGGTTGGGTCCTCCCGCATCGCCTTCACCACCGACGCCTATGTAGTAAAACCCCTCTTTTTTCCGGGGGGCGACATCGGGAGGCTCGCCATCTGCGGCACCGTAAATGACCTCGCCATGGCCGGGGCGCGCCCCCTGGGGCTCTCGGCCTCTTTTATCTTAGAGGAGGGCCTGCCCATTAAGGACCTCGAAAGGATCCTTGCGTCGATGAAAGGGGCTGCTCAGGAGGCTGGGGTCAAGGTGGTGGCAGGGGATACCAAGGTCGTTGAGCACGGGGCAGCGGAGGGGATTTTCATTACCACTGCTGGCGTCGGCCAGATCCCCGACAACGTTAAAATCGGGAGCGCACAGGCCAAACCAGGAGATGCCATAATCGTCAGCGGTCCGCTCGGAGACCACGAGATCGCGGTCCTCATGGCCCGGGGGGAGTTCGCACTGCAGGGGGAGGTCGAGAGCGATTGTGCACCCCTTAATGGGCTCGTGGAGGCGATGCTGAAGGTCTGCCCTGACATCCATTGCCTTCGAGACCCCACCAGGGGGGGGCTGGCCACGGTCCTATGGGAGATCGCTGCATCCTCGAAGATAGGGGTTGTCATAGACGAAGGTCAGGTCCCGATCAGAGAACAGGTCAGGGCGGTCTGCGATCTGCTCGGGTTTGATCCATATTATCTGGCCAATGAAGGGAAGCTTGTGGCCTTCGTGCCGGAAGGGGAGAGCGATACTGTCCTTAAGGCGATGCAGAAACAGCCACTGGGCAAAGAGTCGGCTGTGATCGGAAAGGTCACGGCGAAAAATCCCGGCAAGGTGCTTCTGCATACCCCTATCGGGGGGCATAGGCTCCTCGAGCCTTTAAGCGGTGAGCAGTTCCCGAGGATCTGTTGAGCCTTGCGAAATCCCGCCTTGCGGGGCCCCAGAGAAGTTCCTGCATCTTCCGCTAATTACTCATCCACAACTACCTTCCTCTCAGGCGTCCCCCCAGGGATTGACGTGATCTTATGTTCTGATAGAATATTGATGGGGAATAATACCACTTAAAACGAGGAAAGTGGTGTAAAGAGATTATGAAAATAAAAGACGTTCGTTCCATAATTGATTTAATCCGTGATGCATCTAAAGCTGACCTCATAATCGTGTCCCTTTTCTTGCTGCCCATTCTACTCGGCAGTTGGTCCATCTGCTTTAATAATATTAGCTACCTTGACCATTACGATGGGTCGAAATTTGCTGTCATGATTGTTATTGCTGCCATTTATATTTTAGGACTAATTGTCATGAAGTGGTGGGACCCACGTGATGAGCAGCTCAAACGCGCAAGACTTCACGTCGAACGTAGACTTGAGCGAAGGCCGGGACACCGTGCATCTTTTGAAGCTATTAGAAAAGAAGTTAATGAAAAATATGATGATAATTTTCTCAAAGAACTTATTAATAAAAATCCAGCGACATTTCACAAAAGTAAAGTAAGAAGAAGCAAAGGCAAGCCGTATATGGATGGAATTGCGCTCAATTAGAAAACAGAAAAGGAGACAGGCTAATTTTTGAGAAATAGTTAAGGGATAGGGAAGAAGTAGGATTGTCGGCGTATTAGATTGACAAGCCAGGCTTCCGGGCGTCTTATACTGGTTTGCCTACTCATTGTTAGGTGGAGCCTAGAACCAGAAGACAGCATATGTCTGATCTCACTTATATCGAGAAGTCGAGATTCGAGAGGCTATTTGGGATGAGCAGTGGTTATGTCCTCGACTTCATCAATCGTACCTTCTCAGAGTTTGTGCTGGATAGTACTGGGAAGGACATCTTCTCTTCCAAGTACGAGTACGAGAGTGGCTCAAAAGCGAATCGTCTTAGAGCGTTCTGGAATCAAGAACCGAATCATGTTGTTGGAAAGCTCATGTCGGACTTGCTGGAGTATTACAGTGAATTGGGGGGCGAGCCGAAGGAGAAGGTACTATTCGAGAATTGTAGCGAAATAGCGAAACGACTCTTACAGGGAGCACCAGTTCCAGACATTGATGCGATTGAGCCTAATGCTGGCGGTCGAAGCTTCGAGCGATTGGCTCAATCTGTCAGGGATGCTATTGACAGGAACGAACCTGAGGTGGGTTTGGATCACCTACACACCTTTGTAGTGAAGTACCTCAGGGTAGTCTGCAAGAAACACGGAATATCAACGGAGAGGGGCAAACCGCTCCACAGTCTCATGGGAGAGTACATCAAGTACCTGAAGCAGGAGGGGCTGATAGAATCCCAGATGACAGATCGGATACTTAAGTCGAGCATCTCCACCATGGAAGCGTTCAATCTCGTTAGGAACGAACAGAGCTTGGCGCACGACAATCCCATTCTGGGCTATGATGAGAGCTTGCTGATATTCAATCATGTGGCTAGTGCAATCCGTTTTATTACTGCCATCGAAGACCGTGCAGAGGAAGACGAGGGGCCTGTGGATCACATCGAGAATGAAGGAGACGACATACCATTCTAAGACCTACCCAACAAGATAAGAAGAAAAGGAGACGGTTCTATTAAATTGAAAAAAGATAAATTTTGAAGATAAACAGAAT
>CAYWLI010000017.1:0-15222 GCA_964459135.1 uncultured Thermodesulfobacteriota bacterium | reverse complement strand
TTGATTTTGGTAAAAAGCCAAACTACAAAACAGTGATAATAAATAGAATTGAATGTTTCAGTTAGAAATAAAGGCTTAGAAACAAAAAGCATATTACCAATTCCTCAATAAAAACGGGCAGTTTTGCCTGATACAAAACCAGTGATTTCCTGCTTGACATTGGTTTGATTATGTGAAAATCTGATTATAATATCCTTGCAAAATTACAAACAACGTAACAAACTAACCTTCTAACCTCTATCCTATGGGGGGGGTGTTATGAAAAGAGGGTTTCAGAAGATGCCGTTAGAATAGCCTTCAAGGGGATACTATGCCCTTTGGAGGCTTTTATATTGTGATATTCGATTTGATGTATGATTCATAAAAAATGAAAGGAGGCTAAAATTACCTGACACGGTAGGGACCTAAACAAAGGAGAATTCACTCAATTCACCGAAGAAAGGAGGAGGTATCATGAGTTCTGATGGGAAAAAACCGAAAGGAATGACGCGAAGGGATTTCTTCAAAGGGGCAGCTGTGGCGGGCGCAGCCGTCGCCGGTATAAGCGCGCTCTCTAGTGTCGGTCAGGCTCGTGGTAGCCACGGGGATCATAAAGGTAAGGGGTGGCATGAGGGCATTCCAATTGGGTCGGAAGCAGTGAACGAGTACGGATACATCCTTGAGCAGCAATTGTTGTTGAGGTCATCTCCAATAGCCATCAAAATGTTGAAACCGGGAGATCCTATCCCTGGGGGAGCACAGAGACCCAGCTCTTCGAGCCTCATTGGTGGGCGTCTTGCCCTGTGTCAGGCATTTGCTTTGGCACGTCGCCAAGAAATGACTATAGCCATGTACGATACCGATCACTGGTGCTTTGAACCGATAATAGCTTTCGGACTGAGGCCACCGCCTCAGAGCTATCTGGATGGACTCACTACTTACCCTTTTCTTATTGGAGATCAGGAGGCAGCCGCAAAGCATGCGCAAGAGGATCCTCGCCTGCCATACGGGGAATATCAGGGTAGCGGTATGGTTTTTGGGCCTGCGAAGTCAGTTTCATTTAGTCCAGATATGGTGATGATCTATTGTAATTCGGGTCAATTGAGATATTTAATCCTTGCACTGGGGTATAAAGAAGCATACATGGTGAACTCTTCCTTTTACGCTATTGGCTCCTGCGGTAGAGCCGCTGTGCCCCCATTATTAACTCACGAAGCCACAATTACCGTCCCCGACCCGGGAGAACGCGACCGGGCAATGACCGGTGAAGATATTATGATCCTTACCCTGCCAGCAAAGACATGGCGAGTAAAGGGAGGGGAGTCGAGAAACCTGTTCTTAGACCTCATGGACGGAATAGATCACCTTAGTATGATGCCATATAAAACTTCCTTTTCCCCTTCGATGTGGCCTGATTTCCCGCAGCCTGGTTTCTACGTGGAGTACTTCAAACAGTGGGGATTGTGGCCTTAACCAGAATAGTGAATGTCTTAGTCAACTGCCACCACCTCTGTTGGTGGCAGTTGACTTATTCTTGGCATTCCGATCGTCAGTTAGTTATTTAACTGGGATTTCGCAAGGATTCCTAAGAAAGAGTTTTATTAAGTCTAAGACCGGTCCAACCAGATACATTTAAGCCTTTTCATGTTAGAAAATCAGCGAGACAAGAATACAGATAATAAACTTTTTCACTTGGCCCACTACTATCATACAGCGTCACCACTATGGACACCAGCTTTTAGGAGTCCCACCCCCCCACTCACCCCTGTCATACCCATGTAATAACCGACACAAAGTGTTTTCCCCTAAATTTTTAGTGATAGGTATCAGGAATAATGAGTCTCTTGGAATTGGTGAGGATTTGCGTTTCAAATAGTCAAATCCCACTTATATTTATTCAGCACTAAGAAGTACGTTTTTTAACCCAAAAAAGTGGGGATTTACAGCTATTGACATTTATTCAACAAAGTGAAAAGGTATATTATCCTTTTGCCAGTTTAGGTAATTTAATAAGATAACTCTAACCTTCTTGAGTGGGGATGAAAAACATGGGTTGCCGGAAGGTGGTATTAATTTAGCCTCTGAGGGATATTGTATACTCTTGGAGGTTTTTATATTTACCCTTAATATAACTTTGCACATAAGTAATATTAATGTGAGCCAACTTATATAAATAAGAAAAATCATAGGAGGTATTCTACTATGGAAGAGCAAATTTTAAAAAAAGTAAATATAATACTTATGCATATAAATAACCTTAAGGAATTCTTTAAAAGTAATCCTGACTATCCTTCTGTAGACCCTCCAATTCATTCTCAGGTTGATAATATTATTGCTGAGATAAATGAACTTAAGATTGAGGGAATACCCCCCCTAGCTAGAGTAGAAACATATTTATCTGCAGACAACGAAAAATACGCAAATAGAGAAGTTGTTATCGGAAAACTTTATGAAATAGAAGGATATTTAGAACCATTTAAACAAATTGATTAAATATCAACAAGGGGTCAAGTCTTTGATTAATGATATCAATTGGGTATGCGAGGTTACATCGTAATTCTTGATTTTGCTAAAAAGCCAATTTACAACACAGTCACATTTACTGCTATCCTACTTTAATTCTTTTAATCGCCTGAACAACACGCACGACAACGTGATCAATATTCCCACGGCAAGCAAACCAATCTGAAAATTCCATTTATCGGCCACCGCGCCCAAGCCGACCGGAAAAATCCCATAGCAGAATAGAGAGCTGATAGCAATGGTCGTTCCTATAAAGGTTGTTCTTTCTTCAGGGGGGGTGATCGAGGAGATAGCCATTATAGCGGCCGGGAAGAATACCATGCTCACGGTCGCTTGTATGACGAGCATTCCAACCAGCAGCCACAGTACCTGGGCGAGGGCCATTCCCACCGTTGAAAGCCCGGTAATAAACAGGATAATGAACAGCAGTTTCTTGACAGCAAAGCGGTCAACGAGAAAGCCGACCAGGATGGTGGCAAACACCCCCCCTATCCGTGAAACACCGAAGAGAGTATTGGCCGCTTCCACCTGCATCCCTTTCTCCGTTACCAGAAAGAGGGGAATAATAGTGTAGATACCGGCGGTGGCCATCGCGGCCATAATCCAGAGAATAGCCATTACCCAAAAATCAGGACGACGCAGTACCGCCGCATAGCTGCCCTTTTTTTCCTCTTGGGGTCTCGGATCCGGGGCAAAGACCCAGAACAAGACAATGCACAGTGCGCACGCCCCGCTGAGCATGATAAAAAAAGACTGCCAGTGATACAAGCGGATGGTCAAGGCTACGAGTATGGGTACGGCGAGGAAGCTGAAGGAAGCGGCCGTTTCATGGAAGGCGATGGCCTTACCCCAGTTGACGCGGCTCACTATCGACGTTATCAGAGGAATCGAGCATGGTAAATAGATTCCTGCCGAGAGGCCTATTAAAAAGGCGCATCCAGCGAAAAAGTAGTAGGTATGCGCATACTTAAGGCACAGCGATACCAACGCCAGCGCGATGAAACCGAATAGAATAGATCGTTTATAACCAATGTGTTTGGATACCCATCCTGACATGAATACAGAAATAGTACCGCCAACGGCCATGAAGGAAAACAGGCTGCCTGCCACGGCATGCGTGATGGCCAACTCGCCCTCTATAATCGGAAGAAGGGGAGAGAAGGACATTCTGACGGAGAAGTTGAGGAACCAGAGGCCCCAGAAGATCAAGAGGAGGAGGATTTTCATGGTTGCAGGTTATACACTGTGTCGGACGAATGTTCAAGTAAAAAACAGCGATGTGAATCATGTTCCCAATAATACATCTCAGTTCATTCGAAAACTCCGTTCCCTACTATCTCCCAAGTAACCAGAACAAGATCAAGGCCCGTTTACCTATCCTGCTACATTCAAAAGCCTTTCAAACCCCCTTTAAATGAGCTATAATGCCTGTTCTTTTATAATTATACTATGGAGAGCTGTGCTAAGATGGTTTGATTTTCTCGGGAAAACTATCATTGCAACTGAAAAGCTATGGTTGCAGTGTGTTAGAAGATGTTTTAAAATACTATAAGATGAAATCACGCGCCCGCAAGTCAATCTCTTCCTCATTACCTTCTGTAGAAAAAGAACACGACAGATATACCCGGGCCCTGGTGCAGATGAGCAATGACGGGATCCTCGTCTTTGACGAGGATCGTTCCATAGCCTTCACCAATCAGATGGCTACCATGCTGACCGGCTATCCCCCGGAGGAGCTTTTGGGGAAAGACGTCTGTTCTGTCCTGGGGCACGAGGTGGAGGAGGTCCTCGCCCAGCTCAAAGGCCCCGGTGACAAGCTGTGTCAAGAGGTACAGATTCCTACTGCCGGAGGTGAACAGAAGGATTTCTCACTCTGCTTGGCCCTGGCCGAGGGGGGAACGGGGGATGTTAAGGGGTGCGCCTATCTCACCGATATCACCGAGCGTAAAAAATTTGAAGAGCAGCTTCGCCTCTCGGAAAAACGGTACCGGGAGCTTTTTGAGCATGTGGGGGAGGGGCTCTTCATCAGCACCCCGGAAGGTAAATTTGTCGATTGCAACCCGGCCCTCCTAGAGATACTCGGCTATGCGAACAAGGAGGAATTATTACAGATAGATATTACCAACGACCTCTATGCGATCCCCGCTGACCGCAAGATCTTCCAGAACATGGTGGAGCGGGCCGGGTCGGTCAAGGAGTGGGAGGTTGAGTTCAAGCGAAAAGATGGTGGGAAACTTACCGTGCTCCTCTCCGCCCATGCCATCCGCGACAGCGAGGGGAAGATCGTTGGGTACGAGGGGATCATCATCGATATCACCGAGCGCAAGCAACTGGAACGGGAGCTTCAGGAGACCAATGACTTTATGAAGATGCTTATTGAAAGCTCCCCCTACGCCATTATGGCGACCGATATTAAAGGAAACACTATCGTTTTTAACAAGGCGGCTGAGGAGCTGCTCGGCTATAAGGCGGACGAGGTGCTGGAGAGGATACATATTACCAAGCTCTATCCTCCAGACGTTGCCAAAGAGGTTATGAAGAAACTCCGCAGCCCTTACTATGGAGGTATCGGCAGATTTACGGGTTCGGAGTTCAAGGTGGTGGATAAATGGAGCAAGGAGATCCCCATTCACCTCTCAGCCGCCATCGTCTACCGGGCGGGCCAGGAGGTGGCCTCGGTGGGGATCTTTACCGATCTCCGCCCCCGGCTCGTTATGGAACAAAAGCTTCAGGAGACCCACCTGCAGCTGATTCAGCTGGAGAAATTGAGATCCCTGGGTGAAATGGCGGCAGGGGTCGCTCATGAGATCAACAATCCCTTAGGGGGGATCCTTATTTACGCCAGTCTTTTGATGGAAAAGCTCGGACCTGATGATGCAAAACGGGAAGACCTCGGGAAGATCATTCATGAGACCACTCGGTGTAAGGAGATAGTAAGGAGTCTCCTTGAATTTTCCCGCCAGAGCGGCCCCAAGATGGAACTCGCCGATGTTAATAGGGGAATAACCGATGGGCTCCTCTTTTTAGAAAATCAGGTCACCTTTCACAATATCAAGATCATCAAGGAGCTTGATCCGTCCCTTCCCTTCATTTTGGGTAACGCCGGCCAATTGAAACAGGTTTTTCTGAATATTATGATTAATGCGGCTGATGCCATGCACGGGAAAGGGGTCCTGACGATAAAGACCTTTCTTTCAATGGACAAGGATGAGGTTATCGTTGAGTTTACGGACACCGGTGGGGGCATTCCCGAGGAGATCCTCCCCAGGATCTTCGATCCCTTTTTTACCACCAAGGGAGTGGGGGAAGGGACAGGGTTGGGACTCTCTATGTCGTACGGCATCGTGAAGGAGCATAATGGGAATATAGAGGTCGATACCGTGGAGGGGAAGGGGACGACCTTCCGCGTTGTTCTGCCTGTAGAATATGAGGGGGCGTTTCCTCAAGAAAATGGGGGAAATCAATAAAAAAATCTTGCTTATCATCTAAAAGTTGCTAGAATTGGGGATGTTTCAGACCTAATCGATAACAAGGAGGGTTCCATGGGGTGGCGGGAGCAGTTGAAGAGCGGAAAGTTTTTAACGATAGTGGAAGCCTTACCTCCTAAGGGGGTGGATGTCAAAGGATTTGAGGAACAGTTGATACCCCTCAAGGGGAGGGTGGAGGCCATCTACGTGCCGTCCCTTCAGGGGGGGGTCATGCGCATGAGCTCCTGGGTGGCGGGTCGATACCTCCTCGACCGGGGCTACGAGACAATCTGTGAGATCTCATGTGCCCATCAGAACCGGGTGGCGGTACAGGCGGAGTTGCTGGGCGCCTACCATCTGGGCGTTGAGAACATTATGGCGGTTGTGGGGGACGATCCGAAGCTGGGAGATCACCCGGAGGCCAAGGCGGTTTTCGACATAGATCTTCTGGAGCTCTTGGGGGGGATCAGGAATCTCCAGGAGGGTCATGATATGAGTGGTGGCGATCTTGAAGGTTCTCCCCGTTTTTGCGTGGGGACCAAGGTCGACGCCAGTGTTCGAAGTAAAGGTCTTGATGCGGAAATGCGGGCGATGGAACAGATGGTGGGGCTCGGCGCGGAGTTCTTCGTTACGACCACTATCTATGATCTCGCCCAGTTTAAGGCCTTCATGCAGAAAGCAAAGACCTTCGGTGTCCCCATTATCGCGGGCCTGATGGTGTTGAAGTCGGCCGGGATGGCGAGATACATAAACAAACACGTTGAAGGAGTAGTGGTCCCTGAGGCGACCATTGAGCGCTTGATGAAGGCACCTGACAAGATCATGGCCTCTATCGAGATAGCAGCGGAGATTATTAAAGGGATCAAAGGGATGTGTCAGGGGGTGAGTATCATATCGATGGGCTGGGAGGACAAGGCCCCCGCCATCTTGGATGCAGCGGAAGGGTAATGAGGGGTAATGTGCGAATCGCCCGAGAGGCGAGGGTATTGGTGAAGTGAACAAAATGCAATAACATACTGTTGCTTTGAGGGGAGGAACAGATGTTTTTAACCATATCAGTATACCTTGCCCTGATCATATTCGGAGCAGGGGTACTCTATAAAATCTTCATGTGGTTCCGGTCGTCTATCAGCATCGGGGCTGCTGACATTCCCTTCTCAAGAAGGATCGTAGCTACCTTTAAGGGGATCCTCTTGACGCTGGCAAGCGTCAAGATCTTCACGATCTTCAAGGTTTTCATCCTCGATGTTATCCTCAATCGCCGTATCCTTCAAGAAGATGTTCTCAGGTGGCTTATGCACCTGTGCATCTACGGTGGTTTTGTGCTCCTGCTCCTGATGCATGCCCTGGGGCAGTACACCAGCGCGGTCGTATTCGATAACTACCTGTCGACCATCAATCCCTTTTTCTTTCTGAGGGATCTGTTCGGGGCCGTGGTCCTCGTGGGGATCGCCATTGCGATCTATCGTCGATTCATTGCGAAGGTCCCCCGGCTCATGACGGGGCGCATGGACCTCTATGCCATCGTTCTGGTCGTGGTAATTATCTGCTCCGGCATCATCTTGTTGGGGACCAAGATGGCCTCCTATACCGTCTATGAGCAGATGGTGGCGGATTACACCCTTCTTGACCCGGAAGAGTCGCAGGCCCTGGAGGCCTATTGGGTGCAGGAATTCGGCGTCGTCTCCCCCACGGCACAGGGGCCCTTTGACGCGGAGACCCTGGCGCAGGGGCAAGAACTGCACAGCATGAGCTGTGCGGAGTGCCATATAAAGTCCCAGTGGGCCTTTACCGGCTATGGGGTGGCCAGGATCATCAGGCCCTTCGCCGTGTGGTTAGACGGCCTGAACGCACGCGGAGTGTTGTGGTACATTCACTTCTTCGCCTGCCTTATTGGATTGGCGTACCTCCCTTTCAGCAAGATGTTTCACATCATCGCCAGCCCCTTGAGCCTGCTCGCCAATGCCGTCATGGAGCGCGGGAGGTCAGATCCCGCCGTCATCGCTACGAAGCAGATAATGGAGCTCGATGCCTGTACTCACTGCGGGACCTGCACGGTGCGATGCTCTGTTGGCGCTGCCCTGGAGGAGATCCCCAACATCAACATCCTGCCTTCCGAGAAGATCGCATCCATCAAGGCGCTGGCATCGGGGAGGAAACTCACCCAGTCAGAGCTCAAGGCAATCCAAGAGGGGGTCTACCTCTGCACTAATTGCTACCGGTGCACCGTGGTCTGCCCCGTGGGGATCAATCTCCAGGATCTGTGGTTCAATGTGCGGGAGGTGCTCCTTCAACGGGGGTTGCCGGAGCTTTCCCTCCTCTCTCCCCTCTCCTTTTACCGCGGCTTAATGAGCGGGGAGATGACCCCTCGGGATTATAACAAACCCCTCATGAAAGCCCGCAAGGCCATTGCGGACAAGAGCGGTATACAAAAGGAACAGGATCAGGTAGTGCCCCTTCCTCGAACGGACAGGGAATTCAAGAGCAGGCTCAACCTCTCCGCGCAGGCCAGCACCTTCTCGGTCTGCTTCGGGTGCCAGACCTGCACCAATGCCTGTCCCGTTGTGGCCCAGTACGCAGACCCGCAGGAGGTACTCGGCCTGCTCCCGCACCAAATCATGCATGCGTGTGCACTGGGGCTCAGGGGGCTGGCCTTCGGGTCCGCCATGCTCTGGGATTGCCTGACCTGTTATCAGTGTCAGGAGCAGTGCCCCCAAGGGGTGGGTATCACCGATGTGCTCTACGAGCTCAAGAACGTTACCGTTGAGCAAATGGGATTACAAACATCACACAGGGTGAGCGCACGATGAAACAGTATGCCCTCTTTCTCGGCTGCACTATCCCGGCTCGGCTTCAACACTACGAGTCCGCCGCACGAGGGGTCTTAGACCGGCTCGATGTTAGGGCAATCGATATCAAGGAGTTCAATTGCTGCGGGTACCCGCTGCGAAACATCAATTTTGAGGCCTTCGTCCTCCTGTCGGCGAGGAATTTGGCCCTTGCCGAGCGCGCGGGGCTCGACATCATGGCCCTGTGCCAATGTTGTTTCGGGACCTTGAAGAAGGCCCATGTGCTCCTGCAAGAGGACAAGTCCCTGCGGCAGGAAGTAAACGCCGTTCTTGTGAAAGAGGGGCTGCACTATGAGGAGGGAGTCGAGGTCAGGCATCTCCTCCAGGTCCTCTACCACGAGGTCGGCATCAAGATGATCAAGAAGCACATAGCCAGGCCTTTTGCAGGGCTGAATATTGCGGCGCACTATGGCTGCCATGTCCTGCGCCCCAGTACCATCGTCCAATTTGACGATCCGGTCTCACCTACCCTTTTTGATGAGTTGGTCGGGGTTACTGGGGCCGAAAGTGTCCCCTGGCAGCGGAGGCTCGAATGCTGCGGTGCCCCCCTGAGAGGGGTCAATGACGAGCTCTCGATGACCCTGACCAACAAAAAGCTCGAAGACGGCAAGGATGCAGGTGCTGACTATCTCTGCGTGGCCTGCCCCTACTGCCAGATCCAGTTCGATACCGTCCAGGGGGAGGGGGGGATGTCCGCGAAAGGCGCGGAGAACCATCGACTCCCCACTATCCTTTACCCCCAACTCCTCGGCCTCTGCATGGGGATCGATACAAAGGCCCTCGGTTTGGAGGCGAACCAGGTCCCGATCACAGGCATTGAGGGATTCTTGGCCCAGGGGAAAAAGGGGCGTTCGGCAGGCTCTTCCCAACCGCGTGAAGCGGGGCGGGGGAAAGGTGCGCAAAAATCAAGGAGAGAGGTGTAAGCTTGAGGTAGTGACCGAATGACTGCGAAGCGAAAGAAAAAAACCGGTGAAGCGAAAAAAATAGGGGCAGTCCTCGTCGTAGGAGGGGGAATCGGCGGGGTGCAGGCCTCTCTCGACCTGGCGAACGCGGGCTTCAAGGTCTATCTCGTGGAGTCCTCCCCGGCCATCGGCGGAAAGATGGCCCAGCTGGACAAGACCTTCCCCACCAACGACTGCTCCATGTGTATCTTATCGCCGAAGCTGGTCGAGTGCGGCAGGCACCCCGACATAGAGCTCCTCACCTACTCGGAGCTGCTCGCCCTGAACGGCGCGCCGGGGAACTTCCGTGCCCGGGTACTCAAACACCCCCGCTATATCAACGAAGAGCTCTGTACCGGGTGCGGCACCTGCCAGGAGAAGTGTCCCAGCAAGACGCAGAGCGAGTTCGATGAGGGCCTCGGGCAGAGGAAGGCGATCTATGTGCCTTACCCTCAGGCCATACCAAAGACGCCGGTTATCGACACGGAGATCTGTACCTATTTTCTCAAGGGGAAGTGCCGGGTGTGTGAGAAGGTCTGTCCTGCCAAGGCAGTGGACTTTGAACAAAAGGCGCAGGAAGTGGAGATCGAGGTCGGGGCGGTGCTCCTCGCCGTGGGGTATGAGGTCTTCGACCCCCTTCAGAAAGGGGAGTACGGATACGGGCGATATGCAAATGTGGTCAGCAGCATCGAATTTGAGCGGATCCTCTCCGCCTCGGGTCCGTATGGGGGGGAGATCCAGCGCCCCTCGGACAACGAGCACCCCCAAAAGATCGCCTGGATACAGTGCGTGGGGTCGCGTGATTCCAGCATTGGGCGGGACTACTGCTCGTCGGTCTGCTGCATGTACGCCACCAAGGAGGCCATCATTGCCAAAGAGCATCTCGCTGACATCGAGCCCACCATCTTTTACATAGACATCCGCGCCTTCGGCAAGGAGTTTGACAGCTACTATGAGCGGGCCAAGGAGGAAGGAGGAGTCAGGTACATCCGCTCCATGGTCTCCCAGGTGCGGGAGGACCCCGAGACCAAGAATCTCTGGATCACGTATGTGGATGAGGCAGGTGGATTGCAACACGAGGATTTTCACCTGGTGGTCCTCTCGGCGGGGCTGTCCCCTTCCCCAACTGCCCAAAAGCTGGCCAAGAGGCTCGGCGTAGCACTGGAGGCCCATGGATTTTGTAATACGGCAGCCTTTGCCCCCCTGGCGACCTCCCGTGAGGGGGTCTATGTCTGCGGGGTCTTTCAATCACCGCAGGACATACCCGAGACCGTGGCCCAGGCCAGCGGGGCGGCGGCAGCAGCCACCGCTTCCATCTCCTCGGCCCGGGGGGAGCTCCTCAAGCAACAGGAGTATCCCCCGGAGCGCGATGTTGGAGCGGAGGAGCCCCGGATTGGGGTCTTCGTCTGCCACTGCGGGATCAACATTGCCGGCGTGGTCGATGTGGAGGCAGTGCGTGAGTATGCCCGCACCCTCCCCCATGTGGTCTATGCCTCAGATAACCTCTTTACCTGCTCACAGGACACGCAGGAGCGGATGAAGGAGGTGATTCAGACAGAGCGGCTCAACCGCGTGGTGGTCACCGCCTGTTCGCCGCGGACACACGAGCCTCTGTTCCAGCAGACCCTCAGGGAATCGGGGCTCAATGCCTATCTCTTCGAGATGGCCAATATCCGCGACCAGTGCTCCTGGGTCCACATGCAGGACAAAGAGGGGGCGACCCAGAAGGCCAAGGACCTGCTGAGGATGGCAGTAGCCAATGCCGGCCTCCTTGAGCCCCTCGAGCGTCAGCACATCCCCATCCGCAAGCGGGCAGTAGTGGTCGGAGGGGGATTGGCCGGTATGACGGCGGCCCTGGGCTTTGCCGAGCAGGGGTTTGAGGTCTCGCTGATCGAACGGGAGGCGGAGCTGGGGGGGACCATGCGTCATATCCACTACACCCTCTCCGGGGAGGATCCACAGGCCTTCCTGCAGGAGTTGATCAACAAGGTCAAGGCCCACCCCACCCTCCAGGTGATCACCAATGCCGAGGTCGTTGATCATGAGGGGATACAGGGGAACTTCTCCACCGGCGTGATGATTGCACCTGCCATGACCTATCGAAAGATTGAGCACGGCGTGACCGTCCTGGCCACGGGCGGTGAGGAATACAAGCCTCAGGAGTACCTCTACGGGGAGCATCCAAGCGTTCTCACCCAGCTGGAGTTGGAGGAACGTATAGCCTCGGGAGAGCTGGACCCGAAGGGGCTGGGGCGCGTCGTGATGATCCAGTGCGTGGGGTCGCGAAACGAAGAGCGCCCCTCGTGCAGCAGGATATGCTGTTCCGTTGCGATCAAGAACGCCCTCAAGCTCAAAGAGCTGGCCCCGGACCTCGATATCCATATCCTCTACCGCGATGTTCGGACCTACGGGCTCCTTGAGCAGTACTATACCCGGGCCAGAGAGCATGGGGTGATCTTTACCCGGTACGTCCCCGAGCGCGCACCCACAGTGCAGGGTGGCAAGGGGAAGGCAGGGAAGGTCTCGATCAAGGTCTGGGACGACGCCCTCAGGCGGAATCTCGTCATCGAAGCCGACCTCCTCGTGCTCAGCGCGGCAACCATTTCGGGTGAGAACGAGGAGTTCGCGGCCATGTTCAAGGTCCAGCGGACCCTGGAGGGTGCCTATCTCGAGGCCCACATGAAGCTGCGGCCGGTGGATTTCGCACGGGAGGGGCTCTACATGTGCGGCCTTGCCCACGCGCCGAAGCTCATGGATGAGACCATTTCCCAGGCCCAGGCGGCGGTGGCCCGGGCAGCCACCCTCCTTTCTAAAGATGAGATAGAGGTGGGCGGGGTTATCGCGCGGGTCGATCCGGAGCTCTGCGCCGCGTGTCTGATCTGTGTGCGGGCCTGTCCCTATGGGGTGCCCGTTATCGGCGAAGACGGTGTTTCCGTGATAGACCCGGCCAAGTGCCAGGGGTGCGGGAACTGCGCGGCTGAATGCCCCCAGCGGGCGATTCAGTTGCAGCACTACCGGGATGTACAGCTTATCGCCAAGGTGACGGCCTTGGCAAGGGAGGAAGCGGATGCCATTTGAGCCCCGGATACTCGCCTTCTGCTGCGAGCATTGAGCCTATTCGGCAGCGGACCTGGCAGGTTCGATGAGAAAAAGCTATCCTGTGAATGTCAAGCTCATCAGGGTCCCCTGTACCGGGAGGGTCGATGACGTGCACCTGATGAAGGCCTTTGAAGAAGGGATGGACGGGGTCTATGTGGCGGGGTGTCTGGAAGGGGAATGTCATTTCCTCAGGGGCAATCTGCGGGCCAAGAAGCGGGTGGGACACGTGAAGGGGATTTTGACCGCCCTGGGGATCAACCCGGAGCGGCTCCAGATGTACAACCTCTCAGCGGCCATGGGGGGGCGATTCGTGGAGATCGCCCAGGAGATGACGGAACGGATAAAGGCCCTGGGCCCGAGCCCCGTCAACACGGGTCAGGGGAGGGAATCTGTCGAGGAACAGCAGGAGGAGGAGGGAAAGCAATGATCGTTGCGGAGGCCAAACCTATAGAAGAAGTTCTGGCGATGGTCGATCGGTATGATAAGATCATCCTGGCCGGGTGCAAGGAATGCGTTGCCGTCTGCGCGGCAGGGGGGGAGAAGGAGGTCCAGCTCCTCGCCTCGGCCCTGCGGACCGCGAGAAAGACCGCAGGCAGGGAGATAGAGATCCGGGAGGTGACCCTGGAGCGGCAGTGCGACCCGGAGTACGTGGAGGGGATCAGGGGGTTCGCCGGGGACTACCAGGCCATCCTCTCCATCGCCTGCGGGGTGGGGGTCCAGTACATGGCCGAGCACTACAAGACCATCCCCGCCTTGCCCGGCTTGAATACCTCCTTTATGGGGGGGTCTCTCGAACAGGGGGTCTGGAGCGAGCGATGCCAGGGGTGCGGGTCGTGTGTCCTGCATCTCACCGGGGGTATCTGCCCCATCACCCGCTGCTCAAAGAGCCTCTTGAACGGCCCGTGCGGCGGCTCCGCTCAGGGAAAGTGCGAGGTGGATCCGGAGATAGAGTGCGGCTGGCAGCTCATCATCGACCGCCTCAAGGCCCTCGGGGAGTTCGAGGCCCGGTTTGTCGAGCTCTTCCCCGTCAGGGACTGGTCAACGAGCAGGGACGGGGGGCAGCGAAAGATCGTGAGGGAGGATTTAAAGCAATGAAGACGGAAAGCCGCCTGGAGAAGATCCTGGACAAGGGTGCATTCGCCGTCACTTCGGAGTGCGGCCCCCCCCGCGGGGCCGATCCCGATGTCATCCGCGAAAAAGGAAAGCTGCTCAAAGGGGTCGTCGATGCGGCGAACATCACCGACTGTCAGACCTCCGTGGTCAGGATGTCGAGCTTCGCCTCGTGTCTGATCCTCAAGGAGATGGGGTTTGATCCCATCCTCCAGATGGTGACGAGGGACCGCAACCGCATCGCCATCCAGAGCGACATCCTGGGGGCGGCCGCCCTGGGGATCAATAACATCCTCTGCCTGTCCGGCGACCACCAGCGCTTCGGCGATCACCCCCAGGCCAAGAACGTCTATGATATCGATTCCATCCAGCTCATCATGACGGTGAAAAAGATGAGGGATGAGGGGAAATTCCTCAACGACGAGGAGCTGACCAAGCCCCCGAAGCTCTTTATCGGGGCGGCGGCCAACCCCTTTGCCGACCCCTTTGAGATCAGGGCCCTGCGGCTGGCCAAGAAGGTCGCGGCAGGGGTCCAGTTTATCCAGACCCAGTGCATCTTTAACCTCGATCGCTTCGCCGAGTGGATGCGCCAGGTGGTCGATATGGGGCTCCATGAGCGGGTCGCCATCCTGGGCGGGGTCACCCCGCTCAAATCCGTCGGCATGGGGAAGTACATGAAGAACCTCGTGCCGGGGATGGATGTGCCCGATGCAATCATCGAGCGGCTCAAGGGGGTGGAGAAGGAGAAACAGAGTGCAGAGGGGATCAAGATCTGCATCGAGAGCATCCAGCGCCTCAGGGAGATGGAGGGGGTGCGGGGCGTTCATATCATGGCCATCGAGTGGGAGGAGAAGGTCAAAGAGATAGCGGAGGGGGCCGGCCTGCTTCCGAGGCCGAAGGTATAAAAAACAAAGCAGAGGGAGGAAGAGCAATGGCACAGAAGATCTTAATAGTTGATGATGATCCTGATCTGGTAGAGGCCGTTTCCATCATTCTGGAGAGCAAGGGGTATACTGTAGCTGCTGCCTATGGCGGGGTTGAGGGTCTAGAAAAGGCCCGGACCGAGAAGCCCGATCTTATCGTCCTCGATGTGATGATGCCGGACAAGGATGGGTATGAGGTCTGCAAGGAGCTCAAGGCCGACGAGAAGTCCCGTTCCATCCCCATCCTCCTCCTGACCGCCGTGGTCTCCAAGATATCCAGCACCAAATATACGCAGCAGATGGGGATGGAGACGGAGGCGGATGATTACGT
>CAYWLI010000016.1:0-26386 GCA_964459135.1 uncultured Thermodesulfobacteriota bacterium | reverse complement strand
TGATAATCTCAGCCACTACCTTACTCAAATCAATCAGTATCCCATTTTGAGCCCTGATGAGGAGTTCTCCCTGGCAGTCAGGTATCAAGAGAAGGAGGATGTAGAGGCCGCTCATAAGCTTATCACCTCCAACCTCAGGTTTGTGGTCAAGGTGTCCTTGGAATATCGGGGCTACGGCCTCAAGCTCCTCGACGTAATTCAGGAGGGGAACATGGGCCTGATGGTGGCCCTGAAGAAATTTGACCCCCATAAGGGGTTTCGATTTATCTCCTATGCCATCTGGTGGATCAGGGCCTATATCCAAAACTTCGTCATCAAGTCCTGGAGCTTGGTCAAGATGGGGACCACGCAGATCCAGAAGAAACTCTTCTACAAGATGGGCAAAATCAAGGGCCTCATGCATGAGGAACACAGAGACGAGAAGACCGAGGAGTTGGCCCAAGCGCTCAACGTGAAATCTTCAGACATCGAGGAAATGCAGAAGAGGTTTGCCGGTCGGGATCTTTCCTTAGATGCCAAACTGGATCTTAATCAAGACGTCAGTTTCTTGGACCTCTTGTCCGATCACTCCCCTGACCAGGAGGAGCTTCTGGGCGACAGGGAGGAGGATGATGCGCTCAGGTATGAGGTCGATGGGGCCCTGGAAGGCCTCAGTGAACGGGAGCAATTCATCATCCGCCATCGCGTTATGGCCGACGAGCCCATGACCCTCCAAGAGTTGGGTGATACCTTTCATATCTCCCGTGAACGCGTCAGACAGGTTGAGAGTGAGGCCCTGAGGAAACTGAAGGAACACTTGGTAGATACTGAGTCGACGTGGGGGATGGCCTAATCCGACTTATCAGGCTCACCAGTTGCGGGGCCAGGGGAGGCCCTTTTCCTTCTTCTTTACCAATCTGACCACCTGATCCAAAATAATATCGGCGACTTCATCCTTGCTCATGAGGGGGAGTTTTCTGACCTTTCCCGAGGCGTCCAAGATCTTGACGATATTCGTATCCACCCCAAAGCCCGCACCTGCTTGGGTGACGTCGTTGGCCACAATGAGGTCGAGATTCTTCTCCTTGAGCTTCACTTCGGCGTTCTCCATAAGCTCACTGGTCTCAGCGGCAAACCCCACGAGGATATGGTTGCCCCTCTTTTCCCCCAATGCTTTGAGGATGTCGGGATTCTTGTCCAGCTCCAAGAGATAGGATCCGTTTTTTCGCTTGGTGATCTTTTGCTCGAGCGTATCCTTGGGGCGGAAATCGGCCACGGCCGCGGTCATGATGACGATGTGGCAGTCTTCATAATGGTGCATGACGGCATCGTGCATCTCCCGAGCAGAGTTAACCACGATTTGCGGGATATCCCTGTGGGGCAGTGAGAGATAGTGAGGCCCGGTGATTAAGGTCACCGCCGCCCCCCGCCTGCGGGCCATCTTCACCAGGGCGAATCCCATCCTCCCGGTGGAGCGGTTGGTGATATACCTGACCGGGTCAATCGGTTCCAAGGTAGGGCCGGCCGTGATCAGGATGCGCTGGCCCTGAAGATCTTTTTTGGTAAAGATATTTTCTATCTTTTCGATGATTTCTTCGAGGTCGGCCAACTTCCCTTTGCCCACGCTCCCGCAGGCTAAATCCCCTTCTATGGGGCCCACGAATTGATACCCGTGGGCCTTCAGCTTGTCCACGTTATTCTGCACAAAGTTGCTCTCCCACATATTTACGTTCATAGAGGGGGCAAACAGTACGGGTACCGTTGTGGCCATGACCATGGTGGTGAGGAAGTCATCGGCAATGCCGTTGGCGATCTTGCCTAGGATGTTTGCCGTGGCCGGGGCAATGACCATGAGATGAGCGATATCAGCCAAGGTTACGTGGCCGATCTTGGAGCCCATCAAGAGCTGGAACATGTCACAGAGAACAGGGTTGCCCGAGAGGGTTTGGAACGTAAGGGGCGTGACGAACTGTTGGGCGTTTTTGGTCATTACCACATGGACGTTCGCCCCCCTTCTGGTCATTTCGCGGAGGAGCTCTACCGACTTGTAGGCGGCGATTCCCCCGCTCACACCCAGTATAATCTCTTTGTTTTTCAACATTTTTGTGCCTTTCAGCACGATTATTATAGGATTGAGGAGAAAATGTCAAGTTTTTGAGGCCAGGTTTTCATTGACATTCCCTGCGCGTTGGCTTATTATTTATGTTTAGAGATAAAACTGAATAGATCGCTAGGGGAGCTCGCGAGGGCTGAGAAATCCCGTTTACGGGATGACCCTGTGAACCTGTATGGGTAATTCCAGCGTAGGGAAGCGGCAAGGGTTATAAAACGGGCCGTATTTTCCACGATGGGAGGTACGGCTTTTGATTTAAAGGAGGATTGCTATTATGGCGCTAGACGAAGTCATCATTTCCCGGGCTATTATCGAGCGGTTCCTGCAGAAGTTCAACTCCTCCTTGGAGGTTGATGTCGCCGTTGTCGGCGGCGGCCCTGCGGGGTTGGTAGCGGCGTACTATCTCGTCAAAGATGGCTATACCGTTGCCCTCTTTGAGCGGAAACTGAGTATTGGGGGAGGCATGTGGGGCGGGGGGATGATGTTCAATGAGATCGTGGTGCAGGAGGAGGGGAAGAGGCTCCTTGATGAATTCGGCATCAGGAGTGAGCTATACCAGGATGAGTATTATACCGCTGATGCGGTCGAGTCCATCTCGACCATCTGCTCCAAGACCGCGCAGGCGGGGGCACGGATATTCAACCTCATGAGTGTTGAGGATGTGGTGGTGCGCGAAGAACGGATTGTGGGATTAGTGTTAAATTGGACGGCGGTCGAGATGGCCGGCCTCCACGTAGACCCACTGACCATGCGATGCCAATACGTCATCGATGCTACTGGACATGATACCGAAGTGGTAAAGGTTATTGAGCGCAAGGTAGACGCCGCTTTGCTTACCCCCACGGGAAAGATCATGGGGGAGAAGTCCCTCTGGGCGGAGGTGGCGGAGCACAAGACCCTGGAGAACACCCAAGAGGTCTTCCCCGGGGTATTCGTGGCGGGGATGTCCGCCAACGCCTCGTTCGGCGCCTATCGGATGGGGCCTGTCTTCGGGGGGATGCTCCTTTCCGGTGAGAAGGTCGCGGCCTTGATCGCCGAGAGGCTCAAGCAGGAGCGATGAAACGGATTGTGACCATCGCAGGATCCGACACGGGGGGCGGGGCGGGGATACAGGCGGACCTGAAGACCATCGCTGCGTTAGGAGGACATGGGATGAGCGTGATCACCGCCCTGACCGCCCAGAACAGCCTGGGGATCCAATCGGTCTATCCGATCCCCCTTCCCTTTATCGAGGCCCAGATGGACGCCGTTTTCTCCGATCTGGGGGCCGATGCCGTGAAGACCGGGATACTCTGGGATGGCGATGTAGTGAAGCTCGTAGCAAAGAAGATGAAGCACTATCGGGTGGATAAACTGGTGGTGGACCCCCTCATTACAGCCACAGACGGCACCCCCCTCTTGGATGAAGGAGGAAGGGATGCCTTGCGGCGGGAATTGTTTCCCCTGGTCTCTCTGGTAACACCAAATCTCCCCGAGGCCGCCGCGCTGGCAGGTATGGAGGTGCGGACGATAGAGGAGATGCGAGAGGCAGCCAAACGCATCCGCGGATATGGTGCCGCGGCCGTCTTAGTAAAGGGGGGGCATTTGGAAGGAGAGCCCGTGGATATCCTCCTCGATGAGGAGGGGTACACGGAGTTTCGTTCGGAACGGATGGGTGTGTCAAATGTGCACGGGACCGGTTGTGTGCTCTCTGCCGCCATCGCCACGGCGTTGGCCCAAGGGGCCTCTCTGCAAGAGGCCGTGCAGCAAGGGAGGGGGGTGACTATCGCGAGTATCAAGGCGTCCTTAACGATGGGAAAAGGGAGGCAATTCGCCCATCCCTACGCTGCCGTGGAGGGAGAACGATATCGCGTGATTGAGGCCTTAAAGGAGGCCGTTGTCGCGTTGCAAGCCGAGGCGCGTATAGGGGGGTTTATCCCCGAGGTCTCCTCCAACCTCGGCTATGCCCTCGCCGCTGCTCAGGACAAAAAGGATGTGGCCGCCTTCCCGGGGAGGATCATCAGGGTGCAGGATACCATTGCGACGATCAACCCCCCTGCCTTTGGTGCTTCCCAGCATATCGCTTCGATCATCCTGAGCATCATGGAGCACAATCCATCCTTTCGCTCGGCCATGAACATCCGATATTCTCCCTCTATACTGCAGGCATGCAACAATGCGGGGCTGCGTATTCTCGGTTTCGATCGCGGCGAGGAACCGCAGGAGGTTACCGAGGAAGAAGGGCGTTCGCTCGCCTGGGGGGTGCAGCAGGTCTTGCTCGACGCAGGGAAAGTACCGGATGTGATCTATGACGAGGGAGGATGGGGTAAGGAACCCATGGTCCGCATCCTGGGGAAGGACCCAGGTGAGGTCGTCCAGAAGGTCATCGAGATCAAGAGGAGATGCAATGATTCAGACGCAACTCGCTAAGGCGCGCCGGGGGGGGGTCACCCCGGAAATGGGGGCCGTTGCCCGCGCGGAGGGGGTTGATTCCAAGACCCTCATGGAACAAGTGGCTCACGGGAAGGTCGTCATCCCCGCCAACAAGGGGCACCGAGGGCTGCACCCCACTGGCATCGGGGAGGGGCTGACCGTCAAGGTCAATGCCAATATCGGGACATCCTCTGACCACGCCGATCCCGCCGAGGAGCTCCAGAAGCTGGAGGCGGCCATTGAGGCGGGTGCGGACACGGTCATGGACCTGAGCACTGGCGGGGATATCAATGCCATGAGGAGGCTCATCCTCGAGCGTTCACCCCTCCCCGTAGGGACGGTCCCCATCTACCAGGCCGCCATTGAGGTGGCCCAGCGCAAGGGAGGGATCGTCCAGATGACTCCTGATGACATCTTCGATGTCATCGAGCAACACGCCAAGGACGGAGTGGATTTCGTCACGGTCCATTGTGGGGTGACCCTGAGCAGCCTGGAGCGGCTCAAGGCCCAGGGGAGGATTACCGACATCGTCAGCAGGGGAGGGGCCTTTCTCACCACCTGGATGATCTACAACGAACGGGAAAACCCCCTCTATGAAGACTTCGACCGTCTTTTAGAAATTGCCCAACAGTACGATGTTACCCTGAGCCTCGGTGACGGATTGCGCCCTGGCTGCCTGGCCGATGCCACGGATCGCCCGCAGATACAAGAGCTCCTTCTCCTGGGGGAGCTGACCGAGCGCGCCTGGGATGAAGAGGTGCAGGTGATGATCGAGGGGCCGGGGCACGTACCCTTGGATCAGATCGAGACCAATATTCGGCTGGAGAAGAAGCTGTGCAAAGGGGCCCCCTTCTATGTCCTGGGGCCGCTGGTGACCGATGTGGCACCAGGATATGATCACATCGTGTGTGCCATCGGAGGGGCCTTGGCAGCATACCACGGGGCGGATTTCCTCTGTTACGTGACGCCGGCCGAACATCTCAAGCTCCCGACCCCTGAAGATGTGCGGGAGGGGGTCATTGCGACGCGCATCGCGGGGCATGCCGCTGATGTGGCCCGCGGTCTTGCAAAGGCCAGGACGTGGGATGATGAGATTTCCCGGGCGCGCAAGGGCCTCGACTGGGAGCGACAGATCCAATTGTCCATCGATCCCACGAAGGCCAAACAGTACCGGGAGGAGAGCAGGCCTCATATGGAAGAGGTCTGTACCATGTGCGGCGAGTTCTGCGCCATCAAGATGGTGCGGGAATTCTTCCACAAGGAGGATTGATAGGGCTGTGGCGGAGGGGGTGTTCATTACCGGGACCGACACCGAAGTGGGGAAGACCCTCATTGCCGCTGGTCTGGTGGTTGCGCTGCAGGATCTGGGGATCGATGTCGGGGTGATGAAACCCTTGGAAAGCGGCGCTCTTTTTTTTGAATCCGCTCCTATACCAAGAGATGCCTTTTATCTCAGGGAGATAGCCGGTGTTCAGGACGACCTGGGTCTGGTCAACCCCTACTGTTTCCAGGCCCCCCTGGCCCCGGGGGTGGCTGCCGAGCAGGAAGGGGTGGAGGTAGATCTGCAGCGGATCAAGGAGGCCTACGAAGAGCTCAAGGGACGCCACCAATTCATGGTGGTGGAGGGCGCCGGCGGACTGCTGGTGCCCATCGCCAAGGGGACCCTGTTACCGGAGCTCATCAAGCTCTTGGATCTTCCTCTCCTCGTGGTAGCCCGATCCTTCCTGGGGACCATCAACCACGCCCTTTTGACCCTCTCGTACTGTCAACGGGAGGGGCTCGAGGTGATTGGTACGGTTATAAACAAGTCAAACCCTGATGCGGACCCTGCAGAAGAGAGCAACCCCCAGTACATCACCCACTTCGGCACGGTGCCCCTTTGGGGGTCCTTTCCTTATCTGAGGGATTACGCAGGGGTGAAGGGGAATAGGGATTTCTTGACCCAACTCTTTACCCAGCACATCGATATGGAGGGACTTCTTCAAAGGCTGGGTCTATCAGGCCGCTGAAAATCACTTTACTTTCTTAACAACCTTTTGACCTTAGTGTCTTACCCCAAGCCGTATTTTTTGGCGGCCCGCTCAAATACCGGCAAGGATCGCTCAATGACCTCCATCTCCACACAATAGGCGATACGGAAATACCCCTCTTTCCCGAAGCCCCTTCCCGGGACGGTCAGGATATGAAAGTTCTCCTGCAGATCAGAGACAAAGGCCAGGTCGTCCTCGATGGGGGTTCGGGGAAACATGTAGAAAGACCCTTGGGGCTTTACCATAGAATAGCCGTATTCGGTGAGGGTTCCGTAGAGGATATCCCGTTTTCGCTGGTATTCCCTCGGCCCAACGTGGTTGGTGCCGGCATGGGGTAACAAGCGCTGCATAAGGGCAGGGGCATTGATGTACCCCAAGGTCCTATTGAGGAAGATCATGGCCCCTATAAGCTCCTCAGCACCCGCATAGAGGGGGTTGACTGCTGCATATCCAATCCGCTCCCCAGGGACACCAAGGGACTTGGAGTATGAGACTACAGAGATGGAGGGTTCGTAGATCTCAAATATTTTAGGGAAGGAAATATTGTCATAGATGATGGTCCGATAGGCCTCGTCGGCAAGGATATAGATGGGTATTCGTCTCTCCTTGCTCTTGGCCCGCAGGAGATCTGCCAATTCTTGCAGTGACTCTGCGGAATAGATGACCCCCGTAGGGTTGTTGGGGGAGTTGATGAGGACGACCTTGGTCCTCTCTGTGATGGCCTTTTCGATGCCCTCCAGATCGAGGGAGAAATCCTCGTTGGTATCCACCAAACGCATGACCCCACCGTGGTTGTCGATGTAAAAGCCGAATTCAACGAAGTATGGTGAAGGGACGATCACCTCGTCACCGCGATCAAGGATGGCCTTGAGGGTAACATTCATACCTCCGGCGGCCCCGACGGTCATCACGATATGGTTTTCCGTGAAGGAAATGCCCGTCTCTTCGGAGATCTGTTGGGCCAAGAACCTCCTGGTTTCCGGATAGCCGCTGTTGGGCATGTACCGATGCATCCCGGGGATGGGTTTGAGGGCGAACTCCTTCAAGGCCGCCTTGAATCCCTGAGGGGGTTCTTCTATTGGATTTCCCAGGGTGAAATCGAAGATATTTTCCTCGCCGTACTTCAACTTGAGTTGGGCGGCTGTTTCGAACATCTTCCTCACCCAGGAGGATCCTCCCATCAGTTTCTTTACATTTTCGGAAATGGCCATATCGTGCTCCTTAAGGTTAATACAAACATTAAAAAGGCCATGGGGTCTGCCTCCCATGGCCTTCGGTATGCAGATACAAAAAAGCCATGGGGGCCGTTTGGCTCACCCATGGCTCCCTGTCACTATGCAAACGGGCTCAGGGACATAGGTGAGCCCTGCTAAAATAAAAGAAGAAGAAATTATTGCAATACATGCAGTCCCTTTCTTCCTAATCTATGTACTACCTTTTATCATATCTTTCCGGAATGTCAAGGGGAAAATATGCACAAAATATGCTGTAATGTTCTCGCGCGCATCTTTTTAACGGCATCCGAGGGGTTTCCTGTTACCCCATCCGTCTGATATAATGCTTCTGAGCGCCACGGTGGGAATTAAGATTGGTGGAAGAAATCTATTATTATTCTGTCTCCTCGCCCATAGGAAAGATCTGGATTGCCTCTGACAAGGTAGGGGTGTGTGTGTTGAGGTTTAGGTTGAAGGAGGAGGCATTTCTGAAGGAGTTAAAGGCATTGAGGGGGTGGTATCCTCGTGCAGACCAAGAGTTCAACCGGGAAGTTTCGGAGGAAATCAAGGCCTACTTCGAGGGAGAGGTGATCCGTTTCTCCTCCCCCCTGCACCCAGTAGGGAGCCTCTTTGACATGAAGGTTTGGGAAGCGTTACAGCACATACCGCTGGGCGAGACCCGCTCCTATCAGGAGATAGCCCAGGAGGTGGGGAACCCCCAGGGGTGTCGAGCAATCGGAGGAGCCAACAGGAGAAATCCCATCCCGCTGCTCATCCCCTGTCACCGCGTGATCAGAAAAGATGGAGGACTGGGCGGCTTTTCCAGCGGAACGGAGATCAAAGAGTGGCTTTTGCGGTTTGAGCAAAAGGTAGCTAATGGCTTAAGGGGAAGTGAAGGCCAGGTGTGGGATTGAACATTTGATTCATCCTGCCAGTAGTTACTTGGTGACCGTGAAATACTGCTTGTTGCTCTCTGCACCACAGGGAAGTCTTACCACAACGGGACCAGACGCGGCTGACTCGGGGACAAGAACCCAAATTCTATGCATGGTCCAATTCACAATCTCGGCCTTTGCTTCTGGGGTGAAGATGACTTCACCTTGTTCGGTTCCGAATCGCCGTCCTCGAATCTTGAGTTGTTCTCCGGGCTTGCCAGTTGCTGGGGAGATGGTCTTGACATACGGGTTAGGACATGGGCCTTCCTCTTCCTCCGCTGTGCCAACAGAGTACAGGAGCAAAAAGCTGATCACACAGAGAGCGAAAATAACCAAGAGATATTTTGCTTTCATATGGAAACCCCTGAAGATCGGCCGTTTCACTAGAGGCGTGTCTCTTTAACAATACCTTAACACGCTTTTTCACTTCAGGCAACAAAAAGGCCCCGTGTGTGAGGTCACATTTTCATTGCATAAGGCATCGTTACCCCGAAAATTGGGTTACGAGTTTATCCAAGGTATCCAAGACCTTGTTTCTGGCGGGAGAATCGGCGCAAAATTTCATGACTTCCCCTCTGACTTTGGCGATCTCCGTGACCATTTTCTTCGTCAGGGGTATTCCTAAAAGCTGTCGCATCTCTTGTAGTATATTACTCATAAGTCCATGGAATCCATCGATGAAAATCAACCGACCAGAAGGGCGCAGATAGTTGACAGAGATATTTTTGAGAATCTTATTGGTATCATTAGCGACATCTCCTTCCTGAGATATCCCATGAAATACCTTCCCGTATTCCTCGTTCAAGCTTGCCTTGGCCCTCTCCAACACCTCTTCGGCCATCACTCCCAACTCTTTTCTCAACTCGTCAACTATCAACCTGAAGACCTCCAGTAGTGTTTTCAAAAATTGGGAGAGTTCTTTGAACTCAGTATCATCATAGATGGCACCACTATCTTTTGATTTTTCTATGAAGCCCATTAAGAGCAGACGGTGGAGGATGTTTATGGTGAACATCTCATCCTCCCCACTGAATTTGATCAACTGATCGATATTCCTTTTGCCGTCGATCAAAGAAAAGATGAAGGTCTCATTGGCATCTAATTCCTCCCCGATCTTCACCTTAGCACTCTCGATATACGGAGGGATGTAAAAGATGACCTGGTTGTGAGGGACTATCTTCCTGAAGGTAGAAAAATCAAGGGCACTCCGAGCGGCAAACAGCGCTATGTCCAGAGGGGTATAATTTACTACCACATCCTCATCATTGACCTCTTTCTCGACAAAGTAAAACTCCCCTTCCTGCCATGAAAAGAGATCGCAGAGTATTTCCTTGATTTGTAAATCCAACACCTCACGAAGTTCCTTTTTCAATAGCAATCCGTTCTCCACCAAGCAATTGCCAAGCTTCATCCCTTTCTTTTTGGCCTCTACGACCATTTTCTCCACATGGGATTGAGAGACAAGTTTTCTCTTGTCTAAAAGGTTACCGAGTCTCTCCTCAGACTTATTGGTACGGGCGAAGACGATCCATCCCTCCTTAAAATAGACCTCCTTATGGGCATGGTCGTTACGGACAATGGCCACCCCCGTTTGGAAGTTAGAGGCGAGCGCATAAAAAAGGCCCACCAAGGGGAAATCATCGAGACTGCCCTTATAGGAGACACTTCCCAGTATCCGCATCGTGGATTCATAATCTGGCCGCATCTTGGCGGCTTCTTCCCACTCATTGATAGCCTTTTCAAAATTCTTGTCGCGGAAAAATTTGGTACCCTCGGAAAGACGTAGAAAAAACTCCGTTGCAGGGAAATCAGAGGAACGAAAGGATTGCGTTTCGTTTGTTTCTTTCTGAGTTTCCACCATATCCCTCCTGAAGTAATTTCTTATGCTATGCGTCCACCAGCCCTATGCGATGAATTACTGGATCTCTGCGGATTTTCCGAGACGTCTCGGAGAGTTCAGTCACTTCCTGCTGAGGAGCAATCGTGGATAATGTTCTGATGATCGTGAGTCCCCGGGATACTTTGGTCTGATAGATTCTCATCCTTTTCACATTCCCGGAGTGATATCTTCCGATTGCCACCCAGGGATCACGGTGCCTTTGCAGGTTGTAGGTTAGTATCATTGCCCCGATGATGGCGCACACCTTCGAGTCCAACAGGTCTTCCTTTTGCAGACCCAGAGGTTCGCCCCAAAGACGGTAGTTTACTTGGAGGAGACCGATATCCACGTTGCCTGTCTCGATCTCCCCAAGCATCCGCAGTGCCTGCTCCCTCGATGTACAATAGTATGCCTTCCCCCGTACATTGAGCGCGTACGGCAGCATTTTGCTCTCGGCCCATGCCACAGCAGCCAGCAGGTCAACTGATATCCCCATCTGTGAGGATGCATATTCCAGCACTTCCTTGACCGTTACCATCCTCTCTCGTATGATCGCTTCAAGGGGGGAACCCTCCGACATTTCTTCATAGACTGAATCAGTTTCCTTAATGCTCGCAAGCACCGCTCCGCCGTTTTCCTCGGCGTATGATATCTGCTCTGAACCCATATCCTCCAAGATTGAACTCATCTGGGCCAGCAGCGCCTTGTACTCCTTGGCCATCCTTACTTTTTCCGGCCTCTCGTTTAAGTGCGGAAGTCGTACAGCGGCGATTGAGGATTGATCTTGCTCCTCCTCTGTTGCTCGTTTCTTATCTTCGGTTACGGTAAAAACCGTATCAGGGGTCCTCTCAATGCGCATCGTCATTGAATCATATGGTGGCTCAATGTCAGGGGGTGTATAGAATATGAATCCGGTTATGAACAAGACGATACATGAGGCGACGGGAAAAACACAAAGCACTAGTATGTTTCTCTTCATGGTGTAGGTTGATATGTTTATAAGTCGCATAGCAGCACCTGGTAACAAGTTCTCTCCCTTCCCCTCATTTTCTGATGAGGGGTTCAGTGCTTCTTCTTTAATGCGGGCATATCTATCCATTGCTTTGAAAAGCAAGAAACGTGCCACGAATAGTTGCTTAACTATTTGAAATAATAGGTTTTTAGATGTAAAGATGGATATCGGCTTGTATCAATGACAATTTTTGTCAGTTTCATGGCCTATTTCCGCATTTTCCGCTCGATCCCAAGAATAATGTCATAAAAAAGCCCCTCCTCAGGGGCTCGATGAGATGTGTTAAGGGGGATAAATCAGCTTGTAATCGCTAAGAGATACTTCCCTTCTGTTTACCGCGTGCCAGGAGAACGAGGTTGCGGGCGTAGAGGATGGGCAGGAAAAAATATCCCAAGATAACGGGCAGCTTATCGATGTGGAACGCGTAGATCAGCGCGATCACACTGCCCCAAAAGCTGAGATGCCAAAAGATGCTCGGTACGACCAACTCCCTTCGCTTCTCGGAATAGAGCCACTGGACTACGAACCTGAGGCTGAACAACAAGTTTCCTGTGAGGCCGAAAGCGGTCCACAATTTAGACTCGTAATAGAGCCACGGCACTATCGAATCGAGCAAGGGTTGCAAGAAACCATTAGGGTCACTCATAACATATCTCCTTTGTGTGGCGTTTACCGCTAAAACGATACAGTACCTTTATCTACCATAGTTATCCATTTCGGGCAATAAGAGCCGGGCGGTATACGTTCTTAAAAAGATTCTTGACAGACCGAACCTTCATTCCTCAAAGCATGAGCCTCGTTTATTGATGGGGGGATAATCGGAACAGCTCAGGGATACACAAAGAGTTCTTGGCCGACGTAGAGGTCGACGATGCGCACTCGTATCTCAATGCCCGTGATCTCCAGCAGGGCATAGGTGGGGGGATAGCCTTTCTTGTCATCGTCCTTCACGTGCCCAGGATTCACCCAGACCACTTCTCCTTCCTCCTTCACCTCGGGGATATGAGAGTGGCCGGACAGGATCAAACGAACCTCCCCCCTCGCAATCACCTCTGCGGGATCGAGGTCTATTGGGAGGTCATTCTTGTGGGCTTCTGGGGTGTGCGTGAGCAACACCCGCACCCCTTCCCACCCCGCGATGACGCGATTGGGTATCCCTGGGTCTTGATAGTAGGGGCTGAAGACCCCGGGTACTTGGATGATCGTGGTCCCCTCCTGGTCGGAGAGGGCCTTGACGTCGTCGTAGTCATCCCCCAGGTGGACGATGACATCAACCCCTACCTCGTGCATGGCCCTGACCGCGCGGCGGAGATTCTCTATATGACCGTGACTATCACTCACCACACCGATCTTCATGCCCTTCCCCTCTATCCAGGACCTCGGGTAGCGTCCTGAGGTCTCTGATAACGTCTGGACCTGACTGGTCCCCTCCGCGGCTGAGATGAAAGGCGGTGATCCCCATCCCTCGAGGGACCTGATAGTCAAAATCCCGGTGGTCTCCAACGTGAATGAGCTCGTGAGGCATAATCCTTAAAAGCCCGCATATTCTCTGGTAAAACTCAGGGCTCTTCTTCACCAGGCCGAAGTCGGAGGTAGCGGAGACAACCAAATCGAAGTAATCTGCCAATCCCCCCTGATGCATCTCTACTTCGATGAACTCACGGGCGGCGTTGGACAGGACGATAAGCGAATAACGCTCCCGGAGTTGACTGAGTACCTTATGGACCTCTGGATAGACACGCACCTGAGGGGCGTACCGCTCCAGTAGGGACTTCCAAACCCCCGGGAGATCGAAATAGCCGAACCAATACGCTATATCATACCACTCCAAGGCCCCATCCCCCACCTTCCGATACTCCTGCAGGACCAGTTCCCGCGCCTGAGCAAGGTCCACGCCCGTTTTTTGGGCGTAGAGCTCTGGGATGCCCTGATGCCAGACCAGGTCGGTGAAGGCCAGATCGACCAGCGTGCCGTCCAGGTCGAAAGAAAGGAGCCTTTGTGCCTTTTTTTGTGAGTTTACCACTACCTTCTGTTAGCCCGTACTCTACACTCTCGCAGCTTACCTTTTTAACCCCGCAATCGGATACGAGGGTCCACCCATCCGTAGATGAGATCAGTCAGCAGATTGACCAGCACATAGCTGAGGGTGATAAAGAGGATACACCCCTGAACCAAGGGGTAGTCCCTCGCCTCGATGGCGTTGATCAGGAGGGTTCCAATCCCAGGCCAGGAGAAGACGTTCTCAGTGATGATGGCCCCCGACAGAAGAGCCCCAAATTGTAGCCCCATAACCGTGATGACGGGGATGAGGGCATTGCGCAGGGCATGCTTCAAGATCACCTTCCACTCAGGGAGGCCCTTGGCCCTGGCAACGGTGAGATAATCCTCACCTAATCGCTCCAAGAGGCTGGCTCGGGTCATGCGGGAGAGGATGGCCGCCAGTGCGGTCCCCAACGTAATAGCGGGCAATACTAAACTACCCACCCCTGCTCTGCCCGAGACCGGGAACCAGCCGAGGGTGATGGAAAAGAGGATGATGAGCAAGGGCCCCAGCCAGAAATTGGGCATGGAGACCCCCAGCAATGAAAAGAGGACAGAGGCGTTGTCCACCGCCGTACCTTCACGCAGGGCAGCGATGATCCCCAAGGGGATAGCGATCAACCCCGCCACCAGAAAGGCGGCCAAGGCCAGTTCCACGGTGGCGGGGGCCCGCTCGGCGATCACCTGCGTTACCGCTCGGCGATAGAAAAAGGAATCCCCTAGATCACCCTTGAAAACCCCGGTGATAAACCGCCCATATTGAATGTGCAGGGGTAGGTTTAACCCCAGCTCATCTCTGAGCTGCTCTTTGTCCGCCTGTTGGGCCATCTCACCCAGCATCACCTCTACCGGATCTCCCGGTATCATGTGGAGGAAGAAAAAGACGAGGGTCACCGCCCCTAAGACGGTGGGTATTACAAGGGCCAACCTCCGCACAAAAAAGCCCCTCATTCCCCATCCCTTACTATACGGGCGAACTCCTCCTGGAATGCCACCCGCTTGAGCCACCAGGGGAGTTCGCCGTAGACTCGTTGCTCGGGCGGGTGAAACTTCACGATCTTATAGATGCGATAACCCTTGGGCACCTCGATCACCGGAGTAATCTCACCCTCTTCAAAGGCGGATACGATCTCGGCGAGATCCCAGCCATCCTGGAGGTAGAAGCGCTCAGGAGCCCCTCCCGAGAACTCCGCAGCCACCTGAGCGAAGTCCTCGCCCGCCATGAGCCGTTGGTGTGCCTCCTGGACAACCTGCAAGGCCTCCTCGCGAGTCTGCGGGCCGTCCTTGGGATGGACATAGCGGAAGATCCCCTGCAGGTCAACGCTGCGGGGCAACAGTACCACGTCATCGGGGGAGGGGAGGGCCTTGTGATAGAGTTCCCTGGTCATACGTCCAAATGCGGTCACCTCTTCTTTTAACTGCTGTCGCAGACCATCCTTATCCATCACTAATTGATCCAGGAGGGCCTGATACTCCTCCAGGGAGAAAAACTGTTTCTTCAGTGAGCGCCAGAGGAGATCGGCGTCGTCAGTCTCCGGGGTGGAGGGGGACGGGTTGATTTCTCCAGTTTGCCCTGCTTGCACTTGGGGGGGGGAGGCGCGCTTGTGGTGCAGGGAATGTTTAACCTGCTTGATATACTTTTCATCTTTATCCATCATCCCCTGATATGAGAAATACGAGAAGCCGTCGACCCCTATTTCCTTGAGCCCCGTTACCTCCTGCCTGATCTGGGTCGGGTCCTTGATCCAGGCCCCCAGCCCGGCAAAAACGACACGCCCCTGTGCCCTCCGTTTGGCCTCGGACATCTGGGCCATCACCCTGTGTTGATCCCCGTGATAGGCCATGGGGACGATCAGGTCCAGATACCCCTGATCCATCCAGGTGGGCCAATCCTGTCCTTTGGAATAATAGGCCAGCTGGGGGTCTGGGAAGACCGCTGCTGAGAGGATTACCTGGGGCTTCGTGGACTTTACCGCCTCATGGACATCCCGAACCAGCTCGGTGACATACCGGCTCTTTTGCTCCGCCCAGAGGGAATAGTAATAGTACTGCCAGCGCATGTGCAGGGGGAGTTCCTTTTTGATAAACCGTTCAGGCATAGGGTTTTGTACCCAGACAGAGAGGAGTCGAGGATCCACCCCCCATCGCTGCATAAAGGCCTCCACCGGTTCCTTATTGAATCCCCAGCGGGACCCGGGATAGCGGATGAAGTCCAGATGTATCCCATCAACGTCATATTCCTCGGCCACCTCTTTGCAGACCTCCCGGAAGTACTGCCGGACCAAGGGATTCGCGGGGTCGAGGTAGAGCCCTTCACTGGATTCTCCAGCGCGCTCTTTGTTATCGTATTGGGTGAGATTACGTCCCACCTCGTCCACGACCAGCCACTCGGGATGGTTGTTGACCACGTGTTGGGGGGAAAGGGGATACGGAGGGGGATAGGGCCAAACGTACAAGGCGTTCAGCCAGGCATGAATCTGCAACCCGTCGTCGTGCCCGCGCTGCAGGACATAGCTTAACGGGTCAAACTCGGGGGGTGTCTCGGCGAGGACCTCGGAGCGCGGGACAAGTTGGGAACAATAGTAGGCATCCCCTCGACCGTGGACCTGCACAAAGAGAAGGTTAAATTTCCCCCCGTGGGCATTATCAACGATCTGATCCAAGGTGGTGGGAGAGTTTAACCGATACCTCACGACCCATATTCCCCTCCCCTCATGCACGACGCAGCCACTGGTAACGAGACAGATCAGTAGTATCATCTTAAGGACATATAACCGATACGACATCGTTTTTCTCTCCCTCGACATCTTTTAAGGATAGGTACTCCCCCCCTGCATAGATTTGAAATCCGTGGAATCTCTCTCTGATAACGACGAGATTGTTACGGTACCAGAGGCTTGTATAGACTGTATCATCCGCCAGGATCTTCTGAATGCGGCTGTACAGCTCCTTACGATGTGCCCGGTCCACCGTGCGCCGGGATAGTGCCAATAGCTCGTCCAGCGTGGGATTGCGGTATCGCCCGCGATTGGCCCCGTTGGGGGGAAAGCTGCTGGAGTGAAAGAGGTAATAAAATATATCAGGGTCCACCACCCCTATCCAGCGCAAGGAGTACATCTGAAAATTCCCCTTCATGATGTCGGCGAAAAAGGTCCCCCATTCAAAGCTTCGCACCTCTACACCGATCCCCACCTCCTTCAGGTATCCCCTGATGATTTGGGCGATCTCCAAGGACTCCATGTCGGTGGAGGTCTTGTAGGAGAGGGAAAACCGCATGTGGGGGCCGTTCCCGTCGGGGTCGGGGAACCCCGCGGCATCCAATAGCCCTTTTGCCCGCTGGGGGTCATAGTCGTATTTCGCGACATTCCCTTCATAGGCCCAGTGGAAGGGGGCGAGGACTACCCCATCGGCCTTCTTCGCCAGGCCCTTGAGAGTATGGTTGATGATGGCATCACGGTCTATGGCATGGGAAATGGCTTGACGTACCTTTTTATGCTGCAGGATGGGATCGGTCAGGTTATAACCCAAGTACTGATAGGTGATACCCTGCTCCTGGATGACCCGCACACCCGGGATCCTCTCCATGAACTTCACCGCATAGGCGGGGACACAGTTCTGCAACAGGTCCACGCCCCCCTTTTTCATCTCCAATAGTCGCGTCGTGGTGTTGGCAAGTACCCGGAACTGGATCCAGTCGAGTCTCGGCTGACCCCGGAAATATGCCGGGTTGGCGACCAACACGACCTCCTCGCCCGGCCTCCAGTGTTTGAGGCGAAACGGCCCTGATCCAAGAGGTGGTGATTTGAGCCCCGCGGGGCTTCCCTGGGGGACGATCCCCACCGTGAGGGCAAAGGGGAACGAGACAGAGATATCCTGCAAGACGAATTTCACGGTGTATCGATCGATGACCTCGATGCGCCTCACCGGTTCATAGGAGCCCCGCTTAGGGGAGCCATTGCTGGGGTCCATGATGAAGGCGAAGGTGGCCCGCACGTCTTCGGCCGTGACCTCCCTCCCATCGTGAAAACGCACCCCTCTGTGCAGTTGAAAGAGATACGTGTGCGCATCCGGTTGAGACCACGAACGGGCAAGATTGGGGACCAAACGCCCCTTTTCATCCAGCTTCAGAAGGGAGCTGTAGATGAGGGGACCGATCCGAGCGGCCCTGGCCCCTAGCGCCGTGCGGGGGTCCAAGGTGGCGATACTCCCATCAAGCCCCACCCGTATCCCCGTGCCGGGGAGGGGTTCTGGCGAACTGCACGCCAGCACCAGCAGCAGTGGCACGAGAAGGATCAATCTACTCATGTGAATTCCGTGGGGGTATTCCTGGGGGGTTCTGTGGTGGGGTGAGTGACTGGAGCCCTCGGGCGAGATGGGTGAAGTAGGGCTCGGGGATGGTCGTAACCTTGCCCCCGGCATCAATGCAGAGGTGTTTGGTTTCCCCTTCTACCAGGGTCTCCCCGGATCCTTTGCGCACTACCTGATATCTGAAGCAGACGGCACGCCGCTGCAGGGCGTGCAAGACGGTCCTCACCGTAACCACCTCGTCGTACAGGGCGGGCTGTCGATACTTACAGGTAGCCTCGGCAACCACCAGGTGGTAGCCTTGTTCTTCCAACTCGAGGTAATGAAAACCCCGCTGGCGACAATATTCCGATCTGCCCATTTCAAACCAGACGAGGTAATTGGCGTAGTAAACCACCCCCATACGGTCGGTCTCAGCATAGCGGACCCGCAGGTCAAGCTCCACACAATCGCCACCCCTCACTCCTCGACGACGCACCTGATCCACACTCCTTACAGTGCTCGGAAGTACTCGGGGCGCAGGAGAGCGGGGTCCCGTTTGGCCAATACCTCATCGATGAGCCGAAGGGTGGCCTCCTTGTCCTTGGGCATCCTCGCCTTAATAGGGAGGTAATTAGAGGCATGGTTGGAAAAGAAGAGCCCGTGCATATCGGTATGCTCAATCATGGTTCTCAGTTCTTCGATCAACTCGAAGGGTGTCGGGAGGACAAAATCACCCTTTGTTATCTCCTCGTGAAGGGGGGTCCCGGGTACGATGATCAGCGAGAGGGCCCCGACGTACTCCGGATCCATCTCCGTAAGGATTCGGCCGGTGGCAATGGCGTGCTCTCTGCTGCGTTCCCGCCCCCCAATACCCAACAGGACCGTCACCGAGAGCTTTATCCGTGCCTCCTTTACCATCGTGCCCGCCTTCACCAGCTTCTCATAGGTGGTCCCTTTGCGCATCCTGTCCAAGACGAGCTGATCCCCTGATTCCACCCCGAGGTAGATAATCCCCAGGCCCGCCTCCTTCAGTTCTCGAAGCTCATCCGCCGTCTTCTTCAGGACCCCCTTGGCATTCGCATAGATCCCCACCCTTCTCAAACGGGGGAGTTTCTCCCTCAGGTACGCCATGATCTCTAACAGTCTACGTTGAGGGATGATGAGGGCGTCGCCATCAGCCAGGAATACACGGTCAAAGGACCAGCTGGATTGGGCGGCTTCGTCGATATCCTCCTTGATCTCCTCGAAGGTCTTGATCCGGAACCTCTTCTCCTTAAAGGAGGAGCAAAAGGCACATCGATTGTGGGAGCACCCCACGGTGATCTGGAGAATCAGGCTGTCCGCCTCGCTCGGCGGACGAAATATGGCTCCTTCATACTTCATATTTCTCAATCCTCTGGGTCAATACGTTGATCCTTCTTGTCCTCTTTTGCGGCCTCTTTATCTTCGAAGATAAAGAGGATCTCGTTCTCCTTGATCAACCCCAAGTCCCGTCTGGCCACCGATTCCAGATACCGAGAATCCTCGCGCAGGCGTTTGATTTCCTCCTGAAGCCGCTTGTTCTCCTCTTGCATACGGTTTACATCGGCGATGATCCGATCACGCTCCCGCTTCAATCGAATGATCTTGAACACCCCCTTTTCTCCGAAGAGGGCAAAATACCATACCAGGAGGATGAGCCCGATAAGGAGGGTGGCAAGTACTTTCCGCTTCATTGTGGAGGTAGGGTTCATCTCAGCACCGACTTTACGGGGATCACCCCCCATATTTCCACCTGGGGGCTTTCCTTGGGTAGCGGTTCAAAGCGATACTTCTTGATGTGGTTTATCGCTACCGTGTAGAAGCGGGTGTCCTCCGAAATGAGGGGAACAACCTTTCCAACCGTGCCATCAGGGAACACCCAAAATTTGAGCAGGGTATCACCATCCACCGGGGACTTTGACGGTAGAGGAGGGGGTATGTAGTTTATCTTCCGGCTGGCCGCCGGGCCCCTGATATGTAAGGGGGTATCCTCAGCATTGTTCTTCTGAGCCTCCTTTTCCTCCTGCACAGTCTCCCTCAGGCTGGCAATGAACTCTTTGGCCACCACGTCCTCCGGCACGGGGATATTCCCCCCCTTAACATCTCCGGTTTGAGGCCGGGGGACATTGAAGAATTGTTGCTGTCGCTCTTCCTCCTGTATGATTTCTTCTAGTTCGTGGTAGAAACGGGAGTTTTTCAAAATCATCATCTTTGCTTGTTCTTCCAATTTTTCGGTGGGGAAGAGGCTTACCTTGGGGAGTGGGGGCTGGGACTCATTTTGCAAGGCCATCTCCGACAATTTCTTAAACACCACTTCTTCTCTGATCTTCTGTACCAACATGTCCTCCGGAATGCCGGGTCCTTCACCTTCCTCGAGGGGGAACGGGATGGAAGATTCCTTCATCGGCTTGAATAGTAGATCGGGCACAAACAACACCCCCATCAGACACAGGAAAATGGAGAGGACGACGAAGGGAACGATCCTCTTCATTATTGTCCATTTCCTACTTTTTTTCACTCTCCTCCTCCCGAGGGTGGGTGGCAATGGCCAGCCGATTTAAGCCTGATTGTTTGGCGATATCCATCACCTCAACGACCTTCCCATGGATGGCCTTGGAATCGGCCTTGATGATTACCAGGGTTTGAGGGTCCTGTCGCGCAACCTCTGCCAACCGATGTTCCAACCCCTCCCTATCAAGGAGTATGCTTTCCACAAATACCTTGTTGTCCTCGGTGATGACCACCTGCACCTCATTTTTTTCCTGGGTGACCTTCTCCGCTGAGGATGGGGGGAGGTTGACCTTAATCCCAGGGGTCACAATAAACGTCGTGGAGAGCATGAAGAAGATTAGAAGGAGAAAGACCATATCCACCAGTGGGGTAATGTCAATTCGAGCATCATCCCTCCGCGGCCGCTTAAATTGCATCTCCTTAGTCCTCCCGCTTTACGAGGTCCACCATCCTGATGGAATTCTCCTCCATCTCGAGGATCAGGGAGTCGGCCTTGTTCGTGAGATAGCGATAAATAACAAACGTAGGGATGGCGACTACCAAACCCGCCGCGGTGGTGATAAGGGCCTCGGATATCCCCCCGGCCAGTGAGGCAGGGTCAGCCACCCCCTGCAAGGAGATAATATTAAAGGACTTGATCATACCTGAGACGGTCCCCAGCAATCCTAAGAGGGGGGAAATCCCGGCTATGGTTCCAATAACATTAATATACCGCTCAAGCGATGCCGCTTCTCTTCTGCCTACCTCCTCGATCTTCTCTTTGATGACATCGCGCTTTTTGCCGTAATTTTCAATGCCTACCCTGACCACATGTGCGATGGAAGAATTATTCCGCTTGCAGAGGCTAATGGCCTCGGGACGCTTTCGCCTCATTACCAAGTCCTCCACTTCGATCAAGAAATCTCGCGGGAGGACCCGCCCACGGCGCAGGACCCACATCCGCTCCAGAAATATTCCTACGGCGATGATGGAGCAAAAAGCAATAGGATACATCAAGATGCCACCCTTTAGAAAAAGCTCGTACATGTCCCCTCTCCTCAATCGTTACTTGTATCTGTTTTTCTCTTTCTTCCTTGCCATGCCACGGTTGTCGCAGGGGGAAGTTTTATCATGCATTCTTCCTCTTGTACGCAGGTTGAGGAAAGCATTGCATAGGGATTAAAAAAGGTGTTGGGGATGTCTTGTGTAGTCGTGATCGCACCATCAGGATGACCAAACGATTTATTAAAAGATATCAAAATCCACGCGGGGTGTCAACCGTCGGCTCTTTTGTCAGGTTATTGTTCGTGTTGCCATACGTCATTTTTTCGAGGTTGACATATTCATGGTATTGCATTAAGAAACAGATAAAGGTCATATAAGTGGCAAAAAAATAAACACAATACTGTTTCATGACGTAAGCGGCACATCAATGAGACCACCCCAGGAGGCCTTCCTATGACCGTGGACACAAAGAAGGTTGTTTTGATAACCGGAGCCTCATCAGGCATCGGTCAAGCGAGTGCTCAGTATCTCCATCAGAAAGGTTATCAGGTGTATGGCACCAGCCGCAAGGCCCAGCGCAACCCATCCCGTAACCCATCCAAGGTGTCTCAACCAAAAAGTGCCGCTGCTTTCCCCATGCTTCAGATGGATGTAGATAGCGACCAGTCTGTGAAGCGTGGTATTAATTATATCCTCAAAAAAGAGGGACGGATCGATGTGGTGGTGAACAATGCAGGGTTTGGTATCGCAGGAGCGGTTGAGGATACCTCCCTGGAAGAGGCCCAGGCTCTCTTTGAGACAAATGTATGGGGTGCGTTCCGAGTTTGCAAAACAGTATTGCCTATTATGAGAGGCCAGCAATCTGGGCACATCGTTACTATCAGCTCCATAGGGGGCCACATTGCCATTCCCTTTCAGGGGTTATACAGTGCGGGCAAGTTTGCCTTGGAAGGGATGACAGAGGCATTACGCATGGAAGTTCGGCGGTTTGGCATTCACGTTGTCCTTATTGAGCCAGGTGACTGTTGTACCCAATTTACCGTCAATCGTTGCAGGACCGTAGCATCTCAACACAATCAAGCATACGCACAGCAATGCAACGCGGCTGTTGCGGTTATGGAACAGGATGAGATGCACGGGTTTGCCCCTGAAAAGGTTGCTCGGGTTCTCGAACGTATCATCAGGAATCCGTCCCCTCGCTTGCGGTACGCAGTCGCTTCCCCGCCGCAAAAACTCGCCCTTGTGCTGAAAAAGGTGTTGCCATCGCGATTATTTGAATTCCTTCTCATGAAGTATTATAAGCTCTGAATGATTGATGTAGCTTCAGCTACCGGGTTCGCCTTCGCCGGGGCAACCTTGCTGCTCGGTCCCAGGCTTTGGGCGTGGTGGGTTACAGGGGTGACTGATAGATTCGGTAGGTCTTGTATTTCTTCCCCCCCAAGGCCTCTATCCCCTTCTGCATGAGGTGATTGTCTTCCAGGATCATGGACATCTCCCCCCACTCATACCCACGGGCCTGCCCCCTGCGAAAGGTCTCTAGATAGAGAAGGGTCTCGATCCCCCGCTTCCGATACTCGGCCTTGACCCCCAACATCCAGACCCGGAGCGCTTTAATCTTTTTTTTGTAGTAGAGGAACTTCAACAGACCCAAGGGGCCTAACTTCCCGTTGAGCCTCTTGAGGACGAAGTTGTAATCGGGCAGTGCCAGGGAGAAGCCCGCCGTCTTACCCCCTATCTCGGCAAAGAGGGCAAGGTCGGGGACCAACAGGGGCTTCATCTTTTTGACCATGTAATCCAGTTCCTCGTCGGTGAGGGGGACAAAATCCCAGTTATCCTGCCAGGCCCCGTTGTAGACATCTTTGACCTTCATTACTTCTTCGTTGATCTTTTTGAGCTCGATGGGGCGGACAGTAAGCCCTGGCACCCTCTTCAGGACGCGTCCGCTGATCCGCAGGATGCGGTCGGGGATGATGCCGTCGTTAGCCATGAAATCGGCGAAAAAGTCCTTGGCCTTCTGCAGGCCGCATTCCTCCAAGAGCTCCCGATAATAAGGGGGGTTGTAGGACATCATGATCAAGGGGGAAGAATCAAACCCCTCGATGAGGAGAGCGCACTCATTGTTAATGGAAGGGTTCGCTGGCCCCATCAACCTCTTTAACTTCTTCGCCCGCAAATAGCTCTTGACCTGATCCAACAAGGCGCGAGTTACCGTGATGTCATTGATGGACTCGAAAAAGCCGAAGAACCCTGTCTGTTCGTGGTGGACATCGATATAATGCTGGTCGATGATGGCGGCGATGCGCCCCACGATGGAGCCATCCTTTACCGCCACATAGGGGATGATCTGGGCATGGTTCAGAAAGGGGTTCTTGGGCGAGAAGTGAAAGGCTTGCTCCTTAAGCAGGGGAGGAACCCAGAAGGGATCTCCTTGATATATCTCCCAGGGAAAACGGAGGAAGGCCTTTAAATCCTTCTTGGTCTTTGCCTCGTGGATAGTGATCCGCCCGCCGGACAATTCAGATCACTCCTAACTGGCGTCCAGCCCTCCCAAAGGCATCCAGGATCTTATCCAGTTGCTCTTCAGTATGGGTGGCCATATAGCTGGTGCGCAACATCTCCCTCCCCGGAGGGACAGCGGGAGAGATGGTGGGGTTCACGAATATCCCGTAGTCTTGGAGAAGGCCGCACATCTGGAAGGTCTTTATGCGATCACCGATGATGATGGGGATGATGGGGGTCTCGCTGGTACCCGTGTTGAAGCCGAGTTCCTTAAAACCCTTGAGCATCTTGTGGGCGTTATACCAGAGCCGCTCCCGCAGTTCGGGCTCTTCCTGTATGACATCGAGGGCGGCGCTCACCGCGGCTACTAGGGCTGGTGCGAGGCTGGCGCTGAAGATGAGGGAGCGGGCGAGGTGCTTGACATAGTCCGCCACCTCCCGAGAGGCGACGATGAACCCCCCGATGGCGGCCAAGGACTTACTGTAGGTGCCCATGATCATGTCCACCTCATCCTCCACGTGGAAGTGCTCAGCGGTTCCTCTCCCCCCCTCTCCCAATACACCCACGCTGTGGGCGTCATCAACCATGACCCGCGCCCCGTACCGTTTCGCGATCTCAAGGACATCGGGCAAGAGGGTGATATCCCCTTCCATGCTGAAAATCCCATCCACAATGATGAGCTTTCCTTTTTTCTCGGACATGTTACCCAGCATCCGCTCCAGGTCTTGCATGTCGTTGTGCCTGAATTTCGTCACCTGGCCGAAGGAGAGGCGGCAGCCATCGATAATGCTGGCGTGGTCGAATTTGTCCAAGACAACTACGTCATTTCTCCCCACCAGAGCGGAGATAGTACCGAGGTTGGTCTGATAACCGGTGGCAAAGACCACCGCGGCCTCTTTGCGGAAGAAGGCCGCCAATTTCTCCTCCAGTTCCTCATGGATATCCAGATTGCCGTTGAGGAAGCGAGAGCCTGCGCAGCCGCTGCCGTACTTCTCTACCGCCTTGATGGCCGCCTCTTTCACCTTGGGATGACTGGTGAGGCCGAGATAGTTGTTGGAACCCGCCATGATGAGCTTTTGGCCGCCGACGATTACCTCGGTGTCCTGGGCGGATTCTATCCGACGAAATACGTAGTAGTAACCGGCGGCCTTGGCTTCATCCGCCTCTCTGAAGTCATAGCACTTGGTAAATATATCCATTATCCATACTCCCTCATAACCAACCTTTATCTTGATACCACCGGAGGGTAACCTTTACCCCCGCCTCAAGGCGAAAGCGGGGTCGAAATCCGAGCATCTTTTTCGCCTTGGTTATGTCACAGACCCAGTTGCGTTGGCTGACCTCGGCGCGTTTACCACGATGGAACAGAACCGGCCTTCTCCGAACAATTCCCCATCCATCTGCCGCCACGGCATAAAACCGGGCGACCCACAGGGGGATGTGTAGTTTGCGTAGTTTAACCTGTAGCGCAGACGATACCACATCCGCGAAGAAATCCAAAGCATATTTTTCCCCATCAGATATGAAGAAGACTTCGCCCGAGGGATGATTGCGTGTGATGGACAACATGAGGGCCTGGACAAGGTCCTCTACATAACAAAAGCTCAATGATATCGGTTCCTTACCGAGCATAGGGAAGTGCCCCTTGGAGATGACCTTGAAGTACTCGAACAGATATGCATCTCGGGGGCCATAGGTGGGACAGGGGCGCAGGACCGTTATCGGCACCTTGTCGCGAGAATTGAGAACCGCCTCTTCCCCCCATAACGTGCTCTTCCCGTATGGGGATATCGGACTCGAGGGGTCCTCCTCCGTCTGTGGCCTCTTCGGAGGAGCGGGTCCAGCAGCGGCTTGGCTCGAGAGGTATACAAAGCGCTTGAGCCCCCGAACTTTTTGTGCCGCAGCTATCAAACGCTCCGTTCCCTTTTGGGTTGCCCGATACAAACCCCTTCGGTGCAGGACCTTGGTTGCCCCGTCCAGGTGGAAGATATAGGCGAATCCCTTGAGAGAAGGAAGTTTCCTCTTTTCCAGGAGATCTCCCTCGATAAACTCCACCCCTTTGCCGCGTAACCAGCGCAGATCACTGTTTGTGCGTATGAGGGCCGTCACCTCGTAGCCCTTCCAGAGGAGCTCATCCACAAGATGGCTCCCGATGAACTCTGTGGCCCCCGTGACCAGAACCCGTTCACCCACCCTGCATCCCCTCCGATCTAAAAAAGTAGATTCTTATACCACAACAGAGGGGAAAAGACAAACAAACGGATCTTCTCCCATGGAGATTGTGATTATGGGAAGTTGACAAAATCCAGGGGTGGTATATCTTAGAGAGGCATTGGATCGAAGCAAGGAGGAAATGTGAAAAGAATTGCTGATCTTCTTTTTGAGGCGGGTATGTTGAAGAGAACCCCCCGAACAGGCTACCGTTTTTTGGGCACCGGAGAAGAGTCGGTGGCCGAGCACCTCTTCAGCA
>CAYWLI010000015.1:0-27076 GCA_964459135.1 uncultured Thermodesulfobacteriota bacterium | reverse complement strand
AGGGCATGAGCCAATACCGGATTATCCTAAAAAAAGGGATAAAAAATGAAGACCGGCTTGCTTCCACTACGCTAAAAAATAATACCCTTTTTCTCGTAATGCAAGAACAGTGTTGACATGAACCTCAAAAAAATAAAGCTGGAAAATATCCTTGTGTTTTATTCTCCTTTCTTGAAAAAACCCTTTTCTTTTGTTATAAATGATGTTAGACGCTTTTCTTCCTAACAGAGCGAAATTCTATGCCGAGGGCGAATAAACTAGGGAACGCATGACACCCAAGATCATCGATCGCTATCTCTTGAAAGAGATTCTGGTACCCACAGGGATTGGGATGGGGATCTTCACTTTTATCTTCTTGGTCAGCAAAATGTTCCGGGTTACTGAGATGGTGGTGGATAAAGGGGTCCCCATAGGGTACGCGATAGAGCTTTTTTTGTGTCTCATTCCCGCGTTTCTCGTCTTCGTCGTCCCGATGGCCTTCTTGCTCGGCATCCTCGCGGCCCTGGCGAGATTGTCTGCGGACAACGAGATCATCGCCCTCAAGACGTCGGGGGTGGGGCTCTACCGGCTCAGCCCTCCCGTGATCCTTCTCTCGGTGATCGCCTTTCTTTTTACTTCCTTTCTGGTGTTCTATGCCGTTCCCTGGGGGAGCAAAAACTTCCAGGAGACCCTCTTTCGGCTTGCCGGAACCAAGGCGAAGTTGGACGTGCAAGCACGAATCTTCAACGCCACCTTCGGCGACTTGGTTATCTATGTGAATAAAGTCTCCCAAGGGGGAAAGGTGCTTGAGGGTATCATGATCTACGATGAGAGAGATCCCCAGATGAATAGTACAATTGTTGCCCGCAGGGGGTATCTCGATTCTGACCCCAAGGCCCAAAAATTGGTCTTGCATCTTTTCGATGGAAGCATTCATTCTCAAGAGGAACAGAATGAGACGTATCGCACCATCAATTTCAACGCCTATCAATTCACCGTTTTCCTGAAAGAGGAAATAGAAAAGGCGCGCGCAAAAGCGAGGGTACGAATGTTGGAGAAGGAGATGTCCATCGGTGATTTGCGCGAGAAGATCAAGAAGAAAAGGAAACTAGGGGAAAACGTCCGTCCACAACTGGTGGAGCTTCACTTCAAATTTGCCATCCCCTTCGGCGTTTTCATCTTCGGCCTGGTAGGGCTCCCCCTGGGGGTGCAGCGCTCGCAATCGGGAAGGTCGTGGGGCTTTATCCTGTGCGCCTTTGTTTTCCTCCTCTATTACGTCCTGTACTGTTTGGGAAAGAACTTGGGTGTAAGCGGGATCATATCCCCTTCTCTCGCCGCCTGGTTTCCTAATATAACGTTGGGAGCTTTAGGGGTCTACCTTTTGGTAAAAACGGCTCGGGAATCCCCCTTGCGGATCCTCACCTGGGGGGACAAGGGCATGGAATGGTTGAGGGAGAAATGGAAAAAGTTTTCCCGGGAGATGTAGATCAATCTTCAACGCAACTCCAGTTGCCCCTAGGCCATATGAAAGGTAAGAGACCACAGGGTTTGAGCGGCATGAGGGTCCTCAGCCGTTACATCGCAAAAGAGTTCTTGAAACTCCTTTCACTCTGGATAGCGTCCTTTTTTATGATTTTTTTTGTGGTGGAGCTCTTCGAAAGGACCAACGAGATCATCGTCCATAATGCCCCCCTCTATTTTATCCTGGAATATTTCCTCTATACTATTCCCCCCTTTCTCGCTATGGTCCTTCCCTTTGCTACCCTCCTTGCCGCCCTGATTACCTTGGGGGTCCTCGCTCGAAACAACGAGGTCGTGGCCATGAAGGCCCATGGAATCAGCACCTATAGGATCATCATGCCACTCCTCATCCTTGCGACCTCAGTCACCGCCTTTATTTTGCTCTGTAACGAGACCATTGTCCCCTACTCGGCCCGTAAGGCCAACTATATTTGGTCGGTCAAGATAAAGCAGGAGGAGGAACGGGCCTTTTTCAAGCTCAATAAGATTTGGTACCGTGGTGAAGACATCATCTATAACATCCGTCTACTTCAACCAAAGAAAGATATCCTCAGGGGGGTAACCATTTACCGTTTCGATGAAGCATTCAACCTCCGCCAGCGCGTTGATGCCCGGAGGGCTAAATGGAACGGTGTCGGCTGGACCTTCTATGATGTGGCTATCAGGGATTTTCTCCCCGGCGGGGGGGTGGCGACGGAGATCTACGATGAGAGAGATATACCCTTACGGGAAAAACCGGAGGACTTTAAAAAGGGGATGAAAGACCCGAATGAGATGACCTACCGGGAGCTCAAGGCATATGTGGAGGAGCTTACTCGTGAAGGGTACGACCCCACCCGTTATGTCGTTGACCTCCACCACAAGGTGTCCTTTCCCTTTTTGACCCTGATCATGGTCTTGATGGGAAGTCCCCTGGCACTGGCGGCGAGCCACGGCCGCGGGGGGGGGGTCGCTCAGGGGGTGGGACTCAGCATAGTCATCGGGTTCGTTTATTGGGTGGCTTTTGCCATCTCCATCGCCATGGGGCATAGTGGTACCTTCCCCCCCCTTATTGCCGCCTGGGCACCCAATATCTTCTTCGCCCTCATTGGGGGGTTCATCCTCGAGAGTATCCATCAATAATATAAGGGATTGTCGCAATGGCTATTATGGAGATCAGCGTCATACCGATAGGCACTGAGAGTCCTAGTGTGAGCCCGTTTGTCGCTGAGTGCGTAAAGATAATAGCACAACACGGACTGCAGTATGAGGTTACCTCCATGGGGACAGAGGTAGAAGGGGAGGTAGAAGAATTACTGAACGTGGCTGCGCAGATGCACCGCGCCCCTTTTGCGCAGGGGGCTCAGCGGGTGGTTACCACGATTAAAATAGACGAACGCAGGGACAAAGAATTAAGAATAACAGGTAAGAAGCACGCCGTCCTCAAAAGGCTCAAGGAGAGGGGGGCCGGACAATAACCACCGCATAGGAATCCAGGTCGATATATTTACGAGCCACCCGTAGAACATCTTCTCCCGTTACCCCTTCTATTTCACGGGGATAGGTTCGATAAAAATCCCCACCGAGGCCGTATCGCTCATCGAAGGCCATGGTAAAGGCCAGGGCGAGGGTACCCTGAAGACCAATCGCATAATTTCCGATGAGATAGGCCTTGGCCCTGTCCAACTCCTCCTGGCTGATCCCTCGCTTGCGCACGTCTTGCAGGATCCGTTCGATCCCCTCGAGGGCCTGCTCTACTTTGGGGGGACTGGTGGCCAGATACACCCCCAAATAACCGGGGTCGAGATCAGATCGGACAAAGAAGGCAGTCACATAGGCCAACCCCTCTTTATCCCGCAATTCGGTGAAGAACCGTCCCCCTTGCCCGTCCAGCGCAGCCTCCAAAACCTCTAAAGGAAAGCGGTCCTGATCCTGCAAGGTGGTGCCGGCAAAACCGAGGGCGATATGAGTCTGTAGCTTCTCCTCCACCGTCTCTTCCCGTTTTTTTATTTCCCTCTTTTCCGTCACTTCCCGGGGGATTGCGGGCGGGGAAAAGTCCCCCCTGCGCATCTCATGAAAAGCCCCCTGGACGGACTCCATCACCTCCTCCCACCTGGTATCACCCACAATGGCCAGTACCAGGTTCTGAGGCAGGGCATATCTTTTGTAATACCTCAGGAGATCCCGCCGCCCGATACGCTTTATCGTCTTCTCTGTTCCTAGGACGTTCAGACGATAGGGATGCCGTTCATAGAGGGTCTCACGGAGGAGCCGCATGGTCCGGTGAATCATCTGATCCCGTTCGGCTCCCAAGGCGGCCAGTACCTCACCCCGTACCTTCTCCACTTCCTCAGGGGGGAAAGATGGTTTGCTGATCACCTCTGCTACGAGTCTTAAAAGCTGGGGGAAATCCCCCCTCAACCCCTTTGCTTGTATCCCGAAGCTGTTGCGCCCTGAGAAGGTCTCCAGGGTTGCCCCGAGGGAATCCACTTTCTGGGCCAATTGGAGGGTCGTGTACGATTCAGTACCCCTGGTCAGCATCTCGGAAAGGAAGTGGGTGAGGCCTGCCTTTTGCTCCTTTTCAAATCTCAACCCTCCCAGAAAGACCCCGCTTATCCCCACTACAGGGACTGAGTGATCCTCCTGAAAGAGGAGGGTGATCCCATTCTCGAGCACGACCCGCTTCATCTCCCCAGTTGTCTCGTGCGCGGCGGGGGTTTCCCCCATCCCCTCCACAGTGCGAGGGTCAACTGTTTCCTCTTCCCCCTCGGGCAGTAGTAAGCAGAGGGTGAGGTTTTCGGGACGCAGGTATCTCCGTGCCGCTGCTTGGATCTCCTGCACACCAACCCTGGCGATACCCTGCAGGTATTCTCGCTCTTTCACCGCATCCCCCATGACCACCTCGAAATAGCCGAGTTTGCTCGCTTCTCCTTGTACTGTCTCCCGATCATAGGTGAAGTCCGCTTCCAGCATAACTTTGGTCTTGGTGAGCTCTTCCTCGTTGACCCCTTCATCTTTTATTCGAGAGAGCTCCGAGATAATTCCCTCTATTCCTCCCTGAATGGCCCCTGGTTGGAATGTCCCTCCGATTACGAAGAGGCCAGGATCTTTGGGGGTGAAGGTGTAGGCATAGATGGTGCTGGCTATTCCGCGCTTGAACCTGAGCTCCTGTTGCAGGCGAGACGACTCCCCCTGTCCCAGAATAGCGGCCAAGAGGTCCAGGGCGTAGGTTTTCTCATCGTGTACACTGGGGATGTGGAAGCCCAGGGCAAAATACCGCTCATGAACGTTCTCCTGCATTGTGATATATCGGAAGGCCTCTTGGGTGGGCTCCGAAGGTCTTTGCCGAGATGGAAGGTGGCGGGTCGGTGCGGTGAAGAGGGTTTTGAGCCGGGGCAACAACTCCGCTGCACTGAAGTCCCCCACGCCCACGAAGACCATATTCTTAGGCACATACCATTTACTATAATAGCTCAGGACTTGCTTTCTGCTGAATCCTCTTACCGTATCAGCATATCCGATAATAGGCCTTTCATAGGGGTGGCTATGAAAACTGTTTTTGAAGAGGGCCCTGTGGAGCGTGCGCCCAGGGTCGTCCTGGCCCATCTGTATCTCTTCGATCACTACTTCCTTTTCCCGCGCGAGTTCTGTGGGATCGAAGGAAGGATGCTGCATGGCGTCGGCCAAGACCTCCAGTCCTTTTCCCTGATAGCGGCTGGCGATCACCACATGATAGACGGTGTGCTCATAGCTGGTATAGGCATTGATGCGTCCCCCATACCGTTCTATGGTCCCTGCGAGCTCCCCTGCCCTCAGTTCATGTGTACCCTTGAAGATCATGTGTTCGATGAGGTGGGCCATACCCGCCTCCGCAGGGTGCTCGTCGGTACTTCCCGCCTCTACCCAGACCTGAAAGGCGGCCACCGGCGCCGCGTGATCCTCACGCAGGACCACCCGCATCCCGTTCTCCAATCTGCTTCTGATAATCTCTCCTGCTGTGCAGAGGGTAGGGAGGAGTAGAACGAGCACAAGGACGATAAGGATCAATGATCTTCTCTGCATCGATTCTTCCTTTCAGCAGTCTTTCTAGTAAAACTATGCCTCTGCACCAGCCTTGTCAAGAATACCGTGTCTTGATTTTCCCCTTCAATGGAGCTAGGATACAGGGAACGGGGTAATCGTAATGACTACAGTGACAAAGGGTATCGATTGGGAGACCTTCAGTGAGCTGCGGGGGAGCGAAAAGAAAGAATACCTCACGCGGGAAGGGAACATCTTCCATGTCATCATGTCTCAGCAATTTGACCGGCAGTTTCTCGATGAGATATGCGAGCTGGCCACCAAGATCAGGGGCATTGCCAAAGGGAACAAGGGGCTTGCGTTCCTTCAGTCCCTTCTGGAGGGGAAGCGGGCGATGTTGTACTTTGTCCAGCCCTCCACCAGGACCTTTCTCTCCTTCATGGCCGCCTGTCAGATCTTGGGCATTCACTGTTCCGAGGTAAGGGATATGACCACTTCCTCGGAGATGAAGGGCGAATCGCCAGAGGATACCGTCCGGACCTTCAGCAGCTATGTAGACCTTGTTGTGATGCGCCATCCCCAGGCGGGTTTTGCCGAACGCATCGCCTTCCTCTTGAATCAGATCAGCAGGCCGGTGCCCATCATCAACGCCGGTTCGGGGAAAGACCAACACCCCACCCAGGCCCTCTTGGACATCTACACGCTGCATCGCTCTTTCGAGAATTATGGGGGGATTGATGGGAAAAAGATTGCCTTTGTGGGAGACTTGCTGAGGGGGAGGACCGTGAGATCACTGGTCTACCTGCTCAGAAACTATGAGGGGGTCACGCTCTATTTCGTCGCACCCTCGGAGCTACAGATGGGGGATGATCTTAAGGAGTACCTCCGCGAGCAAAAGGTACCTTTTGAAGAGAGTAACAGCCTTGCGGAGGTAGTCCCCCTTGTGGACGCTATCTATATGACCAGGATCCAAGATGAATACGACGAGAGAGGGGAATCAAAGGCAATCGACTACTCCGCGTACCACTTCAAAAAAGAGTATCTGAAGGTCCTTCCCGCTAATGCCATTATCATGCACCCGTTGCCCAGGCGGGCAGAGATACCCGTGGAGATAGATTCGGATAAGCGGGCCATGTACTGGCGACAGGTGCGAAACGGGATGTGGGTGAGGGTAACCCTCATCGCCACGGTTTTTCAGAAGGCCAAGGATATACGAGAGTACTAGCGGATCACACGGCCGATCCTCTTCCACCGGACCTTGTCAAAGATAGAAGGATTGTCCCAATCCCACGACCAATACATAATAAAGGCCTTACCCAATACGTCATTGAGAGAGGCAAAACCCCAATAGCGGCTGTCTTGGCTGTTGTTTCGATTATCCCCCATGACAAAGAGGGAATCAGGAGGGACTACTTTCGGTCCAAAGTCTATGAGGTTGCCGGGAGGAAAATACTTCCCCCAAGGGTCTTCAATGAGAGTATCGTTGATGTAGATCTCTCGCCCTTTGACTTCCACTTTATCCCCCGGAAGCCCAATGACCCGCTTGATGAAGTCCTTGTTCCGTTCGTGGGGGGGGACAAAGACGATGACATCCCCCCGCTGGGGATTGCTGAATCGAATGATCTTTTTGTCTGTTAGGGGAATTTTGATCCCGTAGATGAACTTATTGACCAATAAGTGATCCCCTACCAGAAGGGTTGGTTTCATCGATTCTGATGGAATCTTGAATGCCTGGACCACAAAGGCCCTGACAAAGAGGGCGATGAGTAACGCAATAATGAGGGTCTCTGCATATTCACGTACCTTGCTTTTCTGCTTCATTTCGGACATCCGTTCCGTACCTCCTTCGTTATCTGACCTGCAAGAGGGTCAAAAAGGCCTCTTGGGGGAGATCGACCTTACCCACCCGTTTCATCCTCTTTTTACCCTCTCGCTGCTTCTGTAACAATTTGTTTTTTCTGGTGACATCCCCCCCATAACATTTGGCCGTTACGTTCTTGCGCAACGGGGGGATCTTTCCTCTGGCGATGATCCTTCCTCCTGCGGCTGCCTGGACCACCACCTCGAACGTCTGCCGGGGGATGATATCTTTCATTCTATGGACCAGTTCCTTGCCGCGGTAATAGGCCTGGTCCCGGTGGAGGATAAGGGAAAGCGGCTCCACCGTCTCCCCGTTGATGAGGATATCGAGCTTCACGAGATCTGATTCCCGGAAGTCGGAAACCTCATAATCAAACGAGGCATAGCCTCTGCTCAGGGATTTGAGACGATCGTAAAAATCCCAGAGGATCTCGGCAAGAGGGAGCTCATAGGTCACTGCCACCTTATGGTGGGAGAAATATTCAATCTGCTTCTGTTGCCCCCTCCGTTCTTCGCAGAGCCGCAGGATAGGACCAAGGAATTCGGTGGGGAGATGGATACGTGCGGTAATGAAGGGTTCTCTGACGGACGCTATCTCCCCCCCCGCTGGCAGTTTGCTCGGGTTATCCACCCGCAGGATCTCGCCCCGGCGTGTCACTACCTCATAGACTACGGTCGGAGAGGTAAAGACGAGCTGTAGACCAAACTCCCGTTCCAGCCTCTCCTGGACAATCTCCATGTGGAGGAGCCCAAAAAAACCACAACGGAACCCCAGGCCCAGGGCTGCGGAGCTTTCCGCTTCGAAGGTAAAGGCGGAATCGTTCAGGTGAAATCGCTCTAAGGCTTCCCGCAAGAGGGTATACTGTCCGGGGTCGGAGGGATAGAGGCCGGCGAAGACCATGGGCTTGGTGGATCTGAATCCCGAAAAGGTTTTGTTCGTGGGGTTATGCGCATGGGTTACGGTATCTCCAATCCGGGCGTCCTTTATCTCCTTGATCCCCGCCACCACAAAACCAACCTCGCCGGGGCCCAGGGATTCCTCTTCCGCTTCATGAGGAGCGAGGACGCCGATGCGACTCGCGAGGTACTCCTTGCCGCTGGCACAGAGACGAATGCGGTCACCTTTTGTGAGGTGGCCATCGAAGACCCGCACCATGACTATTGCTCCGTGATAGGGGTCGTACCACGAGTCGAAGATCAGCGCCTTCAGAGGGGCTGTGGGATCGCCGTGTGGGGGGGGGATGCGTGATATGATCTCTTCCAGAAGATCTCCAATTCCGATTCCCTCCTTGGCACTGACTGTGAGCATCTCTGAGGTGTCAAGCCCCAAGATTTCCTCTATTTCACCCTTCACCCGCTCTGGATCAGCATTGGGGAGATCTACCTTGTTAATAACGGGTATGACCACCATATCGTTCTCCAAGGCCAAGTAGAGGTTGGCAACGGTTTGGGCCTGCACCCCCTGTACAGCATCTATCAGCAAGATCACCCCTTCGCAGGCTGAGAGGCTCCTGGAGACTTCATAGACAAAATCGACGTGTCCGGGTGTGTCAATGAGGTTCAAAAGGTACTCCCCGCCGTCTTTCCCGTGGTATTTCATTCGCACGGTCTGGGCCTTGATGGTGATCCCCCGCTCCCGTTCCAGATCCAAGCGATCGAGGAATTGTTCGCGCATCTCCCGCAGCGGGACCGCCTGGGTCATTTCTAGGAACCGATCGGCCAGGGTGGATTTTCCATGGTCGATATGGGCGATGATAGAGAAGTTCCTTATCTTCGACACATCACGTGTCATGGTTCTGATACCACCATAGTCTCTGTGATATGTTCCTCAACGGAGACCCTTGTCTGGGCATCCAGGGCCTCTTGGAGATTCTTATACCCTCCTAGCCTCACCCGGTACCGCAGGCCGATTCCCTCAAGTTGCACGGCGTTTACCTGCACCTTATATCCCTTCCGCGTCAAGTGATCCTTCAGGCCTTCTGCCTTTTCCTTTTCCGTGAAGGAAGCAATTTGGACAAAGTAAAGATCCTTCTCAACAGGCGCCTTCTTGTTTTCTTCATCCTTTGTGGCAGGGGGAGGGGATGGCTGCACCACTTCCTTTTTCTCCGTTGTTTTCTCCTGCTCACGCGGTGCTGGTGCCTTTTCTGCCTTTTGGGTCGCTTGCTCAGTACCCTCTTTTTTCGTGAGGGTATCATAGAAGGTAAATTGCATCTTTTCTTCTTTTTTCTCCGAGGGAGGGGTCGTTTCCTTCTTTTCGCTGCTTTCGGTGGCTTTTTTGTCCTCGCTGCTGGTCGGTCGCGAAGGTGCTTGTTGGGCAATCCGCTCCCGCTCCCGCTCTACTTGTATCCCCACCCTGACCCCTCCGATGAAAATCGCAAAGGCAAAGATCATACCTCCCATAATAACAAAGAGGCGTTTAAGCTGATGGCGTTTTTGCACCCTGGAAATAGGTTCTTTGTAATCTTTCATCACATCTCCACCGGCGCTGCGATCCCCAGCAACCCCAACGCACTGCGCACGACACTCTGGATGGCCTTAACCAAAAGGAGTCGAGCATTCGTCATCTCTCGATCCTCTGAAATGACGCGATGCTTGTTGTAGTAATTGTGGAACAGACCGGCCACGTCCTGGAGATAGGAGGTCAGCCGATGGGGTTCCAACGCGATGGCCATCCCCTCCAAGAGTTCGGGGAAGACGGCCACCCGTTTCGCCAGCAAGCGTTCTTCCGGGAGGCGCAGCACGGTAATATCCACGTCGTCGAAGGTCGGTATCTCCATATCATTTTCCGCCGCCTTTTTGAAGATACTGGCTATCCGAGCGTGGACATATTGCACATAATAGACGGGGTTCTCCGTCCCTTCCTTCTTGGCCAACTCTACGTCAAAGTCCAGTGGTGAGTCAGCCCTGCGTAGCATGAAGAAATAACGGCAAGCATCCACGCCCACCTCATCCATCACCTCTTGCAGGGAAGTAAACTCTCCCGCACGGGTTGACATACTTACCTGCTTTCCCTCCCTCAATAGGTTGACCAACTGCATGAGGATAACCTTGAATCTAGACTTGTCACACCCCACGGCTTCTATGGCGGCCTCCATGCGGGGGATGTATCCATGATGGTCGGCCCCCCAGATGTCTATTATGAGGTCATATCCGCGATCGTATTTGTTCTTGTGATAAGCGATGTCCGAGGCGAAATAGGTAACGGCATCGTTAGCCCTGACCACCACCCTGTCTTTTTCGTCGCCAAAACGGGTGCTCTTAAACCATTGGGCACCCTCATGCTCATACAGATACCCTCCCTCTTGGAGTTCTTCCAGGAGCCGAGGGGCCAAGCCGTTCTTGTAAAGATCACTCTCGCGGTACCACGTATCAAAGCGGACCCGAAATCGCTCCAGGTCATGCTTGATTCCCCCCAGGATGACCTCGGAGGCCTTGTGACCGATGGGGTCTATGATCTCCTCCTCAGGGGGGAGGAGGTATCTGTCCCCCTCCTCTTCCTTGATATGACGGGCGATCTCCTTGATGTATTCTCCCTGGTACCCATCGGGGGGAAACGCGATCTTCTTTCCCCACTCCTGTAAATACCGGAGGTACACGGATCGTCCCAGGAGTTGCATTTGAGTTCCCCTATCGTTGATATAATACTCCCGCTCCACCTGATAGCCGACCTTTTCCAAGATGTTGGCTAGGGCGTCTCCGAAGGCGGCGATCCTCCCATGCCCGATGTGCAGGGGACCCGTTGGGTTCGCGCTGAGAAATTCTACCAGCACCCGCTTTCCTTTGCCCCATTCCCCTGCTCCGTACCGTTCCCCTTGTTGGTCCGCCTCCCGCAAACACTGCCGCCAATAGTCCTCTGTGAGAAAGAAGTTTATGAAACCGGGTCCGGCTACCTCCATTCGCTCGATGATCCCCTCGTTATCTTCAATGCATCTGACGATGGTCTCAGCAATTGCTCGAGGAGGTTTCTTGGTGTGGGAGGCAATGGCCATGGCAATGTTGGTGGCGTAGTCACCATGCCGCTCTTCCCGGGGATATTCCAGGATCAGAGGCGGAAGCGCATCCTCGGTCAACTCCCCTTGCTCCTGTCCCCTCGTGAGGGCTCGCATGATGATCTCGTTTAGACCCTTTTTCACATCACTCCCGCTGAGCCAGGAGGGAATAAAATTCTGGCCTTCGATCTTTTAGGAAGGGCCACTCCTTTCGCGTCCTTGCTACCTCCTCAAGGGCGATCTCAACCAGCAAGATCCCTTCCTGGAAGCCTGTCGGTTCATCTACCAGTTCACCTTCTGGAGATATGCAAAAGCTCATACCGTAGAAATCCTGTTTCGGCTCACTTCCCACCCTATTTACCCGCATGACAAAGAGGCCGTTGACGATAGCGTTGCCGGCCAACACCTTCAACCACCGCTGTTGGGAGGCAAAGGCGGCTGCAGTAGGGGCAAAGATGATCTCGGCACCCTGAAGGGCCAACTGTCTGCTCCCCTCAGGGAAGAAGTTGTCCCAACATATTTGGACCCCTATTTTTGCAAGCCCTAGGTCGAATACCGGGAACCCTTTATCACCCGGGGAGAAGTATGCCCGTTCCTCCCAGAGAGGGATCAGGGGGATGTGGACCTTCCGGTAGGTCCCAACAATATCCCCGCGCTGATCGATCACGGCAGCGGTATTAAAATACTGATCACCATCCCGCTCGAAAAACGGGCAGATCAACGCCACCTCTTTTTCTTTGGCCAACGTCTTCATGGTCGTCACGGTAGGACCATCGATATCCTCCGCCAGGAGGAAGGCGTTCTCATCTATATTGCGGGGGAACCAGTGGGTGTTACATAACTCCTGAAAGCAGATGATGTGAGCGCCCTTTTCTGTGGCGAGTTGTCCCATCCGTAAGGCCTTCTGAACATTATCTTCCTTATTCTCGCTGCAGGCTATCTGTATACCGGCAATCTTTATCACCCTAACTCCTCCCGTGCAAAGGATGGCACACGTTACATCAAATATCCTTTCGTTGTCAAATGCTCAGCCAACAGTATCTGCGGCCGATGACGTACCCACAAAGTTGTCCTTGACATCCCCCTCAAAGAGGTTTATAAAAAAGACTTTCTGAAACGGGAGGGTCAGGATGTCCAGGGTCTGTGAAATATGTGGTAAAGGTCCCATGAGGGGCAATAACGTCAGCCATGCCAATAATAGGACCAAGAGGGTTTGGCTCCCAAACCTCCAAAAAGTACGGGTACTGCGCGACGGCAAGGCCATGAGCATGAGGGTATGTACTCAATGCATTAAGACAGGACGGGTTGTTAAGGCCCCACGGGTCCATGCCACCCCTTAATCCGCTCGACCTTTATCACCCCCGCAATTTTATACAAGGCATTGATCACCTTCTTCAGCTGTTTTAAGTCCCCGATCTCAATATCGAAGGTGCTTTCGGCATTCCCGTCACTGGTGGTCTTGATCTGAGCCCCGGTGATGTTGACACCATTGCCGGAGATCGAGGAGCTCATGGTAGCCAGCATCCCTTTTTTGTCGGCGGAGCAGATCCGAATCCTGGTGGGGAAGGTGGAATTTCCATCGAGTGCCCACCGTGCATCGATACGTCTGCGTGGATCGGCAGCGAGGGAGTTTATGCAATCCGCCGTGTGGATGGTTACCCCCCTCCCCCTGGTGATAAAGCCCACGATCTTGTCCCCCGGTAGTGGATTGCAGCAGCCGGCAAAGCTCATGAGGACATTATCTATCCCATCGATCTTGACAAGCCCCTTTGTGCGGCTGGTCATCCGCTTAATAACCTTTTCCAGCCCTCCTTCGCCTGCCTTTTTCTCGTCCATTCTGAGCTTCTCTGGGGCAAGGCGTCCGATCACCTGCTGCGTGGTGATTTTTCCATAGCCAATGGAGGCCAGAAGCTCCTCTCCGTTGGTGAGGCTGAACTCGTGGGCTACCTTTTCAAAATCCCCCGGTTTCCAGTACTTAGAGAATTTTAACCCGAATTTTTTGAAATCCCTCTCGCACAAATCCCTTCCCAGGGTGATGCTCTTTTCCCTCTGCTGGGCCTTTATCCATTGGAGAATCTTGGTCTTCGCCCGTGAGGTCTTTACAAATTTAAGCCAATCTCGGCTGGGGTGGTGTTTCACAGAGGTGATGATCTCCACCGTGTCTCCATTTTTGAGTTGGTAATTGAGTGGGACCAGACGGCCGTTCACCTTTGCCCTCACGCATTGATGCCCGACATCGGTATGAACGCTGTAGGCGAAATCGACGGGGGTAGCACCCTTGGGGAACTCCCTCACCTCTCCGTTGGGGGTGAATACATATACCTCAGTAGGGAAGAGATCCACTTTGACTGTCTGCAGAAACTCCCGGTTGTCCTCCAGATCCATCTGCCACTCGAGCAGTTGTCGCAGCCAAGCGAATTGTTTTTCGTCTTTTTCACCAATCTTTTCGCTTTCCTTATATTTCCAATGAGCTGCGATCCCTTCTTCAGCTATCATGTGCATTTCCCACGTCCTAATCTGAATCTCTATCCTCTCCCCATAGGGACCAATGACCGTCGTATGGAGGGATTGATACAGATTCCCTTTTGGCAGGGCTATGTAATCATCGAATTTCCCCGGAACAGGGGGCCAGAGGGAGTGGATGACGCCCAATGCCTCATAACAATCCTTAACAGTACCCACGATGATCCTAAAGGCGGTGATGTCGTATACTTCGTGAAACTCTACGCCCTGCCGCTTCATCTTCCGATAGATGCTGGAGAGTTGTTTTACTCTCCCTGTCACCTCTCCCTTGAGGCCTAACGTGCCGAGTTTTTCTATAATAATACCCCTTAGATCATCCACATATCGATCCCGCTCCTTTTTCGTCTTAGCAACTTTCTGGGAGAGCTCACGATAGGCCTGAGGTTCTAAGTAACTGAACGCCAATTCCTCCAGTTCCGTCTTGATCCAATCGATACCGAGGCGGTTGGCAATGGGGGCAAAGATTTCCAGGGTTTCTTGGGCGATCTCCCGCTGTTTCTGGGAGTCGAGAAAGTGGAGGGTACGCATATTATGCAGTCTGTCGGCGAGCTTGATAAGGATCACCTTGATGTCTTTTACCATGGCCAAGACCATCTTACGGAAATTCTCGGCCTGCTGTTCTTCGCGAGTCTGGAAGCTTATCTGGCTGATCTTGGTCACTCCATCTACCAACTGGGCGATTTCATCGCCGAAGTGCTCTTTGACTTCCTCCAAGGTAGTCAGGGTGTCCTCCATCGTATCGTGGAGCAAACCGGTGGCGACGGTGGCCACGTCCAGCTTCATCTTGGTCAAAATCCCGGCTACTTCTAGAGGGTGGATGAGATAGGGTTCACCAGAACGACGCACCTGCCCTTGGTGGACCTTGGCCGAAAAGACATAGGCCTTCTCCAAGAGCCCCAGGTCTGCCGAGGGATTGTACGATTCGACTTGTTCCGCTATGTCGTTAAATCTAAGCATCCGTAAATACATTATATTCCTTGGTCCCTGAAAGGGCAAGACTCTCTACCAACCGTTCGTAGCCCCTACATAACGCATCCTGTATCATGTTATTATGATGCTCCTATTTGTTACATATATGAGGGTGGGTTTCGTTTTGCAATCTATGGAAACATTGTGTACGAGGGATGTTTCCATGCTAATATGTAAGCTTGAGAGGAGGGGAATACTATGCAGATACAGATTGGTCTCCGGAGACCCAAAGGAGGAAAAGCATGATACATAGCAAGAAAAAAGATGTTTTGACGTTGGCGATCTGCATACTGATATGTCAATGTGCGGGGTTTATCGGTTCGTTCTTCACACGGCCCTCAATCCCAACCTGGTATGCGACCCTTGACAAACCACCCTTCACTCCGCCCAATGGGGTATTTTCACCGGTGTGGATTACGCTCTTTTTGCTTATGGGGATATCGCTCTTCCTCATATGGCGCAGAGGCCTTGCTGAGAGCAAGGTTAAGGTAGCCCTCGGTTTCTTCGGCTCGCAGCTGATCTTCAACATCTTGTGGTCGGTGCTATTCTTCGGCCTCAGGTCTCCCCTTGCAGGGTTCATAGATATCGCCGTGCTCTGGCTTGCGATCGCCCTCACAATTTTTTATTTCTTGAAGGTATCGAAGACGGCCGGCGTACTCCTCTTGCCGTACATAGTGTGGGTAAGCTTTGCGGCGGTGCTTAACGTTTACATCTGGAGGCTCAATCTTTGAGATTGTGGAGCATACATCCCCAGTACCTTGATAGGATGGGCCTTGTAGCATTGTGGCGAGAATCTCTCCTGGCACAAAAGGTTTTAGAGGGGGGGACAAAAGGCTATAGAAGTCATCCACAGCTGAGGAGATTTAGGGATCACCCGCACCCTCAGCGAGCGATCGCGCACTATCTGATGGGGGTGTGGGAAGAGGGACGCAGGAGAGGGTATCATTTTAACAAAGCAAAGATCGGCGCAGAGGGACCACTAACAATACAGAAGATTCCAATAACCAAAGGCCAGCTGCGATATGAATTGCAATGGCTCTGCACCAAGGTGCAGCGGCGCGATCCTCCCACATATCAACGGTTGCTGGCTGTTGAAGCAATCGAATGTCATCCGATTTTTGAAACTATTGAAGGCGCAATCGAGGAATGGGAAAAGGTGATTACCTCCTAGAGAAGAACTAACGCTTTATCTGCACCTTGAGATAGAGATCCCCTGTTCCCCCTTCAGTTGTCTGCCGCCCCATTCCCCTCAGTCGTAATGTGGTGCCCTCCGAAAGTCCCGGCGGTATGTTCACGAAAAAGGTCTTCTTGGTACGATTATGGGCGATGTTGACCAGTTTGCGCCCCCCCTGGCGGGCCTCCCGCTCGCTCACCGATATAACGCCGTGGAGATCGGGGCCATCTCCTGAGGCAACGGGATGGATCAGGTGGAGGCGTGGTGTCGCCCGCTTTCTGGTCAATCGTTGGATGCGTTCATCCACGCCTGTTGTCGGCACCATCTCAAAGAGCTTTAAAAAGACTATGCCGAATAGAAATCCACCAATATGAGCCCACCAGGCAATGCCTCCCCCCTTGCCTGCTGTAGCCGCGGCGTTCAGAAGCTGAAACAAGAGCCAGATGCCGAGAAAAAAGAATGCAGGAATCTGGACGAAATAGGGCAAGAAAAAGATGGGTATGAGGGTCAAGACCTTTGCCCGCGGATAGAGGATGAGGTAGGCCCCCATTACGCCAGCAATGGCGCCGCTGGCACCGATGGTTGGGATGTCCGAATGCCAATTAACAACGAATTGTGAAGCCCCCGATGCCAAACCACACAAAAGATAGAAGCAAAGATATCGAATGTGTCCCAGTCGATCTTCCACATTGTCCCCGAAGACATAGAGGAACCACATGTTCCCCAAGAGGTGCCAGAAGCCACCGTGCAAAAACATAAAGGTGAGAAAGGGGAGCACCTGCTGACCGAAGGTGAAATACAGTGCAATCTGTGGGTCAGTATACCGCGCAGGGACAAGCCCGTAGCGATAGATGAAGTCAGTGATCCCTTGTCCTTGGGTTAGCTCTATAATAAACGCCAATACTGAGACCGCGATGATGCACGTGTTGACGACAGGATATGTGTCAGATCGATTGGTATCTCTCAGAGGTATCACTGTCCCTTAAGCTAGCAAAGTCCTTCAAGGCAGTCAATGAGATTCCCTGCTTACTGTTTATGCCATACTGCAACCACTGCCCCATGTATAGAGCGATACAAAGGGAAAATGACTAGTTGCCATTATTTATCAAGGGGCTTTTAGGCACATCCCCTTGTGTAGTTTTTTATATATAGATGAACGATCTTTTTTAAACCATTGAAATTATTAGATTCTAAAACAAGCAAAAGCTCGTATTGAGGTCACATTTTGATGTGGGTAACAACCTGTCAATCATTGACAGTTCATTCAGCTTGTGCTATTTCTTTGTCTGCTCTTACAATATAACACCTACAAATATAATCGAGGCATCAACAAGACCGTGAGCATTCGACGTGCCACTAGAAACGGCGGAATAGGTTTTTTGCTTCATACTGAATTGTTGCGCGATGAGATAACCGAACACACCTGAGAGACATGTGCGGTGTCAAGAGGAGGAGTGCACTTGCAGGTCGCCTCTTGAAGGAGGGGCGCAGGATGGAAAATAACGAAAATACAAAAGCGCAACTCCTCAATGAGTTAAAAGAAGTGCGTCACCGTATAGCTGAACTTGAGATATCAGATAGTAAACTCAAGGGAGTGGAAAAGGCGCTCGGGGATTCAGAGAAGAATTTTTTTCAGTCCTTCCATGCCAGTCCTGACTGTATCGTCATCACCTCATTAGCCGATGGACGCTATGTTGAGGTCAACGACAGCTTTTTGCAAGCAGTTGGTTATCGCCGTGAAGAGCTTATTGGCCACACCGTCGTCGAACTCAATATGTGGGCAGATCCACAAGAGCGTGAACAGTTTGCTCAGATACTGCGGGATCAAGGAGCTGTCCACAATAAAAAGGTCGCCCTCCGTAAAAAATCAGGAGAACTCTGTTGGGTGCTGATGTCCGCAGAGCTTATTGAAATTGCCGCCACGCAATGTATCCTTACCGTGTCAAAGGATATCACCGAGCGTAAGCGAAAAGAGGAGGGTTTTGCGAAACATCAAGAACAGTTAGAAGCGTTGGTTGCAGAGCGCACCGCTGAACTGAAAGCAATCAATGAACAGCTCCAAGCAGAGATCACTGAACGTAAGCACGCCGAAAAGGCGCTGAGATCATTTCAATCAGACCTCCAGGCGAAAAACAAATCATTGGAGGTCCTCAGCAGTATTGCTGATAAGATATATGGTTCCCTCGATGTGCAAACCGTGGCGGAACGGGCCGTTGCCGCTATGATGAACTACAGCCAAGCTCCCTGCGTCAGTATCTTTGTTGTGAATGCAGAATCACAGTGTCTGGAATCACGCTATTCCATTGGATTCAGTGAAGAAGTGCGCCGGGAGATAGCACACGTGCCGCTCAAGGGAAGCTTGAGTGGTGTTACCGTTGCTCGCGAGGAACTCGTTACCACTGACAATGTAACGAACGACGATCGTGTTGAACCAGATGTTAAGAAGGCACTGCTCAAACAGGGGGTGCAAGGGATCATATCGGTACCTTTGCTCTTTCAGGATCAGGCCTTAGGGGTTATTAATCTTTTCTTTAAAGGGGACATCCCTTCCTTGACGGATTTTGAGCGAGAAACCCTCATGCATATTGGTAAAACCATCGGATTGGCCATGGCCAATGCCAATTATGTAGCGCAGATTGAGGCTGAGATTAAAGAGCGCACGAGGGTTGAACAATTATTACAGAGAGAGCGGGAAACCTTCTACTCAACCATTCAAGGGGCCCCTAACGGTATGGCCCTGATCGACAAAGATGGGCGGTATCTTTATATCAATGCTGAATTCACCAACATCACGGGCTATACGTTTGAGGATGTCGCCACCGGCAATGGCTGGTTTAACCGGGCCTATCCCAACCCAAAATACAGACGGAAAGTTATCGAGATCTGGAAAAAAGATTTAGGGTATAAGGCCTTTGACAGGGTATTTCGTGTGGTCTGTAATGAAGGAGCGGTAAAAGAAATAGAATTCAAGGGGACCGTGCTAGAAGATGGAAAGATTATCATAACGTTATCCGACATCACCGAGCGCAAGCAGGCAGAAGAGGTACTACGAGAATCTGAAACGCGCCTTCGTAAACTCTTCGAGGCAATTCCCGAAGCTGTTATTGTCCACGATGAAGAGGGTTATATCCTCCTTATCAATGACTTCGGTGCAAAACGACTCGAATGGACTGTGGAAGATCTGGTAGGGAGAAATTTGCGTGAGATCGTAGAATCTGAGAACGCTACGGTAATTTCCGATAACGTCAGAGCGGCCCTTACCAATGGCTCGTGCAGTTTTGAGACAACCTACATTTCGCGCACCGGGCGCCATATCGTAGCGGAGGTTAACGAGCGCCCGATTGAACTTGAGGGAAGAAGCGTTATCCTGAGCGTTGCACGGGACATCACTGAGCGCAAGCGGGCGGAACAACAGCTTGCCTATATGGCTACCCATGATGCCCTGACAGGCTTGCCCAACCGGGTGTTGTTCAATGATCGCCTCACCCTGGCGTTGGCCCAAGCACATCGCCATCAGCAAAAACTCGCCGTGATGTTGCTCGATCTTGATCGGTTCAAGGACATCAATGATACCTTAGGGCATAGCGTAGGAGATCAGTTGCTCCGCGTTGTCAGTAAGCGTTTGCACAGACTTCTGCGCGAGAGTGATACCCTGGGGCGTATGGGGGGTGATGAATTTTTATTTTTAGTGCCAGACATAACTCGGCTCGAACATGCAACCGAGGTTGCACGAAAGATTCTTGTATCCTTTCAAGAACCGTTTTCGGTTGAGGGCCATGAACTCCGCACCACTGCCAGTATAGGGGTTACCATCTATCCCGATGATGGTGCAGATGCTGATACCTTGCTCAAGAACGCCGACATAGCCATGTACCGTGCTAAACAAAAGGGAAGAAACAACTATCAAAGCTACACATAGACCCCCCGAGTAACTCATTGTTTTAGGCAAATCGGCTGGACCGATCAAGAATCATACCAATCGCACATTTCTATTGGATTTTTCCTTCAAATGGTTTGCTGTTTTGGCAGCATGCACACCTGTCTTGGCTATCTCCTCTTGCGGCGGTATCCTCAAGGTAATATACTACTAAAAAAGGGTGTTCTCCCTTAACTTTTTTCAGGGGATCGAACGACATCGTATCTGAGCTTTGTGAGGCAGGCATAGGTATCGCCATATTGTACATTTCTTCAACAACGGTGATACACCTTAAAAATAATGATCAAAAACATACAAGGAGGGAGGAAGAAACATGAAACGTTTCAGGTGGCAAATCCTTTTGGCTTCGTTGCTCATTATTTTATCGGCGGTTTTTTATTTTTTCCATTATGTGGTCTTCCACGACGCCCACCATATCTTTATCTACCTGGTTGGAGATATTGCCTTTGTCCCCATTGAGGTTTTGCTGGTTACGGTGATAATCCATCAGATGCTGAGCGCACGGGAGAAAAATGCCCGGATGGAAAAGCTGAACATGGTTATCGGGGCCTTCTTCAGCGAGGTTGGAATAAGTTTGCTTACGTACTTTTCCGATTGGGATCCTAAATTGGATAAGATCAGAAAAGATCTCATGGTGACGAGCGATTGGACCCATCAAGAATTTCTAGATGTGAGCAAGCGTCTTAAGAAATTCGATTATGGCATTGATATCGACAAGGTCGACTTATCAAGCTTACGGAAGTTTTTGAGGGAAAAGATTGACTTTTTACTCCGACTTCTTGAGAATCCAACGCTGCTGGAGCACGAATCCTTCACCGAACTCCTCTGGGCGGTCTTTCACCTTGCAGAAGAGTTGGCAGCCAGGGATAATGTCAAAAAATTACCGGACACCGACCATCAGCATCTCGCCGGTGATATCAAAAGGGTATATGTCTTGCTGGTCCATCAATGGGTGAATTATATGGGGCATTTAAAAGATAACTTCCCCTATCTCTTTTCCCTGGCGATGAGGATAAACCCCTTTGATCAAGAGGCGTCACCGATCGTGAAATAACGTGTTTATGATTCACTGGAAAGCGGAGAGCTGGAGATATTGCCAAGACGCTCTTCAGCGCCGTCACGCTCTCCTTGACTTGCTCATACAGTGTGCTATTTTTTGATACATAAGACGACGGCGTCCAGATAATAAGCCGTCGTTACATTTGCTATTAAGGAGGGGAGATATGACCAGGTCGCTGTTAAAGTGTTTGCAAGACAGCGGAGCACATAAGACTATCCTGTATTCCGCAGGGATCATGCTGATGGCTGCGGCGATCCTTACCGCTGCCGGCTGTTACGAGACCTATGTTGAGGTTATCGATGCCTCTTCAGCTGTTGCCGTGTTCGATGCACCAGGGCATTATACGTACGACGCAGGAGGGGGGGTGACTATCTCAGCCGTGCCCAACAGCAATGACTACCGATTCCGAGAAGTGAGCAAAGACAACGACGTCTCGACAGGCTATCTCCGAGCAGTCCCCTTACAGGGGGATATCTATATCGTCCAGGCCAAGTATGACGACGATGAGGTCTACTATCTCACCTTCTATCAATTTACCAGCGACCGTCGTTTTAAGCCCATGGAATCTCATGTAGACGACAAAAAACTCGATCAACTTGCCCAACAATATGGTGTTAAGATTGATCGGGATTTTGATCTCGTACCGTACCTGAGCGGTAGTCGCAGCAGTATCAAGGCCTTTCTCCTCGGGCACGCGAGTCTACCTTTCACTTCCGGCACAAAGCATAATGCTCAGTAAGGTCAACTTAACATAATAAGGAGGAAAGATATGGCCAGAGAACTGTTCAGATTTTTGCAGGGCAGCAGGGCACATAAGACCATCCTGTATTCGGCAGGGGTCGTGTTGCTGGCTGCGGCGATCCTTACCGCTGCCGGTTGTTACGGGACCGATGTTGAGGTTATCGATGCCTCCTCGGCAATTGCCGTGTACGGTGTACCAGGGAATTATACGTACGACGCAGGGGGATCGGTGACTATCTCGGCTGTGCCCCACAGCAATGACTACCGCTTCCGAGAAGTGAGCAAGGACAATAAGGTCTCGACAGGCTATTTACGATTGGTCCCCTTAAAGGGGGATATCTATATCGTCCAGGCCAAGTATGACGACGAAGACGGCTACTGTCTAGTCTTCTATCAATTTACCAGCGACCGCCGTTTTAAGCAAATGTATCCTGACGTAGACGATTCAAGGCTCGATCAGCTTGCACAGCAACATGGTGTAACGATTGATCTGGACTTTCTGTACCTGGAAGGTAGTCGCAACAATATCATGGCCTTTCTTCGCGCGCACGCGAGTCTGCCTTTCACTTACAGCGAATAGTGTAATTATGATTTAAGACAACGAGGAGGGAACTATCATCGCAAGAATTCAAGCAGGTCATCTTTTTTCACGAGCAACAGATTTCGCTTTTTAATAAAGAAAGGAATCTAACATGAAAAAAATGTTTTTGGTGTTGATTCTTTTGGCCATCTTCCCGGTGTCTCTTGCTCTGGGCATAGAAATCGGAGGAGTTCAGCTGCCCGACGCTCTAACGGTGAATAATGCGAAGCTGCAGTTAAATGGTGCTGGCCTGAGAACAAAAGTGGTTATCAAGGTCTACGCAGGGGGGCTCTATCTTCTGCAAAAGGAAACAGACCCAGCGAAGATTATTACAGCAGACGAACCCATGGTGATTCGTATGCACTTCATCCATAGCAGCGTGTCCAAGGAAAGCCTGGTCAATGCATGGAACGAAGGGTTCGCCAATGCCACCAATGGTAATATTGCTGCGATAGAAAAAGAAATCAAAGAGTTTAATGGATATTTCCAAGAGGATGCGAAGAAGGGAGATATCTATGACGTGATCTACCTACCGGGTCAAGGCTTAAGCGTAGAGATAAAGGGCAAACAAAACGGGCCTATACCGGGGCTTGAGTTTAAGAAGGCGGTCTTTGGCATATGGCTTGGGGAAAAGCCGGCAGATGCAAAATTGAAAAAGGGGATGCTGGGTATGTAACGGTGAGAGTTCCGCTCATAGACGAAACAGGAGGCTGAGATGAAATCCCTTCGCAAAGAGCTCTGGTTCAATGCCCCGACGCGCGTTGCTTTCATCAACATTACGAAAGACGTAAACAAAGCAGTCAAAGAAAGTGGTGTCAAAGAGGGGCTCTGTCTTGTCAATGCCATGCACATCACCGCCAGTGTTTTTATCAATGATGACGAATCAGGACTCCACCAGGACTACAAAGACTGGCTTGAGGAGCTTGCCCCCCACGAGCCCGTCTCCCATTACCGCCACAATCGCACAGGTGAGGACAATGGCGATGCACACCTTAAACGCCAGATTATGGGCAGGGAGGTAGTTGTCGCCATCACTGACGGAGATCTCGACTTTGGACCATGGGAGCAGATCTTTTACGGGGAGTTCGACGGCAGGCGCAAAAAGCGCGTGCTCGTAAAGATCATCGGCGAGTAACATACCCCCCTGGCCCGGAGGTCGTAATCGGCGTGTGATTGAAATTCGGCAAACTCCAAATCTGATCCGTTTTAGACAGACTGTATAATCACTGTGAGGTCGCCTGCTTTGAGCTATGGCGCATGTCTCTTTGCGGGCAGGTGAGGAATCTGTACATGAATTGGAAGCTCCTCGCCTCATAATTTGAGCCTATTCCGCCATCTTTTTTTATTACAAGATAGAATTTCTTCTGAAACTTGACATTCTTGAAAAAAAGGTGATATTTTTCGTTTGTTCCAAAAGCCGGGGGGGCCTATGACAGGGGTTCACTCCATATCAGTTGCTTCTAATCAAGTTGGACGATCCCAGGGCCGTGCACCTGTGTCATCCGCACAAGCGATATCCCTTCACAAAATGACGATGGTATATACACATGTGTTGAACCGGGGAGGCAAGGGTGTCAAGAGCCCTATGGGCGAGTTGTGAAGGGAAGACCAGGTGTGTTATACAGAAACCATATAACACCTCTCGCCAAACAGTTCAACCGCCGTAATGCGCTGTTTTCACAAGGCTTATGGCAATTTCGGCCGTGGGGTGTTATACCGCAATTTTGCGGGCCAAGGGTGTTATAGAGAAACCATATACTCATTGTTATGTGTGGCTAATATGAAAGCAACAGCTTGGAACGATGGTAGCCATCATAAATCCGGAGCCGGATACGGACTGAAGCTCGCCGCTCCGGACCGAGATCGCTATTTCAAGAGATGCTGGAAATAGATATGTATTCGTTTGCCGAACGGATTAGAGGTCGAAGTCAATACGGATAAGGCATCGTTTTGGAACGAATCGTGCCGAGAATTGATAAATAAGGGAATCGGGATCTGGCTAATCGAAAGCCACAAAGCTCCTTGGCCTTTGGGGACACCGCCTACGTTTCAGTTGCTTCCGCAGGGAGAAAGGAGTTTCATCCTCCAAGAAGACGAAACAGAACAGTGAAGGGCGCGCACGAATGAGTGTTTGCGATTTCGGCCTATTGCATGACCTGACGTTGAAGGATGTCAAAACCTCAATTAAACGCTATAGTAGCCAGTATCGTCCTTGGCTATCCCAGTATGACACGTTCTTCGGAACGACACGGTCAACGGCAACATCGGATAAGAGAATGGTGGAGCTGCTAACCATCGTACGTGGAAGCGGGTGGAACATGAATAGGCAAGGCCAATGTACCCACATCATAGAGGAGATACAGGCCGAATGGATATCGAGAGAGGAGTTGGAGTGTTTTTGGAACACGGTGGATTCCCTGCATAGTTACGTCCTTCGTGACATGCCAGACGCCACTATCATGCTCTTGAGGCAGATAGAAACGTCATTCGACAAGATCCGTAAAACTTTGCGCGGATGGCACTCGAGTTCAGACAGTCTATGTTTCTTGACTAAAGTCATTCTCATGTTCAACTGGGGACAATCCCCAGCGTTTGACAGCCGCATCAGGTCTATTTTGAAATTACGGTGCGACATGTCCAACGCCGCACTTGTAGCAGCACTCGTGGAAATTGGAGTCTGGATAAAGGACTTCGAATCTCAGCACGGCATTTGCCTCGATCAATTGGCGACCAGTGAAATGAGGCAGGCAGGCATAGAATCGCTAAGTCCACTGCCGCTTGGAAGGAGTTTTGACATGCTGCTCTTTTCGCTTAGCTGAGCAATCGGAAGCAGCACATAACAACCGGGTGCAGTGGATTGCCGAAAAACCCGGCTCCCACTGACCCAAGCGTTCGGCTGCGATAGTAAACCACAAAGACACAAAGAAAGGAGGTGATACCTATGCCAAATAAAGATGGAAAAGGCCCAAAGGGCCAAGGATCGAAAGATGGGCACGGCGGAGGAAAAGGGAAAGGAACAAGTAAACCCGCTGGTTCGAAAAAGGGCGGGAAAAAGGGCGGATGCTAATCGCCGAACCAGTCGTTGCAGGCGACGTTGCCCGCCGCGACGATTTTTCGTGGTCCTAGACTGAGCTCAGGCGGGCAACGCGCCTGAACTCATTCGTTCGGCCAAGCAGGGAATGCGAGCGGATTAGGTGCCACCGTCATGAGAGTACAGATTTTCAAAACATGGGATCGCGTTCATTCCAGCTTCTGGTTCCTCCCGGCAGTCATGGCTGGCGGGGCGGTAGCGTTGGCCTTCGTGACCGTCGCCCTTGATGCGCCGGTGACAAACTGGTTGCAGCGTGAATGGGGCTGGACATTTACCGGTGGAGCGGAGGGGACGACTGCCGTGCTGGGGACCATCGCGGCGTCCATGATCACAATCGCCGGCGTAGTCTTCTCGATGACCCTGGTCGCCCTGTCGCTTGCCTCGGCACAGCTCGGACCCCGTCTGCTTCGCAATTTCATGCGCGATACCACGACCCAGGCGGTACTCGGCACGTTCATCGCCACCTTCCTATACTGCTTGCTCGTCCTGCGCACCATCCGCCGTGCTGATGAGGTCGCCTTTGTCCCTCACCTGTCGGTCACCCTCGGTGTGCTGCTCGCGGTCGTGAGTGTGGGGGTATTGATCTACTTCATCCATCACGTGTCCGTTTCCATCCAGGCCAACGAGATTGTGACGCGGGTCGGAAAGGAGTTGATCGGGGAGATCGACCGTCTGTTCCCGGAAAACATTGGACGGGGAGTACCACGGGTTCCGACGGAGCCACCCGACGCCGGTTTCCTTGACGCGTTGGATAGGGAAGCCCGTCCTGTTGGCTCGGCCGAGGATGGCTACATCCAGTTCATCGACGGAGATGACTTGATGGCTTTGGCCATGCAAGAGGATGTCATTATTCGACTGGAGCGAGGACCCGGGCACTATGTCGTCGCCAGCTGCCCGCTGGTGCTGGTCTGGCCAGGAAACCGGATTACCGACCAGCTCGCGGACCGGGTCAATTCCGCGTTCGCCCTGGGTAACCAGCGGACGTCCGGCCAAGACATTGAGTTCGTGGTCAACCAACTCGTCGAAATCGCGGTACGAGCCCTCTCCCCCGGGGTGAATGACCCATTCACGGCGATGACGTGTGTGGACCACTTGGGCTCCGCACTGTGTCGTTTGGTTCAGCGAGACATGCCGTCGCCTTTTCGCCATGACTCTCAGGATCAGCTTCGGGTCATTACGCCTGTCGTCACGTTCTCGGACCTCACGGACGCGGCGTTCAACCAGATTCGGCAATATAGCCGCTCCAGCGCCGCGGTGACCATCCGCCTGCTGGAAACGATCGCCGTGGTCGCAGGATTCGCACATCGGCCAGAGGACCGCGCCACGCTCTTACGGCACGCTGAAATGATCGCCCGAGGGGCTAGTGAGGGGTTGCCCGAAGACGAGGACCGCCGGGCGGTGGAAGAGCGCTGCCTGGCGGTAAGCCAGTTGTGCAGCGAACCGGCAGGGTCTGGCCGCTGAAACGCACGTAGTCGCGGGCGGTTCACTCTGCGGCGATATGGGTTGGATATTGGGCTGGGTGCCTTGGCGGTCAGCGAAGAGGCCGCCGAACAACAGCATGCAGCGGACGCTTAGCGCCGCGGCTGATGCTGAGCGTTAGACGAACGGCTGCAAGCCCCAGTGGATTGGTGATCTTGAAATATAAGATTATTG